>CAKPDP010000001.1 GCA_934149105.1 uncultured Bacilli bacterium
ATAAGAAAAATACAGGTTGCTTTTGAGCAATTTTTAAAAAGACTTATGGGTATCACAAAAACAGGTCATACTGGTATTCAGAACCTATTCCTTTTGTAGAGGCGGCAGAGATAGGAACAGAAAAAGTTATAAAAGAACATTCAACAATAGGAATAGTAGTTACTACTGATGGCTCTTTTGGAGATATACCAAGGAATGAATATATTGAAGCGGAAGCTAATGTCATAGGGGAGCTTAAGAGTATCGGAAAACCATTTATTGTTATCTTAAATTCTGCTCATCCGATGTTACCAGAGACAGAAAAATTAGCTGAAAGCTTAAAACATGAATATGATGTTCCGGTAATGCCTATTAGTATTGAGAATATGCAAGAAAGGGATATGTATAATATCTTAAAAGAAGCATTATATGAATTTCCAATTGAGGAAGTTAAAGTTAATATGCCAGAATGGGTGGCAACTTTGGATCATAATCATTATTTAAAGAAAGAGTTTATTAGTAAGATTAAAGAGAGTGTGGTAGAAGTTAATAAGTTACGTGATATAGATAAAATTACCAAGCATTTTGGAGAAAGCCAATATATAGAGAAATCTTATATATCTGAAGTTAATGCTTCGTTAGGAGAAGTAACTATTCAACTAGATACTCCGACGACATTATATAATGAGATTTTAAATGAAATTATTGGAATTGATATTACTTCGAAGGCTAGTTTGTTATCTATTTTCCAGGAATATAATATTGCTAAGACGGAATACGATCAAATTAAAGGGGCTTTAAAGATGGTTAAGCAAACAGGTTATGGAATTGCCTCTCCAACTTTGAGTGATATGAAATTAGAGACACCAGAGATAATTAAGCAAGGATCAAGATATGGTATTAAATTAAAGGCTAAAGCTCCTTCTATTCATATGATTAAGGTAGATGTAGAGTCGACATTTGAACCAATAATAGGTAGTGAACTACAAAGTAAGGAACTTATTAATTATCTTACTAAAGATAATAATAGTGAGATATGGAAAAGTGAAATATTTGGTAGGAGTTTAGATGTAATAGTTCAAGAGGGAATACAAGCTAAATTATCGATGATGCCAGAGAGTGTTAGGTATAAATTGGGGCAGACTTTAACTAAAGTTATTAATAAAGGAGCTAATAACATGATAGCGATTGTGTTATAGTTCTTAATTAATAGTAGTCTTACAGATAACCTTGGCAGGTTCTTAAGATAGAGATGGATAATAAGTAATTAGTAAATTAAAAGAAGTTAAAAAAGCTTCTTTTAATTTACTTTTAAAAAAGCCAAAAAAACTATTGACATTTAGATAAAGTATGATATAATATAGATGTTTAGAGTAACAGTATTATGAATTTAGATGTTAGTTGTTACTTATGATTTCTGAAATTGAGTATTTGAAATATAGTATTTAGTTTTGGAGTATTGTTTTTACAATATTGTTGTCGTAGGGTAATAAGTAATTATGGTTTATGATATTGTTTTTGGAAAGAAGGATTATTGTGAAATAATTTCTTATCTCCACTAAATAAAGCAATTGTTTTGAGAAAGTTAAACTCGAAAGATAAGAAGTTGGGGTAGGTACTGATAATATTTACTTTAAGGGTTTGTATTTTAAGTAATACAAACGGTTACAACTCTTGCTAAACTAGGACTAATATACTTTATCAGGGTGTATTAGTTTTTTTGTGCTTTTTAGTTACTTAATGAGAAAAAAGTATTGATTTTATTGACTGTTCGTGGTATCTTATTGTTGTAAGCATAGAAGTGATTACAAGTAATCATTGCTTATTATTATTAAGATGGAGGTATGAAACAATATGACAAAAGCTGAATTAGTAGAATTTGTTGCAGAGAATGCTGATTTAACTAAGGCTGATGCTGCTAGAGCTATAGAAGCTGTAATGGAAGGAATTACTGAAGGACTTAAGAAGAGTGGAAAAGTTACTTTAGTAGGATTTGGTACTTTTGGTGCTAAAAAGAGAGAAGCTCGTACTGGACGTAATCCACAAACTGGAGAAGCAGTTAAGATCGACGCTAGAGTTGTTCCTTCTTTTAAGGCTGGAAGCAAGCTTAAAGAAGCTTTAAACTAATTTGATTTAAAATAGCTAGATAGTTATTTTAAATAGAAAGCATAGATATCAGGCATCTATGCTTTTTTGATATCTAAAAAAACATCTATATATAGATAATTATTTTATTTCTCTGTATATAGATGTTACTTTTCCTAAAATCATATCATTAGATATAATATTTATATTTATAGTTTGATATTTAGGGTTTATAGCTTGAAGAATAATTCCTTTAGGATAACGATATAATCTTCTAACTGCTAGAGTATTACTTTTAATAGCAATGACTATATCATCGCCATTTTTATAATCTTGAACTTTTTGAAAATATACTTTATCATTTTTTAAATATACTGGAGACATGGAGTCATCAGATATTTTTAGAGTTAATTCACTTTTATTAGTCAATGGTTCATAAGATATATTTTTATAAGTATTAATCATTTTTTCCATTTTAGGGGTTAAATCTTTATCAGTTCTTAAACTACTCATGTATTCTTTTATCATCTTTTTTTCTAATTTTTGTTGTTCTTCCTTACTAGTAGGGGCTTCGGTTATGATATTACTATCAATATTTAAAATACGACATATTTCGAAATAAATATCGTAAGGAATATTCAAACTACCTGTTTCATATTTATGAAGAGTTTGACGATTCTTTTTATAATTTAAGGCTTTAGCTAAATCTTCTAGAGAATAATTATATTTGGCTCTAGCCTCTTTGATCGTACTACTAACGATTGGTTTTAATTCATCACTTATTAATTCTTGTTTTCTAGTTCTCATTTTTCTTTACTCCTTTATGATTTTTGATTATTAAAATAATAAATTATTATAGTTCCTAAAGATTGGGTTAAAATAGCAAAGAGGAACCTAATAATGGTAATAATAGTGGTATCGAAGAAGGTATGGTAATAGGATAAATACATTGTTCCTAATAGAATTCCATATATTAGTTCTGATACCATCATTGAAATAATGTTGCTAACCCAGATTTTATTTTCAATTATTTTAACTTTATAATATAAATATGAATTTATTTTTAAGGTTATTAACAATATTATATTATTTATTGTTATCAACAAAATATTGTTGATAACTAATTTATTATAAGCATTATCCAT
This sequence comes from uncultured Bacilli bacterium, assembly GCA_934149105.1. Taxonomy (GTDB): domain Bacteria; phylum Bacillota_I; class Bacilli_A; order RF39; family UBA660; genus RUG11215. The sequence goes on from CAKPDP010000001.1 coordinate 3,210, forward strand.
ACTTGTAGTTAAAGAGCTTATATCTAAGAAACTAACTAAAATTAAGAGAAAATTAGTTAGAAGAGAGGTCAAAAAGATGGTTAAGATTATTTTGTTAGTTTCTTTTTCACCTTCTTTTTGAATTAAAAGATTAGTGGCAATAAAGATAGTGGCAATAATTATAATTCCTAAATTAATATCTAATCCAGATATATTAATAGTTTTAGTTATCATTATATTACTAAGAATAGTGGCTAAAACTATCCAAGCGTATATTCCTTCTTTTTTATATTTATGATATAAAACAATTAGAGTAGATAAGGTTAAAACTAATTCACTAAATAAAAGTATTATATTCATTTTTTCACCTTCTTTTTAGGAAAGATACTGATAATACTAAGGTAGAAGATAATAGTTAAAATTATTTCAATTAAGTAGCTTAAGGCTACTGAATAAAATAATTTTAAAGGTTCTAAGATAGTTATATTGACTATAAGATTATATATTAAAAGATAGATGGTAATTGCTAGGCTAGAGGTAATTATAATAGTTAGAAAAGGGCTATTATAGATTTTTTTTAATTTGGTATAGACTTTCACTAGAAGATACTCAGAGATCATTAGGGATAGAGGATAGGCAATTAAGATGGCAAAATTATTACCAAAGGTATTCTGAATATTAATGGCATTACTATCATTGACAGAGGGAATATAGCCACTAGTTAGCATTAATAAAAGAATAGTTATAAATAATAAATAATCTTTCTTCATTATTAGTTCGTTAGTATCTTTGAGAGAAGATTTTTCAATTAGGAGGTATAAGAGAGAGATGATAGCAGGATAAAGAAAGATACTAGCGGGTAGGGATAGATTTAAAAGGGAGAAGTTACGAAAGGCAAGAAGGTAGCCTACGAGGCAAAGTCCAAAGTAAAAAAGAGCGATCTTAGACGAATTATAGTTAAGAGTCAAGATCAGAAAACTTAGGATTAAAAATATTACTAAAATTATAATTATTAATGTATTCATAGTATCTACTCATTTCTTTCATTAATATTATAACACATTATTTTAAGATACAAAAGATTATTTTGATGTTTTTACTAAATTAGTTTTTTTATTGTATTACAAAACAAGAACTATTTTTGTTGGTTCTTGTTTTGTATCATATCATAAAAGGCTTCAAGTCTAGTATTTATACCAACTTCATTATCTTGAGCGTCAAAGCTTAGATAAATTATTGGTATTTTATAGTCACTACTGATCTTAGAGAGAATGGGCATGGCGTTAATTTCTGGAGTACAGCCAAAACTTTTGATATGAATTATTCCATCATAGTTTTGATTAGCTAGAGAAAGGGACAGGGAGACACTTTCGGTGGCATCGGCACCAAGGTAATATTTTAGATATTTTTTACTATTTTTAAGATGTTTTTTTATCTTATGTTTTTTTTCTAACATGAGATAGGTGAGGGTGGTAAAGCGATGAACTTCAATGCCCATTTTGGCTAGTTTTCTTTCAACATTGCAACTACAATAGGGTTCCATTATAGAGTATAATTCTCCAACTATACCTACCTTGAGGCAATTCTTAGGTTTAGAGATAGGACAATTTTTATATAGTTTGCGATATTTTAAATATATTTTTAGTAATTTTAAAGGATTTTGAGTAGGAGATTTTAGATCTTGAAAAAGATTTTTTTCAATTTTTTCAAAACTACCAGAAGTTAGTTCAAAGCCCATGTTTTCTCTAGGATATTTGCCTAGTTTATCTAGTATTAAAATCATGATAAAGGCATTTAAAACATAGTAACTGTAAGTAAAAATATTTAGTTTATGATTATATTTTTTGGCAAATTTATATATTTTTTTAAGAGAAACATGATTATCTTCAATAAAATTTACAAATTCAAAATTATAATTTAAATCTTTGAGAATTTGTTCTTGTAATTCGGCATAGTAACCGTAGCGGCAACCACCTCCGGCTTGAAGAAGGATATTGGCTCCTTGATCGAGGCTTTCAATATAATTTCCTAGGTTATATTTAAAGGGAACACAAACATAATCAGGGGAATTGTTGCTACCTAGAGAAATAGTTTTTTTAGTTATTTTAGGCGGTATTAAAACTTGGGATTTAGTTATATTTTTGATGGCATAGTAGAAAGGAATATAGTAATTTCCTAGATGTGGAAAGGAAATAATTGGCTTAGTCATGGATACACTTCTTTTCTTTAATGATGTCGATAAAGCTTTCTAATCTGGTTTGAAGGCCGGCTTCGGCACCGGCAGTGGACTCATTAATTAGAATATTGGTCATAGGTATTCCTTCTAATTTACGGATTAAGAGTTCATTTACAAGAGAATCTGGTCCACACGGAAAGGCTGTTACAAAGATAATGCCATCTATCTTATCTTTATAATAACCAATAGAGCCAATTAATTCTTTAGAATAGGTCCAGTATAGGGTAGGAGAGTAGTATTTAGAATATTTACGAGCTATATTCTTAGCAGTTTTATCAGCATAGAGGATAGTTATGTTTAACTTTGTTAAGATATCAATAATAGGCCTGCCTATATAATCATCATAAATATTATAAGGATGGGCTACTATAAGAATTTTTAGATTAGATGTATTTAGAAGTTGGTTCTGATCAATAAATTCTTGTTTTTCAATTTTGGCTTGATAGTTTTTAGCTTGATAGTAGCTTTTAATAATTAAGGGTAAAGGCTTTTTTAATTTATGACCTATTTTGATAAATGATAATAAATCATTGGTATGTTTAGTTTTTTCAATATTGTAATCGAGAAGAGGGAGATCAGGGAAAAGATTTTTAACAATATCATACTGACCATTAAATTTAACACATGTTTTTTCATCTTTACCATAATCGGAAACACGAGGAATAAGGACATAGTCACAATTGTTACGAAGAATAGCTATATGCCCTAAATAAACTTTAGAAGAAATACAGGATTCATCAACAGAATAGGACTGACCCAAAGTAATTATTTCTTTGTTGGTGGGAGGACTTACAATTGTGGAAATATTTAATTTTTTAAAGAATGTTAGCCAGAGATCTTTATATCGATAATATAAAAAGGCTCTAGGAATTCCTACAGTTTGTTTTTGCATTTTATCACCTAATAATATATATTTAATAATTAAAAATATATACTAAAAAAAGATAGGAATTATTCATCCATATCTTCTTCATCAACTATTGTTAAATCACTTAAATCATCATTTGTATCATCATAATTATTATCAACAGAATTAAAATCTTCGTCAAGATTGTCATCTTCGATGGTAGCATCATCATTGTCAGAGTCTTCGTCAGAACTATTTTCTTCTTCTTCGTCATCATCGACTTGAACTTTGACAATGTGATTATCTCGTAAATCCCATTTACCACTATCTAAGAGAATAAATTCTTTAGAGGTAGTTAGAGATTGAAAGAAGTCAGCGATTAAATTCTGATAATCTTTTTCTCCTAATTCTAATAATTTACATACTTCGTGAAATAAATCGGCAGTTGTCATAGGCTTTTTATGTTCTTTAAGATATAACTCAGCAATACGAGTATATGATAATAATTCTAAATCTTCTTTTTTCATTTGGTTTAAATTCATTTCTTTCCTCCTATAAATAAATTGGTATTATTCCTAGTAAGTCTAGGGAATTAGTTAATATTATTTTAAGAGCTTTAAGATCATTTATTTGCTCTTCTTGTAGTTTATGATTTTCTAGAATTTGAAGATAAGTATTACTAGTATTAATAATATTAACGATATATTTTTTTAATATATTTAAATTTAAAGTAGTAACGACTTTCAATATTATATTATTATAATTATATAATAATGTTATTAAGTTATTTTCAATATTAGTATCTAATTTTTCATAATTTGCGGAAATAGTGGAAGATAGTGATAATAATTTATTAATATTCTTAAAAATAGTTTCTATTTCTTCTTTAGTTATTTCTAATTTTAGAGATTTTATTCTTAAATCATCAATATTTTCAAAGTTAGGAACAGATGGTAGATCGGGAAGGGTTATAACTTCGACGTTATTGATGTGTAATAACTTAAGAATGTCTGTGTATTCTAAAGAATTATCATCATAAATGTATATTTTATCGTATTGAGGTGATACTGTATAAAGATAATTTATTTTTCTTAGATAATCAGTATAATTTCCATCATCCATAACTAATTTATGATTTTCAAAATAGAGACTATTATCAATTATAGAGCAATAACCACTTGTAGTTATGATATTTAAAAGAGTTTCAATATTATCATTTAATTTAGCAATAGGTAAAAGATTATTAAAATAAACTCGGTATTGATCTAAGATAGCTGTAGTTTGATATTTAGTATGAGAATTTATTAGATAATCATTATCAATGGTTGTTTTTAATGATAAAACTCTAGAAATAGTATCAATATAAATTAATTCTGAGAGAGATATATTAGTGTTTAAAATAGCAACTTTTACTTTGAGAGCAGTTTTTTCTTTAGCATAATTCCTATTTTGAGTAATAATATCATTAATTAGGGTTTCTTTATTCATGTGGTTCATCTAATTCAATATTATATATATACTCTTCATCAGAATCTAGAACAAGATAATTTATGGTTATATGATTAGCTATATGATTAATGGATTTGGTATAAATATTAATTTCTAAATTGATATCATTTTCTTTTATTTTATATTCCGCTACTGAATTGTGCCCTTCATGAAAATGGATGGCACAGGTAAATTCAGTACTTTCTCTTACTAATGTGTACTCTTTATTTGAATAATTAGTTGCACTAGGGGTATGAAAAATTGTTTTAACATTGTCTAGAAAATAACTAATTTTATTTTTGGTTTTTATTCCAGTCGTTTCTATTAATTTTATATTGTTTTCTGATACATTTTTTAAAAATCCAGTTATTTTTATTTTCGTTTAAATCCCTCCAAACTAATCGCTATACATTATACCACAAAATATACAAAAACAAAACATATTTTTATTTATTTTAGGAATAATAGAATTAGGATAAATTTATTAAAGTTAGAAGGACTGATATTGATGAAAAAAGCACGACGAATTTTAAAGAGGATTTTATTAGGAATAGGGATAATGATTGGTGTGTTTGTAGTTATAAATATTGGTTTATATGTTTATTGTTTAATAACAACAGCTCCTGCGATAGGTAATTCTCAGTCTTATTATTTATATGATAATAAAGAGGAGATTTTATTTAATGATAGTGATCAATGGATTGGGGTTGATCAAGTTAGTGACTACTTATTAAAGGCTACTATAGATACAGAGGATAAATATTTTTATAAGCATATGGGGTTTGATTATTTAAGAATTTTGAAGGCTGTGGTTAAGAATATTAAATCGGGTAGTCTTACTGAGGGAGCTTCAACTATTACTCAACAATATGCAAGAAATTTATTTTTGAATTATGATAAAACCTGGTCTAGAAAAATAGAAGAGGCGATGTTAGCTTTTGAACTGGAAACCCATTATAGCAAAAAGGAAATTTTAGAGGGATATTTAAATACGATTAATTACGGAGGAGTGTATGGAATTGAGAATGCTAGCTACCACTATTTTGGACATAGTGCAAGTAGTTTGTCTTTAGCAGAAGCTAGTATGTTGGCAGGAATACCTCAAAGTCCTTCTAATTATTCGCCGTTTGTTAATGAGGAACTTGCTAAAAAGAGACAACGAATTGTTTTAGAGGCTATGGTAAGGAATGGAGATATATTGGAAGAAGAGGCCGATGAGGCATATAATATTAAGCTTATTTATAATACTTCTAATGAAACCAAATATTATGATAATTTATTATATTTTAGAGATGAGGTTTTGAAAGAACTTAATAATATAGATAATATTCCTAGTTCGCTTACTAATGTTAGTGGATTAAAGATTTATACAACTTTAGATAGTGAGGCACAAGCAGATTTGGAGGACGCTATTAGCAAGAATATTGATAGTGGTGGTAGTGAATTACAAGCAGCTGGTATTATGATGAATCCTAAAACAGGGGGAGTTATGGCTTTAATGGGAGGAGTTGATTATAATTTTAGTGTTTTTAATAGAGCTACTTCAGCAGTGAGACAAGTAGGTTCAACGATGAAGCCGTATTTGTACTATTCGGCTTTAGAAAATGGATTTACGGCAGCTTCTAGTTTTATTAGTGAAAAAACTACTTTTTCTTTTTCAAATGGGAAAACCTATACTCCGAAAAATTATAATGATGTTTATGCTAATAAAGCTATTTCTATGGGAGCGGCTATATCTTATTCAGATAATGTTTATGCAGTTAAAACAAATTTATTTTTAGGTGAAGATATGTTAGTGAATACAGCTAAAAAGTTAGGTATTAAGAGCAATTTGACTCCTATTCCGTCTTTAGCTTTGGGAACAGAAGAAATTAGTTTGATAGATATGGTTAGTGCTTATTCGATATTTGCTAACTTGGGTTCAAAGATTTCTCCACATTATATAGAAAGAATTGAGGATAAGGATGGGAATGTTTTGTATCAATATGATAATTATGTAGAACAAATATTAGATGAAAATTTATGCTTTATTTTAAGTGAAATGCTTACTTATACTTATGATGCTAGTTTTATTGATTATAATTATCCTACGGTTATTAGTTTATTATCAAAAATTACTAATAAATATGCTATTAAGACGGGAACTACTAATAGTGATTTATGGATAATGGGCTATACACCATCAGCGGTTTTAGGAGTTTGGACAGGATACGATGATAACAGAGATTTAACGAAAGAAGATTTGGGACATCATAAGGAAATATGGATAGATACTATGGAAAACTATTTTAAGGATAAGGAAGAGAAGTGGTATGATACACCTCAAGATGTTACAGGAGTGTTGGTTAATCCTATTACAGGAGAACCAGCTCAAGAAGGAGATAGTAAGGCTAAGGTATTTTATTTTGTTAAGGGAACAGAACCAGTAGTGGGAAATAATGATAATGATTTAGAAAAAGTATGGAAAGAAAAAGAGGAACAAGAAGAACAGAAGGTAGGCTACTAAAGTAGAAAATATAAAAAATAGTCTATATTTTTAGGAACATAGACTATTTTTTTGATTTAATATTTTTAAAAATTAATTAGATTTTGGTAGTTTAATGATGATTTGATATTCAGTATCCATATCAATTTCACTACTTTGAATTTTATGTCCAGATTTTTCAACATCGGCGATAGCTGTTCTAATAATATTTATAGCATCATTGATATTGTATTTTGGAGGTTCTGGCATTACGATATTAGTAGGTTGAGGGGTAGCATTAGCATTAACGTTAACATTTGAAACGCTAGGCATTGGAGTGGAAACAGGATTCTGAGGTAGAGGTGAGAATGGTTCTGGCAATGGTTGTTCAATAAATCCTGGTAATGGTCCAGATGCTAAGTTATTGGTATTGTTCCAAGGATTAGTTTCTGGAGTTGGGGCTTGAGGTGGAGTTAAATTAGGAGTATTAATTGGATTGAACTGCCAATTATTAGGAGTAGAAGTTGGTTGAGGATGTTCAACAGATTGTTGAGGTTCATTAGGAACCATCCAAGGATTTACAGGTTGTTCTGAAGTTGGAGCTTGTCCAGGGAAATTATAACTTGGTTGATTAGGGGTAGGGGATTGTTGCTCCCAAGTATTTAGTGGAGCAGAAGGAGAAGATGGCTCGGAAGTTTGATTATTCCACATAGTTGTTGCTTCTTCCATTTTAGGCATATTTCCATTAGATAGAGAATTTCCTGGTACGGGTGCTACAGGTTCAGAAGGAACTGATGTTGGTGGAACAGGTGTTGAAGATCCAGTAGGAGCCATCCAAGGATTTAGCGGTTGTTCAGAAACTCCTTGAGTTTCTGGGCTGACTTGGTTAATAGGACTAGTTGGATTAGGAGAAGCAGCGGGAGTAGTTGGAGTGGAATTAGTCCAAGGATTTAGATTCATATTAGTTTTTTCATCATCTAAAGATGGGAAAAAATTATTTCCAAAAATGCTATTATTTTCTTTAGTAATTGGGGCTTGAGGAGTAGGGATTGGGGTTTCAGGGATAGGTTTGGCTGGTTGTTGCATTAAGTCATTATAATTTTGTTCGTTCATTTTATCATCTCCTGTTAATTCAAATAAATTATTTTTACTGATAGTGGGATTATTTAATTTATTTATATCTATATCACTATCGGTTTGACTTTCTTTAGTAGAATAATTAGAAGCAGGGGTAGTAGCTAATTTTTCTTTGATTAATAATTCAGTAGCTTTAACTGGTAATCTTTCAGAAATTATTTTTTCGAGGATTTCTAATTGAAGCTTTTTAGTTGGTAATTGTAATAAACTTCTAGCATGACGTTCAGAAATTTTATTTTCTAAAACAGCTTGTTGCACTTCATCTGGTAAATTTAGGAGACGAAGTTTATTAGAAATAGTCGTTTGTTTTTTACCCATTTTTTCCGCTAACTGTTCTTGAGTCATATTTCCGAGATCTAATAATCTTTTATAGGATTTGGCTTCTTCTATAGCATTAAGATCTTGTCTTTGGATATTTTCGATCATGGCTAGTTCAGCACTGGTTTGATCCCCGACTTTAGAAACGATGGCTGGGACTGTTTTTAAACCAACTAGGTTGGCCGCACGATATCTTCTTTCACCAGAGATTAATTCATATTTATTAGCTAAAGGTCTTACTACTAAGGGTTGGATAATTCCATATTCTTTAATGGATAAAGCTAGATCATTTAACTCTTCTTCTTTAAAATTAATTCTTGGTTGATATCTATTTGGTACTATATCTTCTAAGCGAAGCTGGATAATTTGGTTGTTTTGTTCCATAGTAACCCCTCTTTCTATTCCTTTATTATTCTATTTTTATGATACTATATTTTCAAGAAATTTACAACTGTTTTTTACAACTATTTTTGATAAACAATTATGTAAAGAAAAAAATAGTCTTCTCTAAAAGATTTGAAGACTATTTAAGGTTTTTCTTTTTTATTTCACTGTATTTACGAGGATATTTTGAAGGAGTAGGAGAAAGTTTTTGAAATTTAAGAAGGGTTCGGTTACTATTTTCTTGAGGTAAATTAAAGTTAATTTGATCTATTAATTGGATATTTAAACAGGAATAATAATTAGAAATATTTTCTAATTCTTCGGTAACATTTCCTTTCATAGCAATAAAATAGCCATTAACTTTAACTGCCGGTATAGAATATTCTAGCAAGTGTGCTAAGGGAGCAACAGCACGGGCAGTAACTATATCATAAATTTCTCTATTAGTTTTACTATAGATTTCGGCTCTTTCATTTATAACTTTAATTTTAGTTAAATTTAATTTTTGAATAACTAAATTTAGAAAGAAGCATTTTTTAGAATTGGCTTCAATTAAAGTTAAGTCTAAATCAGGATAAAATATTTTTAGAACAAGACCTGGGAAACCTGCTCCTGATCCTATATCACAGATCTTTTGAGTATCTAGATCTATAATTTTAGAGATAGTTAGACTATCATAGAAATGTTTTAGATAGGCACTTTCTTTGGTCGTTATAGCTGTTAAATTATATTTTTGATTTTCTTCAACTAAAAGGTTATAGTAAGTTTCTAATTTAGCAAGAGTTTGATCAGTAAAGGAAATATTTAAGTCAGATAGGGCTTTAATAAATTCATCTCTAGTCATTATAATACTTCCTTAAATAGATTAATAATATTGAAATATCTGCGGGGTTAACTCCACTTATTCTAAGGGCTTGGCCGATATTTCGAGGTCTTATTTCTTCTAATTTTTGTCTAGCTTCACTAGCTAAATTAGGGATACTTAAGTAATCTATATCTTCTGGTATTTCTTTATTTTCATTTTTTAACATTTTAGCAGCTTCTTTTTCAACTTTAACGATATAACCTTCATATTTTATTTGAATTTCTACCTGTTCTTCTACTTCTTTAGAATAATTACTTACTAGTAAATTGTTTTCTTTAAGATTAGAAATGGTAATAGGTTGTCTTTTTAGTAAATCATAGAGATAGATGCCATCTTTTAAGGTAGGAGTACCTAATTTTTCTAAGATGAGATTATTCTCTTTAGTAGGAGTTATTTTAGTTTCTTTTAGGTAGGTAATTAGATTATGAATATCTTGCTTTTTCTCCTGGAATTTTTGGTAACGATCTTTAGAAATTAAACCAACTTTGTAGCCATATTCTCTTAATCTTAGATCAGCATTGTCATGTCTTAGGAGAAGACGATATTCGGCACGAGAAGTTAGCATTCTATAAGGTTCTTTAGTTCCTTTAGTAATAAGATCATCTATTAAGACACCAATATAGGCTTCATTTCTTTTGAGAATTAAGGGTTGTTTATGTTCTATTTTTAAGGAAGCATTTATTCCGGCGATTAGGCCTTGGGCGGCAGCTTCTTCGTAACCACTAGTACCATTTATTTGGCCCGCGGTAAAGAGATTTTGAAGAATTTTAGTTTCAAGGCTGGCTGTTATCTGAGTAGGGTAGATTGCATCATATTCTATGGCATAGGCATATCTTAAAATTTTAGCATGCTCTAATCCTGGTAAAGAGTGAACCATTTGTTCTTGAATATCTTTAGGCATACTAGTAGAAAATCCTTGTAAATAGATATCATCATAGTAAAGGCTTTCTGGTTCTAGGAAAAGTTGATGTTTTTCTTTATCTTTAAAACGAACAATTTTATCTTCAATAGAAGGACAGTATCTTGGTCCAACACCGGTAATGTCATTTAGACCTCCATACATGCTAGATTTACTTAAATTATCGAGAATAATTTGTTTAGTGGTAGGAGTAGTGTAGATTAGATGACAGGGAACTTGATTATTAACATCATAGAGTGGGGCGATATCATGAGAGAAAGTGTATGCTTCTTTATCGCCATCTTCTCTTTTAGTTTGACTAAAATCAATACTATCTCTTGCTATTCGGGGCGGAGTACCGGTTTTTAGTCTTAAAATTGAAAAGCCATATTTTTTTAAGTTATCGCTTAAATGAAGGGATGGTTTTTCTCCATGAGGACCTTCTCTAGTTCGAGTGTCGCCAATTAAAATATCTGACTTTAGATAGGTTCCAGTAGTTAAAATAACGGTTTTACTATAGATTTTGGTAGCGTTTTCAAGGATTACTCCTAGTACGGTGTTGTTTTCCACAATTAAATCTTCGACAGTAGATTCAAGGATAGAAAGATTAGGGGTGCTTTTTAGGGTTTTCAACATTTCTTGGGGATAAGTGACTTTATCTCCTTGGGCACGAAGAGAATGAACTGCAGGTCCTTTAGATGAATTTAGCATTTTCATCTGAAGTAAAGTTTTATCGGCATTGACACCCATTTCACCACCGAGAGCATCTATTTCTCTGACAATAATGCCTTTGGCAGAGCCGCCAATGGAGGGATTACAAGGCATAGTGGCAATGTTCTTGATATTTGAAGTTATTAATAGGGTTTTATGCCCTATACGGGCAGGTGCAAGAGCGGCTTCACAACCGGCATGACCACCACCAACGACTATAACATCATATAGTTCTTTCATAGTTATCACATCTTTCTTTTTTTTATTTTCCTAAACAAAATTTACTAAATAAATTATCTAATAATTCTTCAGTATAGGTTTCTCCAATAATTTCTCCTAAGGCATTCCAGGCTTCTTTAATCTCTATCTCTACAATATCTATGGGTTCATTGTTATTGATTGATGTTAAGGCTATTTCAATATGTTGAAGAGATTTTTTTAAGAGAGAAATGCTTCGAGAGTCACTTAAATAAGTTAGATCATTAGTTTCTAAATCGCCAAGATTAAATAGTTCAATGATTTTTTCTTTGATTTTAGAAATACCATCGTTATTTTTTAGGCTTATGGATAGGTAATCAGATGGTAATTTAGTATAATCAATTTTGGTTTCAAGATCGTTTTTATTAACTAAAATGATATGTTTCTTGGGTTTAACTTTAGTTAGAAGAGTTAAGTCTTCAGGAGTTAGGGGAGTATTGTTATTTAACATATAGATTATTAAATCAGATTTGTTAATGATATCTAAACTTTTTTGGACACCAATCTTTTCCACAACATTGTTGGTTTCCCTGATTCCGGCCGTGTCGATTAAATTTAGAATTATACCATTTAAAACTATTTTCCCTTCAACGATATCTCTAGTAGTTCCTTCAATATCGGTAACTATGGCTTTTTCTTCTTCTAAAAGGTTATTTAAAAGGCTACTTTTACCGACATTAGGTCTACCTATGATGCCAACGTTTAGTCCTTCGGTAATTAGTTTAGTATCAGATGATTTTTTGATAATGGTTAGAAGTCTTTGATAGTAAGCTTGTAACTGAGGATAAATTTTATTATTAGTTAAGACTTCAATATCTTCATACTCTGGATAATCGATATTTACTTCGATATTAGAGATCATGGTTACTAATTCTTCACGAAGACTTTTAATTAAATTTGATACTTCTCCACTGAGGCTGTTGATAGATAGGGCTCGAGCCTTGTCGGTTTTTGCCTCAATTAGGTTCATTACAGCATCGGCTTCGACAAGATCTATTCGTCCATTTAGGAAGGCTCTTTTAGTGAATTCTCCTGGTTCGGCTAGGCGAGCTCCATTTGATAAAAGTAATTCTAAAACTTTATTAGTTGTAGCGATACCTCCATGACAATTAATCTCGACGGTATCTTCGGTGGTAAAGGTTTTGGGTGACTTCATTATGGAAACTAAAACTTCATCTATTTTATTATTATTTTCATCAATTATATATCCATAGTGAATGGTATGAGTGGGAACTTGAGTTAGATCTTTACCTTTAAATATTTTATTTACTATATTAATACTATCCTCTCCACTTACTCTGATGATGGAAATAGCTCCTACACCTAGGGCAGTGGAAATAGCAGTTATTGTGTCTTCCATATGGTCACTTCCTCGGGTTTTATTTTAGCATAAATTCAGGAAGAAAAAAAGAAGTATTTGAAATTTATACCTCTTTTCTAGGTTTTATGACAACACATCGGTTAGGTTCTTCTCCAATACTTTCGGTGTAGACGTATTTATTATCAGATAGAGTATTGTGAATAATTCTTCTTTCATAGGAATTCATATTATCTAGTTTAGTTTCTACTTGAGTACGAGAAACTTCTTGAGCAATTTTTTTGGCTAGAAACTCTAAATTTTTATTTCTTTTTTCACGATAGTTTTCCACATCTACTGTTAATAAGATTTGATTACTAACTTGAGTGTTGATAATTTGTCTTAGAATTATTTGAAGGGCATTGATATTTTTACCATTTTTGCCTATTAGGATAGCATTGTTGTCAGAAAAGATTTTAATATCAATATGATTTTCTCTTTTTTTAATTTCTAAATTGGTAGTTAAGCCCATTTCTTTCAAGATCTTAGTAGTAATATCTTTTAAATATGATGTGATATCACTATATTTTACTACTTCTATTTTAACTATTTTTTTAAGAAGGGTATTTTTTTCTTCTAAAATTTTAATTAAAAGGTTTTCTTCAGTGGTATTAAGATCGGTTAGGGCTTTGCCAACGGCTTCTTCATAATTTTTAGCTTCATAGATGTACTTATTCATTATTTATCAGTCTTCTTTCTTTCTACTAGTTTATTTTGAAAAATAGTAAATAAACTTGAGGTAATCCAATAGATACCAGTTGCTGATGGTAAGCTAAAGGATGAAATTAAGATGATTACTAACATGAAGTAAATTGTATATTTCATTTGAGCGGCTTGGCCGGATACTCCACTTTGATCTTTTAGAGTTTTACGGAATGAGAAATAAGTTGTTAACATGATTAGTAAGATTAAGATGATGTACCAATAATTTTTATTGGTAAATATTCCTACTAATGGAGTGGTTCCCATTTGAAAATTTAGAAAATTATCTTCAAAAATAGCAGGTGTTCTATTTATCGCTTCTAGGAAGGCTAGTAATAATGGTAATTGAATAAAAGATAATAAACAGCCTGATAGAGGATTTATTTTGTATTTTTGGTAAACAGCCATCATTTCTTGAGCTTGCATTGTCTGGGCTTCATTGGTTGTTTTTCCATTGTATTTTTTCTGAATTTTTTCTATTTCTGGTTGAGCTTTTTTCATGTTTTCAGATTGAATAGCCGTTTTTTTGGTAATTGGCATCAAGATAAGTCTTATTATTAAGCAGGTTAAGATGATAGATAACCCGTAGCTTTTTACTAATTCTCCTATTTTTATGATGACCCACGCTAGGGGTTTAACGAAGAGACTTGTCCACAAACCTTCGTAATTTTTTAATGGTGATGCTGAAAATTTAGAACATGCTGGTAATTTAGAAATATCAATTTTATTTTCTTCATACATCTTGATAGCATCTTTATCAGTTGGCTTACAGATTATGTTTTCAGTTAGGGCTTGACCAGTAGTAGGATTAGTTACTACTTTATTATCAGAATTCTTTAAAGTTTTAGTACAACCTGTCATTAAGATTAAACAGACTGATAAAATTATTATTCTTTTAGTTGTTTTTTTCATTATATTCTCCTATCTTTTTAAATAAACTTATCAGTTCTTGTTCTTTTTGTTGATAAGTTAAATCTAATATGCTTTTCTTTATTATTATAACATAGTCGTAGGAGTTTTGTATAGAAATTTCATTATTATCTATGATACTTTTAATTTGTCTTTTTAATTTATTTCTGATTACAGCGGTACCAGTTTTTTTAGGAACCGAAATACCATATCTATTATTAGATAATTTTTTAGGAATATAAAAAAGAGAATAGTAATAGTTCTTTTTACTTGTTTTATTATTTAAAATTTGAGTAAATTCACGGCTTTCCTTAATTATATTTTTCTTTTTCATGTAAGTTTCATTCCTTTCTGACTATTAAAAATTTAGAATTGGCATTAAAAAATTGATAATAGCTTTTTTTATAAAGAAAAAACCACTCATTAGGTGGATTACTTACTTAATCTTTTTCTGTTTTTTCTTCTTCTTTTATTTAAAATGTCACCTAAACTATTTTTACGAGCAAAAAAGCCGTGTTTCTTAGCTTTTTTTCTATTATTAGGTTGATAAGTTCTTTTCATTTATAACACCTCCAAAGTCAAATGCTACTTTATTATATATGGTAAATTCAGGGATGTCAATAAAATTTTCGGATTTATTTTACATTTTAGTAGTAAAATTTGCTTTTTTTTGTCGAAGTTATGGGCAACAATATCTTGTTTTGTTATAATTATTCTAGAGTGAGGTGATTATTAGTGTTTGGGAAAATTATGGCAATTAGTAAGAATTATGCAACAGTCCAAATAACAGGTAATGTCAGTGATGATATTCTTAATTTTAATGTCGTTTTCGAAGATAATAGTAAAAAGATATTGGGTGAAATAGAAGAAATTGTAAATAATACTGTTAATATTTCTTTTTTAGGTGAGTTTCATGAGGGAAAATTTTTTAATGGTATTATTAGAAAACCTAGTCTTTCAGCTAGGGTTAGGTTAATTAACAATGCAGAACTAGCGGAATTAGTAGGGAATAATGATCCAAAGACTATGACTTTAGGACTTTCTCCTTTATATAATGATTGTCCAATCAAGATTAATATTGATGAGATGTGGAGCAACCACAGTGCTATTTTTGGTAATACAGGTAGTGGTAAAACTTATGGAGTAGCTAGATTAGTTCAAAATTTATTTAATATGCCAGATAAGATACCTTTTAATAGTAATATTTTTATCTTTAATAATACTGATGAATATGATAATGCTTTTAAAAGTATAAACAATCTTAATGTTAATTTTCATTATAAGATGTTTTCCACAGGTAGTGAGGAAAACAATAATGTTGTAAGGATTCCATTATGGTTATTAAATGTTGATGATTATGCTAATCTGTTAGATGTTACAGCTTATTCACAACTTAGTGTTATTGAAAAGACGTTATCTTTGGTATCAGTATTTGCTAGGGATGATGAAGAGTCAAAAAGATATAAAAATCACTTAATTGCTAAGGCAATTGTAGCAGTTTTATATTCAAATCAAGTTAGTGCTAGAATTAGAGATCAGATATTTACTATTTTACAGGATTGTTATACAGATGAACTTAACTTAGATGTCCAAGTTCCTGGAGTTGGTTATACTAGGGAATTTAGAAAATGTTTTGATATAGATAGTCAAGGACAGTTTGTAGAAAGAATTCTTGTTACGGGATATATTCAACAATTTATTGATAATAATACTAAATGGAATGAGGATTATGTTCCAGTTTATTATACTTTAGATCAATTAGAAGTTGCTCTTAATTTTGCACTTATTTCCGAGGGGTTATTACTTAATGAAAGGTCTTACGCGGAGGGAACAGCTTTAAAAGTCAAATTACATTCTATAAATAATAGTACTAATAGAAGATTCTTTGAATATGATCATTTTATTAGTATGGAAGAATTTATTACAGAACTTATTATGGTTGGTAATGATAAAAGAGCTCAAATAATTAATTTTGTTTTAGATGATATAGATGATAGGTTTGCAAAGAATTTAGTAAAAATATATTCTAGAATATTGTTTAGATTTAGTAAGAAATTACAGGATAGGGGATCAATGCCAATACATATTATGTTGGAAGAAGCACATAGATATGTTCAACATGATAGTGATTTAGAGATATTAGGATATAATATTTTTGAAAGAATTGCCAAAGAAGGACGTAAATTTGGATTAGTTTTGGATTTAATAACTCAGCGTCCAACTGAACTTTCAGAAACTGTTATTTCCCAATGTAGTAATTTTCTTATTTTTAAGATTACCCATCCATCGGATTTGGATTATATAAAGAAGATGGTTCCAAATATTAGTGCTGATGTTATTGAAAAACAAAAGTCATTGCAATCAGGTACTTGTGTTGCATTTGGAAAAATGATGAAGATACCGATGATAGTTAAAATGCAAATTGCTGATCCACCTCCTAGAAGTTCGAATGCCTCTGTTTATGACAAGTGGATGATAGAGTGGAAAAAATAAAAAGATAGTTCCAAGTAAAATAAAGCTTGGAACTATTTTTCCACAGTTTCCACATTTTTGAAAAGATTTGTTGATATTTTTCAACAAGTCTTTTTTTTGTGTAAAAATATGCCTTATTGTGGATAAATTTCTTAAAACTAATAAAATCACCATTTTAAGTTGTTGATAAAAATTTAAAAGCAGTTGAAAAGCCTGTTATTTTAGTTCAAAAACCTGTGGAAAAAATAGTTTTCCACAGAAATGAAAAAATTAGTTTTCCACAGGGGGAGTTGATAAGTTGGAGGATGGTTGAAATATAAAGTTTTTTTATGGTGATATATAATAATACAATTTTAAAATAAATCAATATTTTTTTAAAAATCTAACTTTTTTTCTAAATAAAAACCCTAAAATTTTAGAAATGGCTTTTACAGAAAAAAGGAAAATAAAAGGGATAAATTTTTTATTAACAGACCAGTAATATATATGGACAAATAAATTTTTTATGCTAAAATGAATTTTAAGAAGGAGGAGAGCTAATGAATTACGATGATTTATGGAATGAGTTTTTAAGCAAGATTAAAGATTTAGTTTCTTCTTTGTCTTTCACTACTTGGTTTGTAGGAACAAAACTATGGGAATTAAAAGATAATAAGGCTATCGTTATTGTTCCTGCCGGTTTTTATAAAAAGAATTTGGCACATTATAAACAAGAAATGGAAAATGTAATGAAAGAACTGATGGGAACTTCCTATTTGTTTGAATTTAAAGAGAGTAATGAAATCGAGCAACGTTCTTTTAGTGACTTAAACAATGAAATAAAAAAGGAAATAAAACAAACAGTTGAAGATGCTAACTTAAATCCTAAGTATACTTTTGATAGTTTCATTGTCGGCGATAGCAATAGATTTGCTTTTACGGCTTCGCGTGCTGTGGCGGAAAAACCTGGAAAAGCTTATAATCCTTTGTTTTTATATGGTAAAAGTGGATTAGGAAAAACCCATTTGATGCAAGCAATTGGAAATTATATTATTCAAAATTCAGATAAAAGAGTTTTATATATTTCAAGTGATAAATTTGTTAATGATTTTATTAATGCAGTTAGATATAATGAAAAAAGTAATTTTGATAAAATTGATAATTTCAAAAGCAAGTATAGAAAAATTGATGTTCTAATTATTGACGATATTCAATTTTTAGGTAGTGCCACTAAGGGTCAAGAAGAATTCTTTCATACATTTAATGAATTATATGATTCAGAAAAACAGATAATCATTGCTTCAGATAGAAGTGTTGATGATTTAAAAATGTTTGAAAATAGATTGTTAACCCGCTTTAATTGGGGACTTACAGCGAATATTACACCACCTGATTTTGATCTAAGAGTTAATATTATAAAGAAAAAAATAGCACATCAAGAAACGGCTAATGATGTGCCAGAAGATGTAATTGAATATATTGCCAACAATTTTGCATCAGATGTCAGACAATTAGAGGGAGCTATTACTAGAGTATTTGCTTATGCATTAATGATTAATAGAGGAAAAATTGATTTGAATACAGCTATCGATGCTTTAAAAGATCAACTTACCGACAGAAGTGTTTATAAAAATGATGTTCATAGAATTCAGACAGTAGTTTGTGAATACTTTAAGATTACAATTGAGGATATGAAAGGTAAAAAGAGAAGCCAAAATATCAATTATCCTAGACAAGTAGCTATTTATTTATGTAGAAAATTAACAACAGAATCTTTTCCTAAAATAGGTACTTATTTTGGAGGACGAGATCATTCAACAATAATTAGTTCCTATAATAAAATTGAGAAAGAATTAAAAACAAATGAACAATTAAAAGTTGTAATTAGTGAGTTAAAAAATAGGTTGTCAACATAAATTGTTGATTATTGTCAATATGTGTCGAATTTTCCCACATGTTTGTTGATTATATTTACTTATTATATAAGGAAAAATTGAGTTTTCCACAGTTTCCACTTTATAATAATAAATATAATATATAAGAAAGAAGGAATGTAAAATGAAATTTAAAATTAAAAGAAATATATTATTAGAAAATTTAACCCATGTATCAAAGGCTATATCACCAAGAAATTTAATCCCAATTTTAACAGGTATTAAATTTGATTTGACTGAAGAAGGGTTATATTTATCGGCTAGTGATACAGATATATCAGTACAATGTTTAATTGATAGAGATAAAATTAGTGAAATAAGTGAATATGGAAGTATAGTTATTGGTGGTAAGTACATAGTAGAAATAATTAGAAAACTTCCTGATACAGATATCATGATAGAAGTTTTAGATGGATTTAAAATGATAATTAGTACTTCTAATACGGAATTTAATTTAAATGGTATTAATCCTGCTGATTTTCCTAATTTAGATTTAACTTTAACAGAGAAACCAATTATTTTAAATACAGAAGTCTTTAAAAACTTAGTAAATCAAACTTTTTTTGCTACTTCTCAAAATGAAGCTAGACCTCTTCTAACAGGAATTAATTTTAGAATTAAAGATGGTAATTTAGAAGTAATGGCTACAGATAGTTACAGATTAAGTAGAAAAGTGATAGTACTTGATGACGTAGTTTCATCTGAATTAAATATAGTTATTCCCGGTAAAAATTTAGTTGAACTTACAAAAATGATAGGCGATGAGAATAATAATAATATAGAATTGCATATTTTTAATAATAAAATTTTATTTAAATATAAAAATATATTATTCTTATCAAGATTACTTAGTGGAACTTATCCGGCAACGTCTTCAATTATTCCTAAAGATTTCAACATATCTGTTGATTGTAATGCTAATGTATTGTATGAAATGATTGATAGAGCTTCATTACTTACTTCTGATAGAGAAAAGAATACAATTAAGTTAGTTCTTATGAATAGTGTTTTAACAATTTTGTCTAATTCTCCTGAAATAGGTAAAGTTGAAGAAAAAATGCCTGTTATTTGTGATAAAGAAATTTCAATATCATTTAGTTCAAAATATATGCTTGATGCAATTAAGAGCTTTTCAAAAGAAAATATAACGATAAATATAAATAATGATAATAGTCCGATTATTTTAAATTCTTCTGATGATGAATCTTTAATTCAGTTAGTTTTACCAATAAAAACTTATTAAGATACTTTTTCGACAACCTTTGTGGATGTTTATATGTTTAATAGAGTTATATACATTAAAAATTTGTTAATGTATGTAACTTTTTTTAGTTGGGGGGTGTTATTATGGAAAGTTATGAAATTTGTAGTTCTACTTTAATTATTAAACCAAAAGATAAAAATCAGGCTTATGTTTATGAATTAAATGATGAATTTGTTGTTGATAGGAGAGCAGTAAAGATAGTTGATGATAGTTGTAAATTTTTTGGAAGTGATTTAGTAGGAAGGCAAAATGGAACTAAATCTTTGATTGGAGTTAGAATAAAGGTTCCAATTATTGTTGAGGAGACAAAAAGTTTAATATTTTTTCCCACAGCTTCTCCTAGATATGATGATTGTGTCTGGGTTTCGTTTAATAATTTGGTAAAATATCAAAAAATAAGTAAGGAACAGACAAAATTAATTTTTATTAATAATAAGGAAATTGTTGTTGATGTTTCTTATAATATTATTGATAATCAAATTACTAGATGTATTAGACTAGAAAGGACATTATTAAGTAGAAAAAAGGCTATTTAAAGGTCTTTTTTCTTTATTTTAGGGGTTAATTATGATATAATTATATATGTATATAGAGGGATACCAACTTTAGAAAAAGGTGTAAAAATGAGCATAAAAATTTATTTAAGATGTTAATAAAAAATTTAGTATTAAAAAATTACAGAAATTATGATGATTTATTCGTAGAATTTAATGATAAATTAAATATTTTTATTGGTAATAATGCTCAAGGTAAAACTAATATACTGGAATCTATTTATGTATTAGCTGTAACAAAATCATATTTGGGAGTGGGGGATAAGGATTTAATAAAATTTAATAGAGATTTTTTTGATATTAAAGCTAAGATTTTTGGTAATGGAAGTAGTAAAAAACTAGAAATTAAGTTATTAAATAATAAAAAAAAAGTTTTTATTAATGATAAAGAAATTAGAAAATTTAGAGATTATGTTTCAAATTTAAATGTTATTATATTTAGTCCTGATAATATTAGAATGATTAAAGATGGTCCTAGTGTTAGAAGAAAGTTTTTGAATGTAGAAATTAGCCAGATTTTGAATAGGTATGTTTTACTTATGAATGATTTTAATTGTATTTTGCATCAAAGAAATGAAGTATTGAAACAGCAGGGAAATATAAACAAGATTTATTTAGAAATAATTAATGATAAATTTATTTCTTTGGCTGTGGATATTTGTATAGAGAGAAAGAAATTTATTGATTTAATTAATGAGAAAATTGTTGGTATTTTTAAAGATATAACGACTATTGATGGTTTAAACTTGAAATATAATTGTAGTTTTAAATTGGATGAAGATAGAAAAATATCTATTAGTAATCTAAAGACTAAGATTGATGAGGCTTTTGAAAGAGAATGTCGATATGGCAATAGTTTATATGGTCCTCATAAAGATGATTTTTCTTTTTTTATCGATGATAAAGATTTGGCTATATTTGGTTCACAAGGACAGATGCGTTCTGCTATTTTGGCTCTAAAATTATCTGAAATCGGTGTATTTAAGGAGTATACTGATGATTATCCTATTTTGTTATTGGATGATATTTTTAGTGAATTAGATGTGATGAAAAGGAATAATTTGATAAAATATATTTCGGAAAATGTTCAAACAATTATTACAACTACTGATTTAAATATGATTAATGATGTTTTGGTTAAAGATGCTAATATTTTTGAAATAGATGATGGAAAAATAATTGGCAACAATGGAAAGTGAGGATAAAAACTAATGGAAGAAGATAATTCAAAAATAGAACATTATAATGCTTCTGATATTCAAGTATTAGAAGGATTAGAAGCGGTAAGAAAGAGACCTGGTATGTATATAGGTTCTACTAGTATTAATGGATTACATCATTTAGTTTGGGAAATTGTAGATAATGCTATTGATGAGGCTTTAGCAGGTTATTGTGATGATATTGAAATAACTGTTAATAAGGATGGTTCAGTTACAGTTAAGGATGATGGTAGAGGAATACCTGTTGATTTGCATCCTAAAACTGGTATTTCTACAGTAGAAACAGTGTATACGGTACTACATGCAGGTGGAAAATTTGGAGGTGGTGGATACAAGGTATCTGGTGGCCTTCATGGTGTTGGTGCTTCAGTTGTTAATGCTCTTAGTAAATGGGTAGAAGTTACTGTTTATAAGAATGGTAAGGTTAATTATATTAAATTTATTAATGGTGGTCATACTGTTGCACCTTTGAAGGTAATAGGTGAATGTAGTCTAGATAGAACGGGAACTACAGTAACGTTTATGCCTGATGAGACAATTTTTAAAGATACAACAACTTTTGATTATGATATTTTAAAGAAAAGATGTAGAGAACTTGCATTTTTGAATAGGGGACTTAGAATTATTTTAACTGATGATAGAGTTGCAGATAAAAAGGATATCTTTGTTTATGAAGGTGGAATAAAAGAGTATGTTGAAATGCTTAATAAAGGTAAAACACCTATTAATAAGGATATTATATATGTTGAAGGTCATGAAGATGGAGTTTCTTTAGAAGTAGCTTTTCAGTATAATGATGGTTATAATTCTTCTATATATTCTTTTGTTAATAATATTACTACACCTGAAGGTGGTACTCATGAAGATGGTGTAAAAAATAGTCTTACAAGGGTTATTAATAATTATGCAAAGAGTGCTAAATTAATTAAGGATAATGATGATGGTCTTACTGGTGATGATGTTAGGGAAGGTATAACTATGATTATATCTGCTAAAGTTTCAGAACCACAATTTGAAGGTCAAACTAAAACTAAATTAGGTAATAGTGAGGTTAGAAGAATTGCTGCTAGTATTTTTGGACCAGCTTTGGAGAGATATTTAATGGAAAATCCTGATGAGGCCAAAGTTATTATTGAAAAGGGAATAACTGCTTCGAGGGCAAGAGTGGCTGCTAAAAGGGCAAGAGAACTTACTAGAAGAAAAGGTGGTTTGGAAATTTCTAATTATTGGGGAAAATTAACTGATTGTTCTAGTAAAGATGCAACTATTTCGGAAATGTTTATAGTTGAGGGGGATTCGGCTGCTGGTTCGGCTAAAATGGGACGTGATCCTTTAACTCAAGCTATTTTACCTATTAGAGGAAAGATTCTTAATGTTGAAAAAGCAAGACTTGATAGGGTGTTAGCTAATGAAGAAATTAGGACTATGATTACGGCTTTAGGTACAGGTATAGGTAATGAGTTTGATATTTCTAAGTTGCGTTATTATAAGATTGTTATTATGACTGATGCTGATGTTGATGGAGCACATATTAGAACATTGCTTTTAACACTATTTTATAGGTATTTTAGGCCACTTATTGAAGGTGGACATATATATGCTGCTCAACCACCTCTTTATTCAATTAAGCATGGTAAAAACATTAAATACGTGCTTAATGAAGTGGAGAGGGATAAATATATTGCTTCTTTGCCTGAAAATACTAAATATGAAATTGGTAGAATGAAAGGTTTAGGAGAGATGGATCCTGAAGAATTAAGAGAAACTACTATGGGAATAAATAGTAGAATTTTAAAACAGGTAACAATGGATGATGCAATAGAAGCAGATGGAACTTTCCAATTGTTAATGGGTGAGGATGTAGAACCTAGAAGACAATTTATTGAAGAAAATGCATTGAATGTTGTTAATTTGGATATATAGGAGGTGTAAGAATGAATGAAGAAATAGATAAAAAAGTAAGTGTTGATATTGTTGGTGAGATGAAGACTTCTTTTTTGGATTATTCGATGAGTGTAATTGTTGCTAGAGCTATTCCTGATGTTAGGGATGGTTTGAAGCCAGTACATAGAAGGGTTTTATATACTTTATATGAAGAAGGAATGACTCCAGATAAAAAGTATCAGAAGAGTGCAAATGCAGTTGGTGCTGTAATGGGACATTATCATCCACATGGTGATTCGGCTATTTATGATACAATGGTACGTATGGCTCAAGATTTTACTTATAGGCATTGTTTAGTGGATGGTCATGGTAATTTTGGTTCAATTGATGGTGATGGAGCGGCTGCAAGTCGTTATACAGAGGCTAGATTGGCAAAGATTTCAATGGAAATTTTAAGAGATTTGAATAAGGATACTGTTGATTTTATTGAGAATTATGATGGTCAAAGAAAGGAACCAGCGGTTTTACCTAGTAGATTTCCTAATATTTTAGTTAATGGTAATATGGGAATTGCGGTAGGAATGGCAACTAATATTCCTCCTCATAATTTAGGTGAGGTTATTGATGGTTGTATTGCTTATATTGAAAATCCTGATATAGATGTAAATGGAATAATGGAGTATATTAAGGGTCCTGATTTCCCAACCGGTGGTACAATTCTTGGTAATAGTGGTATAAAAAGAGCTTATGAAACTGGTAGGGGGACTATAACTATTAGGGGTAAGGTTGAGGTAGAGGAACATAATAATAAGAAGCGAATAATTATTACGGAATTACCTTATCAGGTTAATAAGAAGGCGTTGATTACAAGAATCGGAGAATTAGTTAGGGATAAGGTTATTGATGGTATTTCTAATTTGACAGATGAATCGGCATTAGAAGGTATAAAGATAGTTATTGATGTTAAGAAGGAAGCTAATGCTAGTGTAGTTTTGAATAATTTATATAAACATACGCAATTGCAGGTTAATTATGGAATAAACTTTTTGATGTTGATTGATGGTAGTCCTAAGACTATTGGAATAAAAACTATTTTAGAGAAGTATATGGACCATCAGAAATCGGTAATTTACCGTCGTTGTCAATTTGAATTGAAGAAGTATCAGGCTAGATTACATATTTTAGAGGGTTTGAAAATAGCTTTAGATTATATTGATGAGGTTATAAGGATAATTAGGGAATCTGAAACTGATGAGATTGCTGAAAAGGGATTAAGAGATAAGTTTGGTCTATCAGAGGTACAAGCTCAAGCAATTTTGGAAATGAAGTTGCGTAGGTTAACTGGTTTGGAAAAGGAAAAGGTCTTAAAAGAGATAGACGAATTGCTAAAGTTAATTAAAGAGTTACAGGATATTTTAGCTAGTGAGGCTAGGATTTTAGAGGTTATTAAAAATGAGATGTTGGATATTAAGGCTCGTTATGCAGATGATAGGAGAACTAATATTGATATGACTGCTATTGATTATATAGAAGATGAGTCTTTAATACCTGTGGAAAACGTAATTTTGACTTTAACATCGAAGGGATATATAAAGCGTATGCCTGTTGATACTTATAAATCTCAGAAGAGAGGTGGAGTTGGTATAAAGGGTATGAGTACTAATGATGAGGATTTTGTTGCTCAGATGGTTAATGTTGGTACGCATGATTTTGTGTTATTCTTTACTTCTAAGGGTAGAGTTTATAGAATGAAGGGTTATGAAATTCCTGAATTTAGTAGGCAATCAAAGGGATTACCGATAATTAATTTGTTGAATTTAGAAAAGGATGAGGTTGTATCATCGATTTTAAAGATATCAAATGATGATGTTGATAAGTATTTAGTATTTGCAACAAAACTTGGTTTAATTAAGCGTACTAGTATTGATGAATTTGCTAATATTAGGAATAATGGTAAGAAGGCTATTAGTTTGAAGGATGATGATGAATTGATTTCTGTTAGAAAAACTAATGGTGAAAACGAGATATTAATGGCTTCTTCAAATGGTCGAATGGTAAGATTTGTTGAAACTGCTATCAGAGTAATGGGTCGTAGTGCTTCTGGTGTTAGGGGTATTAATTTAGATGGTGGATTATTAATTGGAATGGAAGTTGTTGAAAACGATCAAGATGTATTGGTTATTACGGAGAAAGGATATGGAAAGAAAACTCCTATATCAGAATATCGTGTTACTAGTCGTGGTGGTAAGGGTGTTAAGACTCTTAATGTAACTGATAAGAATGGTGCTATTGTTTCATTTAAAACTGTTGTTGATAATCAAGATTTGATGATAATTACTGATGAAGGTATTGTTATTAGAATGGGAATTGATCAGATTTCTACTTTGGGTAGAACAACATTGGGTGTTAAACTTATCAATTTAAGAGATGGTCAACATGTTAGTTCTATAACGGTTGTGGAAAAAGAAGAAGATAATGATGTATTAGAAACTCAAATTCAGGAAGATGAAAAAATAAACACTGAAGTTACTACGGTAAGTAGTGATGAAAAAGAATCTTAATTGGTTCTTTTTTATTTGTTTTCATTTGTGGAAAACTCATTTTTTGTTTTTTGTATTTAAAAAATAATATTTCCCGGGAAATTATTCCTGTGGAAATATTATTTTTAATTATACATATAATTATTTATATATGATGTTCCACGTGAAACATTATTTATGTTAGAATTATTTTTTTGTTATAATGTTATTTTGTATTTGATCATTATTTTAGATTTATATTGATATAAATTATTTTGATAAATGTAGTGAACTGATGATTTTATAATAATATTATTTGAAGTTTATACACTATCTAGATGTTTTGAAATATATAATGTTTAACAATGTTTCACGTGGAACATTATTATAAAAACATGTAAAAATCATTTGATTTTATTACTCTATAAAAAATATTTTTAATAATTATTTATGATAATTGTTTGAATTAACATTTCCCGGGAAATTATTTAAAGGAAGTGTTATTTTATTTATATATATAATTATTTATAAACAAAGTTCCACGTGAAACTATATATATTATATGTTACTTTATGTATTTGATTTTTATATTAATTGTATATTATGTTTTTTCAATTATTAATATTATATTTAATGAAGTGCAGTATTTTTACATTTTAGTATAAAAAATATTTTATTTAAATTTTTTAATTATTATATATATAAAACTATATAGCTTTTTAGAATGTTAATATTACTATGTTTCACGTGGAACGTTAAAAAAATTAATAATTATCTTATTTACTTTTGAATACTAACATTTTGTGATAATTGTAACTATAATTATAAAATATCTTTTAATAATCAAATTAATATAAACAATGTTTCACGTGGAACATTAATAAAATGCTTGATTATTTGTTTGATTTGTTGTATTATTTGTTTGTGCAACAATAATGTTGGAAATAAGTCAGGATCGGAAGATAGCAGCTATAACAACCTCTTATTGTGTGCACTTTTTTGTTGAAAGGTGATTTTATTGGAAAAATTTATTGAATTAGCTTATTTAGAAGCAAAGAAGGCTTTTTCTGAAAATGAAGTTCCAATTGGATGTGTTATAGTTAAAAATGGTGTCGTTTTAGCAGCTACGCATAATATGAAGGAACAATCTAATGATGCTACTAATCATGCTGAAATATTGGCTATTAAGTTAGCTTCAGAAAAAATAGGGGATTGGCGTTTAGATGATTGCGTATTATATACAACGGTTAAGCCTTGTTTAATGTGTTTGGGTGCTATAAAGGAAAGTAGAATATCTGAAGTTGTATATTGTGTTGAAAGTAATCTGGATAAAAAATATTATAAAAAGGTGTTGATAAAAAAAAGTGAAAGTATTTGTGAAAAATCTCTTTATTTGTTGAAAACTTTTTTTGAGAAAAGGAGAAAAAAATGATTTCTCCCTTTTTTTTATGTTATAATAATTTTGAGGTGGTTTTATGTCTTATTTGGCCTTATATAGGAAATATAGACCTAAATCTTTTGATGAAATGGTTGGTCAAAATAATGTTATTAGAGTTATAAAAAATGCTGTTATGAATAATAAGGTTTCGCATGCTTATTTATTCTCTGGACCTAGGGGTACTGGTAAAACAACGACGGCAAAGATAATAGCGAAGATGGTTAATTGTGAAAATTTAGTTGATGGTGAACCTTGTGGAAAATGTCCTAGTTGTTTAAATATTTTGAATAGTAGTGATGTTATTGAAATAGATGCGGCTTCAAATAACGGGGTTGACGAAATAAGGAATTTAAGAGATAAAGTTAATTTAGTACCATCAGAAAATAAATATAAAATTTATATTATTGATGAGGTTCATATGCTAACTATTCAAGCTTTTAATGCTTTGTTGAAAACTTTAGAAGAACCTCCGCAACATGTTATTTTTATTTTGGCAACGACTGAATTTCATAAAATTCCAATGACGATAGTATCTAGATGCCAAAAATTTCAATTTACTAAAATTAGTGATGATGATATGGTAAATAATTTAAGGAGAATTGCAGTTTCTGAAAATATTAATGTTGATAACTCAATTTTATATGAAATTTCGAGACTTTCTGATGGCTGTTGCAGGGATGCTGTTAATTTATTTGATCAATTGATTTCTTATTCTAATGGTGATATTTCTATCGATCAATTGTACGAAATTAGTGGTAGTATTTCTTATATGGAATTATATGAAGTTTTACATTTAATTAACAATAAAAAGTCTTTAGAAATAATTAAATTTTGTTCTAAAATTAACCAGGAAGGTAAAAATATATTTAAGTTTGTAGAGGAATTACTTGTTTTTATCAAGGATATTATCTCTTTTAAATTTGGAATAGATGATATTAAAATTGCTGAGAAAAGGGAAAAAATAGGGGAATTATCTAAATTATATTCTTGTTCTAGTTTGTATTATATGATAGATGAATTGAATGAATTGTTAAATAAAATTAAAATTTCTACTTATCCTTCAATATTATTGAATGTTTGTTTACTAAAGCTTGTGGATAATTCTAATGATAACAGGTTAACTACTAATAATGATAATGAAAATAACTTAACTAAAACAAATGCAAATACTTTTGCTACTGTGAAAAATGATAAAAAAAGTAGTGAGTTTATTTCTAAAAAAAGTAAGGATTCTGAATTAACATTTGAAACTAATGAGAAACTTGATAATAATAAAAGTTTGAATGATGATGATATTAATCTTAGAATTAATAATGTGTTTGTGGGCGCTACAAAAGAATATTTAGCTGATTATAGGAATAAATGGAAAAATATTGATGATTATTTAGTGAAATTTAATTGTGATTATTTGTCTAGTATTTTAAAGGATTGTATGCCAGTAGTTGCTAGTGATAATTATTTGATCGTGTCTGCAAAATATGCATCAGTTATTAATCGCTTTAATGAAAATTATGTTGCTATAGAGAGTCTGTTAAAAAATATTTTTGAAAGAGAAATAAATGTTGTGGCAATTTCTGATGATAAGTGGAATGTTGAAAAAAATAAATATATTGCAAATATTAAAAATGGTGTAAAATATCAGCTAAAACCTTTAATATCTAATCTTTCAATGGATATTTTAAAAGAATCAAAAACTAATGAGGAAAGTAAAAAAAATGATGTTGATATATTGAAGGATTTATTGGGTAATGATATAATAAAATATGTTTAAATATATGAAATTTGGAAGGTGATATTATGAATATGCAAGCTATGATGCGTGAAGCACAAAAGTTACAAAAAGAATTAATGAAAACTCAAAGTGAGTTAGAAAATACTGTTTATGAGGGTAAATCATCATTAGTTGATGTTAAAATTAATGGAAAAAAAGAAATTTTGAGTATATCGATAGAAAAAAGTGAGGATATTGTTAAAGAAGATATAGAAATGCTTGAAGATATGATACTTTTGGCTGTTAATAGTGCTATGGAAAAGGCAGATAAAGATAAACAACAAAAGTTAGGTAAATATGGTTCAGGATTAACAGGTTTGATGTAATGTATCCTAGTAGTATAAAGAAATTAATTGATGTTTTTAAATATTTGCCTGGAGTTGGGGAAAAAACAGCGGAGCGTATGGCTTTTTCGGTTGTTAATTTTGACAAGGAAAGATTACAAGAATTTGCAGATTCTGTATTAGAGATAAAGAATAATATTAAATATTGTAAAAAATGTAATAATTTATCTGAAAGTGATTTGTGTGATATTTGTTCATCTGACAATAGAAATCATAAGATAATTGTTGTAGTTGAAAAAGCTAAGGATGTATTCTTATTTGAAAAACTTGGAATATTTGATGGTAGTTATCATGTTTTAAATGGGCTGATTTCTCCTATTGATGGTATTAATCCAGAAGATATAAATATTACTTCTTTAATCAATAGAGTTGAAGAGGATAATGTTAAGGAAATTATATTAGCACTTAAACCTAGTGTTGAGGGTGAAACAACGATGCAATATATTAATAAAATTTTAGAAAATAAGAATGTGAAAATTACTAAGATGGCTACAGGAATACCTTTAGGTGCAGATATGGAATATATTGATTCTTTAACTTTAGAAATGGCATTAGAAGGAAGAAAGAATTTTTGATTTTGATATTTTCTTTAACATATAATTTATTGGTGAGAATATGTTGAGGAAAATGGGTTGTTTGTTAAAGAAAATTATAACTAGTTCGTTACTTTTGTATGCCTATAATTATTTATGTTTACCATTAAATTTATTTATTCCAATAAATGTTATAACAGTAGTTGTTATTGGTATTTTTGGTGGAATTGGTTTAGTAGGTTTGATTTTTTTATCTTTCTTTTTATAGGTGGTGTTTTTATGCTTGATGATTTTAATCTTGTTCAGCCTTTGGCTTATAATTATGTAACAAATATTGTGAAGAATAATTCTATTTCTCATGCTTTTTTAGTTAATTCTAATGGGTATCCTTATGCTTATGATTTTGTTATGGCTTTGGTTAAGTATTTTATATGTCCTAATAAGTTAACAAATAATAAAAAATGCGAAGAATGTTTTTTGTGTAAGAGGATTGATGATGGTAATTATCCAGAATTAAAGATTATAAGTCCTGATGGGATGTGGATAAAAAAAAATCAAGTGTTAGATTTGCAAGATGAATTTAGTACAATGCCATTAGAAGGAAAGAAAAGAATTTATATAATTAAAGATGCTGATAGAATGAATCAACAAACGGCTAATTCTATTTTGAAGTTTTTAGAAGAACCTGTAACTGATATTATTGCGATTTTAGTGACAAATAATACTAATAGGATGTTGGGAACTATAGTTTCTAGATGTCAGGTTATAAATTTACAAAATACTTTGAATATAAAAAAAACAATGTTAGAAAATTTTGCTTATAAATATTGTAGTAGTATGGATGAGTATAACAAATTTATAAGCGATAAAGACAATGCTGATTTTATTAATGATGTGTTGAATTTTATTGAATTTTATGAAAAAAATGGATTAGATTGTATTGTTTATTCGAAAGATTGTTGGCATTCAAAATTTAGTGAAAAGTTAGTTTTGCTGAAAGCTTTTGATATTATAATAAATTTTTATAATGATTGTTTAGCTTATAAAATGGGGGGAGATGTCACGTTTTTTGTTGATAAGTTAGATTTTATTGATTTTGTAGCAAAAAATAATGATATTTCGGGATTAGAAAGAAAAATTATGGTATCTATTAGATATAAAGATAAATTAGATTTTAATGTTAATTTAAATTTGTTTTTTGATAAATTTATTATGGAATTAGGTGATGAAATTGTCGGAGATAGTAGGAGTTAAATTTGGTAATGATATAAATATATTAAATTTTAAGAATGAAAATTTGAAAGTTAGAAAAAATTTAACTATTATTGCCAATACTAATAGAGGATTGCTATTTGGAAAGGTTGTTAGTATTGATGAAAATTTGGATGATGTTGATTTTAATAATGGTAATTTAGTGAGAATTGCTTCTAAAAAAGATTATTTACGTCATTTGTCCAATTTAAAGGATGCTGATAGTGCTATTATAAAATGTAAAAAAATTATTGAAGAATTGGGGCTAGCTATGACAATAATTGATGCTAGTTATAATTTTGATCGTTCACAGTTAATGTTTAGATTTGTTGCAGACAGTAGAGTTGATTTTAGGCAATTAGCTAGAGAATTGGGTTCTTTATTTAAAACTAGGATCGAACTTCGTCAAATTGGAATAAGGGATAAAGCTAAGGAAGTAGGAGGGCTAGGTCCTTGTGGAAGAAAATTATGTTGTAGTAGTTTTTTAACTGATTTTGATAGCGTTTCTATAAATATGGCTAAAAATCAATCATTATCTTTAAATCCTTCTAAAATAAATGGTGTTTGTGGTAGATTATTATGCTGTTTAAAATATGAGAATGATAATTATTTAGAATTAAAAAAAGATTATCCTAATGTTGGTAGTAATTTTACTAATGATGATATTTCAGGAAAGGTAGTAGCTGTTGATGTTATTTCAGGAACTATTGATATAAAGAATGGAAATAATGTTGTAAAGATTGATTATGCTTCAAAAAAATAGATTATTAAATTTTAAAGATAAGATAATTTATCAAGATGATGATTGGTTTATGTTTTCTTTGGATTCAGTGTTATTAGTTAATTTTGTTACTATTAGGTTGAATGATAAGAAAATAATAGATTTTTGTTCGGGAAATGCTCCAATTCCAATGTTACTTACTTATAAAACTAAATCTAGTATTATTGGGATTGAATTACAAAAGCCAGTTTATGAATTGGGGGTTAGATCAATTACTGAAAATGATATGGCTTCTCAAATTCAACTTATTAATGATGATGTTAAAAATGTAAAAGAACTTTTTTGTGAGGATAGTTTTGATTTGATTTTGTGTAATCCACCTTATTTTAAGAATAATGATAAGAAACTAATTGCTGATAATCCAATAAAAAGTATAGCTAGGCATGAAATATGTTTGACTTTAGATGATGTTTTAAAGTGTGCTAAATATTTACTTAAAAATGGTGGAACTTTATCTATGGTTCATAGACCAGAAAGATTAATTGAAATTATTGATAAGATGCATTTTTATGGTTTCGAGCCTAAAAAGGTACAATTCGTTTATCCTAAAATTGGAATGGAAGCTAATACATTGTTGATTGAGGGAGTAAAAGGCGGAAAGAGTGGATTAAAAATTTTACCACCTTTAATAGTTCATGAAGAAGATGGTAGTTATACAGAAAAAATTAGAAGTTATTTTCAGGAATAGAGGTGATAGTTATGTGGCAAACTAGTTATGATGGTAGTCCTACTTTGTATTTGATACCAACACCTATAGGTAATTTAGATGATGTAACATTTAGGACAATAAAAGTTTTAAAAGCTGTAGAAGTTGTTTTTTCTGAAGATACTAGAGTAACTTTAAATTTATTAAATTATTTACAAATAAGTAAAAAATTAATAGCACTACATGATCATAATGAAGATAAATTAAAGGAAAAAGTTTTAGAATACTTAGAAAATGGTTATTCTGTGGGATTAGTTACAGATAGAGGAACACCGATTATTAGTGATCCTGGTTATAAGTCAGTGAAATATGTAGCTGGAAAAGGTTTTAATGTGGTTTCTTTACCTGGAGCTTGTGCTTTTGTACCGGCTTTGGTAGTATCAGGAATTACGTCGCAGCATTTCTTATTTTATGGATTTTTAAATAGTAAAGATGTGGCTAAGAAAAAAGAATTAGAAAGTTTAAAATATTGTCGATATACTTTGATTTTTTATGAAGCTCCACATAGGATTTTGAAAACTATGACAATGATATTAGAAGTATTTGGTGATAGATTTGTTAGTTTATCTAGGGAAATATCAAAAAAATACGAGAGTGTTTATCGGGGAATGATTTCGGATTTATTACCAACGTTACAGTCTATAAAAGGAGAATTTGTAGTTGTAGTATCTGGTTATGCTGGAGAAGATGAAGATGTAGTTAATTTGAGCATTATAGATGCTGTTAATATGTATATTAACAGGGGAATAGAAAAGAAAGATGCAATTAAATTGGTTGCTAAAGAGAAGAAAATTTCCAAAAGTGAAGTATATCATGAGTATCATTTGGGGGGTAAATAATGAAGTTAATAGTAGGATTAGGTAATCCTGGTAAAGATTATCAAAAAACACGACATAATATTGGATTTTTATTAATTGATTATGTAGCAAAAAAATATGATTTAGAGTTTAATAAAGAAAAATTTGGGGCTTTATATACTGAAACTATAATAAATGGGGAAAAAGTATTATTTATTAAACCTTTATCTTTTATGAATTTATCTGGGACAGTAGTACGTAAATATTTTGATTTTTATAAATTAGATGTAAAGGATATTTTAGTATTTCAAGATGATTTGGATATGAATTTTGGTAGAGTTAAGTTTGTTTATAATAGTAGTAGTGGGGGACATAATGGAATAAAGGATATAGAAAAGAATTTAGGCTCTAAGGAATATGCTAGGTTAAAGATAGGAGTTTCTCATGATAGAACTATTGATACTAAAGATTATGTTTTAGGTAGTTTTAGTACTGAAGAAATCGAGAAATTAAATTTAATTTTTGATAATTTAAAAGATATTGTTTGGGATTTTTGTAATAGTGATTTTGATAAAATTATGAATAAGTATAATAGAAAGAATTGATGAATATGAAATTTTTTGATAATATTTTTGAAATTTCAAATGATAAAAATTATGGAATATCAGGATTAAATAAGGAATTAAATGCTATATATGTTTATGAGACTTTTATAAAAGAAAATAAAGGTCTTTTAGTGCTAACTAATTCTTTGTATGAAGCTAATGAATTTTATCAGAGATTAAGTAATTATTCAGATAAGGTTTTGTTTTTTCCTATGGATGATTTTATAACTAGTGAAGCATTGGCTGTTAGTCCAGAATTTAAGGCAGAGAGAATAAATACTCTTAATAAATTAGTTTACAATAATAATTATATAGTTGTTACTAATTTGATGGGAATTCTTAGATATTTGCCTTCTAAAGAAACATGGAAAGAGTCAATAATAGATTTAAAAGTTGGAGAAGATTACTCACGAGAAAAATTAGTTGAGAAATTAGTTCAGATTGGTTATGAAAGAGAGACTATTGTTTCAGAAACTGGAAAATTAGGAGTTAGGGGTTATGTTGTGGATGTTTTTCCAATAGGATATGATAATCCAGTAAGAATAGAGTTTTGGGGAGACACAATTGATAGCATTAAGTTATTTAATGTTGATACTCAATTAACTATTGATACTATTGAAAAAGTTACTTTGTTTCCTTTTTCAGAATTTTTATTAGATAAAGATGGTATTGATGGAGAAATAATATATAAACAAAAGTATTTGAAAAACTATTCTGATAAGGTGGTAAACTTAGGAAATTATTTGGATAATTATAGATGTTTTTTTGTTGATTATAATCAAATTTTAGCGGGATATTCTTTGTTAAGGAAAAGTATTTTTGAATATAATTTTTCTTATGGTAGTGATATTGATACTAATTATATGTATAATATTGAAGATATTAATTTTGAATATTCAGGATATATTATGAATGTTGATAATATGTTAGAAAATGTTAAGTTAGATAATATATTAAAATATAAAGTAAATAATATCGAGAATTTTAATGATAATTTAATGAATTTGTCTTTAGAATTGGATAAATATTTGAAGAATAAGTGGACTGTAGTAATATGTTTAGATGATAAAAAGACTGTTGATAGATTAGTTAAATTTTTAAATAGAGAAGATATATATGTTACTTCAGAAGAAGAGATTTTGAAAGATAAAATTAATGTAATTGTAAAGAGGATAGGAAATGGATTTGAGTATAATAATTTAGTTGTTATAGGAGAGGAAGATATATTTTTTAGGCCAGAAGTAAAAAAGAAATTTGTCAGTAGTTTTAAAACTGGGGTTAAAATAAATAGTATTGATAATATTAGTCCAGGAGATTATATTGTTCATGAAGCTCATGGAATAGGAATTTATGATGAGTTATGTACTCTCGATAAAGGGGGAATATTAAAAGATTACATTAAACTTAGGTATGCAGGAGGAGATGTTTTATACATTCCTGTTGAAAAGATTGATAGGATTAGTAAATTTTCTTCACGAGATGGGGTAACTGTTAAATTAGATAAGTTGGGAACTGATAATTGGCAAAAGAAAAAAATTAGGGTTAAGAAAAGATTAGAAGATATAGCCGCTAATTTGATTAAGGTATCTGCGGAGAGAGAGGCTATGAAGGGATTTGCTTTTTCTCAGGATGATGAAAATCAAATTATGTTTGATAGTCAATTTGATTTTCAAGAAACTCCGGATCAAATTAAGGCTATAAAGCAAATAAAACAAGAGATGGAATTGCCTAAGCCTATGGACATGTTATTATGTGGAGACGTTGGCTATGGTAAAACAGAAGTGGCTTTTAGAGCAATGTTTAAGGCTGTTAATGATGGAAAGCAAGTTGCTTATTTGTGTCCTACGACGGTTTTATCTAATCAACAATATAAGAATGCTTTAAGTAGATTTTTATCTTTTCCTATTAAAATTGCACTTTTGAACAGGTTTGTTGATAAATCAAAACAAAAAGAAATTATTGAAGAAGTAAATGAAGGAAAAGTAGATATATTATTTGGTACTCATCGAATTTTGAGTAAAGATATACATTTTAAAGATTTAGGTCTTTTAGTTATTGATGAGGAACAAAGATTTGGGGTTACGCATAAAGAGAAAATAAAAGAGTTAAAGGCTACTGTTGATGTATTAACTTTATCGGCTACGCCTATTCCTCGTACTTTGCAGATGTCTATGAGTGGAGTTAGAAGTTTGAGTTTGATTGAGACTCCGCCTAAGGAAAGATTCCCAATTCAGACTTATGTTTTGGCTGAGAATGATAATGTGGTAAAAGATGCTATTTATAAAGAATTATCTAGGAATGGACAAGTATTTATTTTGTATAATAGTGTAGAATATATAGAGAAAAAAGTAAAAGAGATTAGAGAGATGGTTCCAGAAGCTAGAATTGATTTTGCTCATGGTCGTATGACTAAAGATGCTTTAGAGAATAAAATGTTAGATTTTATTGATCATAAATATGATATTTTGGTTTGTACGACGATTATTGAGACGGGAATTGATATTCCTAATGTAAATACTTTGATTATATATGATGCAGATAGATTTGGCTTGTCGCAACTTTATCAGATCAGGGGTAGAATTGGTAGAAGTAATAAGATCGGTTATGCATATCTTATGTATGATAGATATAAGGTTTTAAACGAAGTGGCTGTTAAGCGTCTTAATGTTATTAAGGAATTTACAGAACTTGGTAGTGGTTTTAAGATTGCTATGAGAGATTTGTCTATAAGAGGTGCGGGAGATATGTTAGGACGTGAGCAATCGGGCTTTATAGATCAGATTGGTATTGATTTATATCTTAAAATGTTAAAAGAAGCTGTATCTAAGGTTAAAGGAGACAAAGAAGTTAGTGATGATAAGGAAGAAGTAGATGATAGTAAGCCTTTAATTCAAGTTAATACACATATTAGTGATAAATATATTGATGATAATGATTTAAAGATAGAAATTCATAAGATGATTAATGATATTGATTCTTTGGATAAGTTACAGGAAGTTAGAATTAATTTAGAAGATAGATTTGGTAAAATTACTAAAGATATGGAAATATATATGTATGAAGAATGGTTTGAAAAGGTAGCTAGGAAATTAAAGATAGTTAATATTAAACAGACTAAAACGTTTATTGAAATAGAACTTCCTTTAGAATTGTCTAATAAGATCGATGGAGAAAAATTGTTTATGATAGCTAATGATGTATGTAATAATTTTAGATTTAGTTATAGATTAAATCATATTTATGTTATTTTAGATATAGTTAATTTAGATAAACATTTTATTTATTATTTAGTAGAATTATTAGAAAAGATAAATAATGGTGAAGTAGTTAAGGAGTAAGAGATGAGCAAGGTTATTAATTATAGTCCAGTAGGAGTTTGCTCTAAGCAAATGCTTATTGAAGTGGCTGGATCAAAAATAGTTGATGTTAAAATAGTTGGTGGTTGTCCAGGAAATACGAAAGCTGTATGTAATTTGTGTAAAGGAAGAAATGTTGATGAAGTTATTTCTTTATTGCGAGGGATACCGTGTGGTAACAGAAATACTTCATGTCCGGATCAATTGGCTTGTGCTTTAGAAATTTATAAAAAAAATTGTAGTTAAGAATGGCAAACTTTTGGTATATAATTATTGTTTTTAGGCAAGATAATTATAGGTGATAATTAATGAAGACAACGGGAGTTATAAGAAGAATTGATGATTTGGGAAGAATAGTAATTCCTAAGGAGTTAAGAAAAACAATGCGTATTAAGAATGGTGAGAGTTTAGAGATTTATTTAGATGAAGATAATATAGTGTTGAAGAAATATTCTCCTATAGAAAGTTTAGAAACAATAGCTTCTAGATATGTGGAGACTTTTAATAAAGTTTTAAAACATAATGTTATAGTTACAGATAAGGATAAGGTTATTGCTATAGCGGGAGATCTAAAAAAGAAATATATTGGTAAAGAAATAAGTGATTTTGTAGATAGAGGGATAGAAAGAAGAGAGAGTTTTGTAGAAAGGCAGAAGAAAGAGTTTGAAATAGTTAAAGATGTTAAAGAATTTGGATATTATGCTTTTAGCTCTATAGTTAGTAATAGTGATACATTGGGAAGTGTTATTATTGTTAGTACAGAGATACCAATATTAGATAGTGAAGAGAAGATGGCTAGTATTTTAGCTAATTTGTTGGGAAATAGTCTTGTAGAATAAGATGATTAGTGATAATTATTTTATTCTTTTTTTGATTCTAGCGT
Source organism: uncultured Bacilli bacterium (assembly GCA_934149105.1). Lineage (GTDB taxonomy): Bacteria > Bacillota_I > Bacilli_A > RF39 > UBA660 > RUG11215. Next base: position 42,054 of record CAKPDP010000001.1, read on the forward strand.
TGTTTATTAATTTGTGGTATAATATTTGTACTTGAATTTATTAGATAAAATTAGAGTTTGGAGGTTGAAATTATGGATAAGAAAAGTTTTTATGTTGCAACGGCGATACCTTATGCTTCAGGAAAACCACATATAGGTAATTCTTTGGATATAGTAATGGCTGATGTTATTGCTAGATATAAGAGATTAGAAGGATATGATGTTTATTTTCAAACAGGTATGGATGAACATGGAGAAAAGATAGAGATTAAAGCTAAAGAGAAGGGGATTACACCACAAGAATATGTTGATAATATAGCTTCTGATGTCCAAAGAATTTGGAAAATTTTAAATACTAGTTATGACGCTTTTGTGAGAACTACTGATCCAAAACATTGTGAAATAGTTCAACGTATATTTAAAAAATATTATGATCAAGGGGATATTTATAAAGGAGAATATAAGGGATTATATTGTACACCTTGTGAGTCTTTTTGGACTGAAAGTCAATTGGTTGAGGGGAAATGTCCTGATTGTGGTAGAGAGGTTAAAGAAGCTAAGGAAGAAGCTTATTTCTTTAGAATGAGTAAGTATTCAGAATGGTTAGAGGATTATATTAATAGTCATCCAGGTTTTATAGAACCTGTTTCTAGAAAAAATGAAATTATGAATAATTTTATAAAGCCAGGGTTACAGGATTTATGTGTGTCTAGAACTAGTTTTAATTGGGGGATTCCTGTTACTTTTGATGATAAACATGTTGTATATGTATGGATAGATGCACTTTCTAATTATATTACTTTTTTGGGTTATGATGTTGATGGAGAAAGTGAGAAATTTAAGAAATATTGGCCTTGTGATTTACATTTGATTGGTAAAGATATTTTAAGATTTCATACTATATATTGGCCTATAATGTTACATTGCTTAGGATTAGAGATGCCTAAGAAGATTTTTGGTCATCCATGGTTATTGTTTGGTAATGATAAAATGAGTAAGAGTAAAGGAAATATTGCTTATCCTGATGATTTGGCTAACGAATATGGAGTAGATGCTGTTAGATTTTATTTGTTACATGAGGTTCCTTTTGGTAGTGATGGAAATTATACTGATGAATTGTTTATTAATTCTATTAATACTAATTTAGCTAATGTTTTAGGAAATTTAGTTAATAGAACGATAGGTATGATTAATAAATATAATGATGGGGTAGTTGTAAAGGGTAATGTTAAAGAAGATATTGATGATAAATTAATTGATTTATGTTTGAAGACTAAGGATAAGATTACTAAGAATATTGACGATGTTAAGTTAGCTGAGGCAATAGATGATGTATTTGAGATATATAGAAGTTGTAATAAATATATAGATGAAACTATGCCTTGGATATTAGCAAAGGATGATAGTTTAAAAGGAAGATTAGATACAGTTTTGTATAATTTAGTGGAAGCGATAAGAATAGGAACAATTTTATTGCAAGCATTTTTACCTGAAACATCAGAGAATATTTTTGCACAATTAAATATAAGTGATAGAGATTTTAAAACTTTGGATAAGTTTGGATATTATAAATCTTGTACAAAAGTTAAAGAGGCTAAAGTATTATTTCAAAGAATTGAAATGAAATAGTCTCTTTTTTATTGACAATTATTTTGTAAATTTTTGTAATATATTAGATTTTATTTACAGTAGTTAAGTTTTTTGATATTATTTACTTATGTAGTATTGTAGTAATGTTGTAGGTAGGACAAGTTGTTAAAAAAAGATGGATTGGTTGTTTACGATTTGAGGAAAGGACAGAGTACAATGCTTAAAAGTAAAGAATTAGATATTCTTATAGTTAATACATTTTTAGTAGTTATTTTAATTTTAATTGATCTAATTTCTAAGAATGGTAATTTTTTTGATGTTATGTATTTACTAATTTTAATTATTTCTTTTATTAGATATTTATTTGTAAAATTTATTTTTAATAAAGATAAATAGGAGGTCTTTATGTTTGTTGATAGTCATTGTCATGTTGATAGTTGTAGTTATGAAGATATAGAGGCTGTTTTAAGGAGAGCTAAGGATAATAAGGTAGGTATAATTATTGTTAATGGCTATGATAGAAAGTCTAATTATGAAGTTATAGAATTGGTTAAAAAATATGATATGGTTTATGGCGCTATTGGGTGGCAACCTAGTGAGATAGGAGAGATTACAGAAGAGGATTATGCTTTTTTGGAAGAACATATTAATGATGATAAGATAGTAGCTATAGGAGAAATAGGATTAGATTATTATTATGATAATTATGATAAAGTAAAGCAAATAGATGCTTTTAAGAGACAGATCAAGATAGCAAATAAAAATAATAAACCAATTATTGTACATAGTAGAGAAGCTATTCAAGATACGTATGATATTGTTAAAGAGATGAAGGCTAGAGGAGTTATTCATTGTTATAGTGGTTCTCTAGAGATGGCTTTGGAATTTATTAAGGTCGGATTTTGTCTAGGAATAGGTGGTATATGCACATTTAAAAATGCTAAGAATATAATTAGAGTGATTAAAGGGGTTTCTATTGATAATATTGTTTTAGAAACTGATGCACCTTATTTGACTCCAGAACCATATCGTGGTAAGAAAAATGAACCTATGTATATTCCAATAATTGCTAGGAAAGTAGCAGAACTAAAAAGCCTTACAGAACAAGAGGTTATGGAGGTTACGACGAGGTCAATTTGTCGCGTGTTTGACAAATTTCTTTAATTATGGTAGAATGTTTATTGCCTGAAGAAATTAAATGAGGTGATTTAATGAAAAAAATAGTATCTAATATACTAATTGTTTCGACACAATTGTTGGTTGGAGGACTATTTTTATTAATGTTATTTTCAGATAATAATACAGACAATAGTGTTGTGATTGTAAGAAATAATAATTTAAATAAGATGGCTGATTCTGTTTCTAACTTATTCACAGAGGATTTAGCAGTTACTAATGTAGTGGATACTACTACTACGGAGGAACTTATTTCTCAGGAAGAAGCAGCTGAACAAGAGAGAATTGCTCAAGAGAAGGCTGCAGAAGAAGCACAAGCACAAGCTAAAGCTCAAGAGGAAGAAAGACAGAGACAGGAAGAAGAACAAAAAAGAAAAGAAGAAGAGGAAGCTAATAAGAGACTTACTGTAGTTGATGCTTCTGGTTATGTTTCAATGCCTAATTCTGGTTTTAATGTAACTACTAGTAATAAGACTTATGCTCTTTCAGATGAAGATTTTTATAAGGTTGCTAGTAAGGTACAATGTGAATCACATTCTAATAAAAATGATATCTTAGCAGTTATGTCAGTTATTTTAAATAGGGCTGATAGGTGCTATGGTGGTAATTGTGATCCCGTTAGTGTAGCATGGGCTCCATATCAATTTGTGTGTTCTGCTACTACTCCTAATGATTTAGTTGTACAAGTAGTTACTGATGCTCTTAACGGAGTAAGAAACAATAATTATACTTCTTTTAGAAGTTGGCATACTACTGGATATAGTGATAATTATATTGCTGAAGGTGGTAACAGATACAGATAAGGACTTAGGTCCTTTTTGTTTTAGAGGTGTTTAGATGGATAAATTTAAATTTAAGAAGAAATATGGACAGAATTTTTTGAAAGATAATAATATTATTAGAAAAATTGTTGAGGGAGCTAAGATAGATAAGAATACTTTAGTTATTGAGATTGGTCCAGGGGAAGGTGCTTTATCTAACTTGATTATTCCTCTTTCTAAATATGCTATTTTATACGAAATAGACAGAGAATTAGAGGAATATTTGAATTCAAAGTTAAAGTATGATAATTATAGTATTATATGGGGAGATTTTTTGGAGGCTTCGGTAGAAGAGGAATTAAAGAAGTATGAATATGATAGATTGTATGTGATAGCTAATTTACCTTATTATATTACTACTCCAATAATTAGTAAGTTTATAGATGAGGGTATTTTACCTGATAAATTGGTTGTTATGATGCAGAAAGAGGTTGCTAATAGGCTAAAAGCAGTTCCTGGAACAAAAGATTATGGATCTTTAACGGTATTTTTGAATTATTATTATGACATTTCAAAGTTATTAGATGTTAGTAGAAATTGTTTTGTTCCAGTTCCTAATGTTGATAGTTCAGTAGTAGTTATGAAACTTAGAAATAATAGAGAAAAATTAAAAGACGAGAAGTTGTTTAGAAGATTAGTGAGAGATAGTTTTCAGTTTAAGAGAAAGAATTTAAGAAATAATTTAAAGAATTATGATTTAGATATTATTAGTAAAGTTTTAGAAAAATATAATTTTAATTTAGATGTTAGAGCTGAGGTTTTAAAATTAGAAGTTTTTATAGATATAGCTAATAGCTTAATTAAGTAATGTTTGATACCCATTAAAGGGTATTTTTTTAATTGTTATAGAATATAATTTTATGGGTGAAGATTTATGTTTAATGTAGGTGATTATGTTAGTAGGAATTCTTATAAAAATGATGTTGTTTTTAAGATAATTAGTATAAATGAAGATATATATTATTTAAAAGGGGTTAATGTTAGGCTGGAAGCAGACAGTTATAAAGATGATTTAAAGTTAGAGTCAAATATTCCTAATGATGATTTTAGTCCTGATTTCGATACATATAAGACTTTAGATCGAGATGAGTATTTTTATTTGCCTGGGAAGGTATTACATATTGATGGTGATAAGGAATATTTGGATAAATGTATGAATTATTATCATAAAAATAAGATTAAAGCATATGGTATATTGTGTGAAGAGACAGAGCTTGCTAATAATATTACTTCTTATTTAGAGTTATATAATCCAGATATATTAGTTATTACTGGGCATGATGCTTATTATCGAAAAAATAGGGGAGGGTATAAAAATACTTTCAATTTTGTGGAAGCTGTTAAAGCGGCTCGTAAGTATGAAAAGTCTCATGAAAAATTATTGATAATAGCGGGAGCTTGTCAGTCGAATTATGAAGAATTAATTAAGGTGGGAGCTAATTTTGCTTCTAGTCCTAAAAGAATTAATATTCATGCTTTAGATCCTGCTATTGTGGCTTGTTCTTTAGCCTTTTCGGACAAGAATAAGAATATTGATTTATTAAATATTATTAATAAGACTAAGTATGGAGCTCCAGGAATAGGAGGAATTATTACTACTGGTACTATGTATATAGGTTATCCTAGAGAATAAGAGATGGGAGTGAAGATGACTATTCAAAAAATAAAGAGTAATATAAGAAGTAGAATGGGGCAGGAAGTAGTTATTAATTATAGTGGTAGTAGGAATAGGAAAGAATTTTATAGGGGTACTATAAAAGAGATTTATGATAAGTTATTTATAGTTAAACTTGATAATGGGCTTAAGAAAAGTTTTTCTTACGCAGATCTTTTGATAGGAGTATTAGAAATAAGAGAGTAATTGGAATTTTTTGTAAAGTAAGTGTAATTTTGTTGACTTTTATAGTGATATTAGGCTAAAATTGTATTAGGAAAGTAAATAATTTTCCGAAAGGAGTAGAAATACAAATGAAGATTACTGTGAATGAAAATGATTTACAAAAATTTGATAATGAAGGTTCTAACTTAAAAGGTAAAGCTAAAGTTATAATTGATGATTGCTTTTTAGTGGAAGTTAAAATTATCGAGGGAGCTAGTGGATTAAGATTACAAATGCCTAGTAGACCTAAAACTATTATAGACGAAGATGGAAATGAAAAGGTAATTCATATTGATACAGCTCATCCTTTAAATTCTGAAACTCGTAAGATGTTTGAAGATGCTGTTTTTGAAGTTTATAATAGAATGTAAAATAACTCTTTTTTGAGTTTTTTTCTTTTGAATATAGATTTTTATTTTTTTTGTGTTATAATGTATGTATAGTAGAAAGGAGTTTGGATGAGATGCAAGGTAATAATCAAACTAATAATTTAAATAATCAAAATGTTGGAGCAACTCCTAGTGTTGATACAAGTCATATAAATAATGTTAGTGCGGTTGCTGCTAATAACAGACAGAATAATGTTAATGTTAATAATCGGGTTAATCAACCTATGAATAATAACAATAATAATGTGTCATATCAGGGTTATGTAGAACCACCTAAGAAAAAGAATGGAGCTGTTACGTTTTTGATTATCTTTTTAATTTTGGCAGTAGCAGCTACTGCAGGATATTTTGCAGGTGGATTTATTTATAATGCTACACATAATACTGTTTCAGAATAAGATTATTTGACCATTTTTGGTCTTTTTTTTAGGCTCTTTAATAATATTTATTAGGAGGAATATATATGGATAATGTAAAAGAGATGGAAAATAGTTTTAATCATGGAATTAGTGTTTCAGAAAGAAAGAATGTTGTGGTATCAGGGGTAAAGAAAATAGATAAGTTTGATGAAGAGGAATTTTATATTGAGACGACGTTAGGCTATTTAATTATTAAGGGTAAAGAATTGGAACTTATTAAGTTAGATACTTATCAAGGAAATGTTTCTATTAAGGGAACAGTAGATAGTTTTAGTTATGTTGATAATGCAAAAAAGAAATCTAGTGATAGTTCATTTTTAGGAAAGTTATTTAAATGATGGTTTTAAAAATACAGATTTATTCGCTAATTTATAGTTTTTTTTATGGAATGTTTTTTGGAATGTTGGTGAGAATTAATTATAGGTATTTGTATGATGTAAAGAAGTTTATTAGGGTAGTAGTATCGTTTTTTTTTATTATGTTTAATGTAATGTTCTATTTTATGGGACTTAAATATATTAATAATGGAATATTACATATTTATTTCTTTTTATGTATTTTAGGAGGATATTTTTTAGTAAATGGAATTTTTAGTAAATTTAATGTAAAGAAAAAGAAAAAATAGATAATATTTTGTCTTGTTTATTGACTTTGGAAGGGCTAAATAGTACAATGTGGATGAATAGGAGGTAGATATTTTGAAGAGTAATTCTAATAATTCTAAAAAAGTTAAGAAGAAAACTAGTGTTTTGGTTAAATTAAGATTATTAGTATTTTTGATTTTATTTATTTCTTTTGTTTCAGTTTTGGGCTATAACTGTATGACTAATTTATTAAAATTAAAGGAATTAAAGGATGAGAAAAAGGATTTAGAGAATAAAATTGTATATTTATCTGATGAGAAAGAAAATTTAGAAGCTGATGTAGAGAGATTATCGGATAAGAATTATATTGCTAGATATGCTAGGGAGAAGTATTTATATTCTAAAAATGATGAGATTATTATTAGGATGGATGATGATGAATAGGAAGTTTGTTTAACTTCTTTTTGTTTTGGAAGAAAAATTAAGGTAAAGAAAAAGTGCTTCAAGTTTGAGGCACTTTTAAATATTATTTTTCTGAAGATTTATTTTCATTATTGTCTTTTTTTGAATTTGAAGGAATGGCAGGTTCTTCTGTTATGTTAGGTAAGTGACCTGTTTCTACTAGACTGTCAATTTGTTCTTTTGTGATTGTTTCTTCTTCTAATAGGGTATTGGCTATTAATTCTAATAAATCAGTGTTTTCTTTTAAGATTTTTTGAGTTTTTTCATAACAACTATTGATTATTTTACGCATTTCTTCATCTATTTCATGAGCAACTGTATCAGAAATATTTCTGTTTTTAGTATAGTCACGACCTAAGAAAGTGTTTTCTTGAGGTTCGGCTAGGCTCATTGTTCCTAAATCACTCATTCCATATTCAGTTACCATGCCACGGGCTATTTTAGTGGCTTTGCGGAAATCATCTTGAGCACCGGTAGTAACTTCTTTGAAGGTTATTTCTTCGGCTACACGTCCACCTAATAGGCCACAAATGGATTCTAATAATTCTTTTTTAGTATAATTAAAGGCTTCTTCTCTTGGAGTCATCATAGTGTAACCACCAGCATGTCCACGAGGAATTATAGTTATTTTTTGAACGTCATTAGCTCCATCTAACTTTAAGCCCATTACGGCGTGCCCAGCTTCGTGATAAGCTACTAATTTTTTCTCTTTATCAGTGTATTTTCTAGTGACTTTAGCGGGTCCCATTAGAACTCTGTCAGTAGCTTCATCAATTTCAGCCATTGTTATACATTTTTTCTTTCTTCTAACGGCTAATAAAGCAGCTTCATTTAGTAAGTTTTCAAGATCGGCTCCAGAGAAACCTGGTGTTCTTTTGGCAAGGTTATCTAAAGTGATATTTTTATCTAATACTTTATTACGAGCATGAACTTCAAGGATTTCTTTACGAGCATTTTTATCAGGAAGAGCTACTGTTACTTGTCTATCAAATCTTCCTGGTCTTAATAGAGCAGGGTCTAAAACGTCAGGCCTATTAGTAGCAGCAATAACAATGATACCTTCATGTGGTCCAAAACCGTCCATTTCAGTTAACAATTGATTTAGGGTTTGTTCTCTTTCATCGTGACCGCCACCTAAACCTGTTCCTCTTTGACGCCCTACAGCATCTATTTCATCGATAAAGATTAGACAAGGAGCATTCATTTTAGCTTGACGGAACATATCTCTAACACGAGAAGCTCCAACTCCAACGAATAATTCAACGAAGTCTGATCCACTAATGTAGTAGAAAGGTACTTTGGCTTCACCAGCAACGGCTCTAGCTAATAGTGTTTTACCAGTACCGGGAGGACCTACTAATAATACTCCTTTAGGTATTCTAGCTCCCATTTCTTGGAATTTTTTAGGAGCTCTTAAGAAATCAATTAATTCTTGAACTTCTTCTTTTTCTTCAGTTAATCCTGCGACATCTTTGAAAGTAGTTTTGGTTCCTTCTTGTAATAATTTGGCTTTACTTTTTCCAAAATCCATGGATTTATTACCATTTCCTAATTGTTTAGTAAATAACCATAGGGATACTCCTACTAAAATAAGGATAGGTACCCAGTCAGCAATTAATTGAAGCCATTCAGAAGCTTCTGGATCTTTTTCGACATTTAAAGTGAAATTAGAATTTCCACTTTCACTGGCTGTAGTAATTTGTTTTAAAAATTCATCGGACATAGGAATATAGAGAATAAAACTTTCGTTTTCTTTATATTCTTTTAAAACTCCAGTTATTTCGTAAGTTTGAGTTCTTACTTTTGGAGTGATGGTTAATTCTGTAATATCATTTTTTTCTAAATTAGTTTTAAAATCATCATAAGTTATTTCTTTTACAGAATTATTAAATAAGTTTACTATTAAAAGGCTACCTACTATAAATGCTAATAAAAATATGTAGGGAGCTAAGCTTTTCTTTACTGTTTTGTTTAAATTCATTTTTTATTATTCCTCCTCTTCACAGTACTCGATTATTATATCATAGTTTTCAGTATTTTTTAAGTTAAATTTAGATTTTTTAATATTGGGAATCCAAAGGATATTGTCTTGGTTATCTACTAGTAAGGGATAGTTTTTTCGCTTTGATAGCGGGACTTTTTCATTTATGAAAATATCTTTAACTTTTTGTTTGCCATTTAATCCTAGGACTTCTATATAATCACCATCTTTTTTATTCCTTATATAGAGTGGTAGAGATAGTTTTTTACTATTTAATCTACAAATATTATTACCATTTTGAGTGGTATTATTAATAGTTTTTAGAATGTGATTTCCTATTTTTTGATAATTAGTAAATATTACTTTATAATTGTTTTCGTTAGTTATATTAGTTTTAGTGAAATATAACTTATTGTATTCTTTAATAATTATTAGATTTTTAGGAAGGGTAATAGTTAGATTTGGTTTAGGACTATTTATTAAATTTATAATATTAGTTAAGTGTTTTTCAGTTATAATATTGTTTTGATTATTATAGATAGTAGATAATATTTTGTAGATAATATTTTTTAACAAGAAGGGATGAATAGTAGTAATTTTAGCTAATAGTAAGATATTATCTTTATAAATATGTGGAAGAAGATTATTTACTTCATCATTTACGTAGTTATTATATTCTAGTAATGTTTCAGAATATTTTAAGAATTTTTTATGAACATTTTTATCTTCTTTCTTTAATAGGGGTAAGAAATTTTTACGATATCTATTTCTGGTATAAGTTGTATCTTTATTGGTTATATCTAGGTAATATTTAATATGATGTTTTTGATTGTAGTTTAGAAGATCATCTTTTGTATATTCTAGAAAGGGTCTAATGATATAGTAATCTTTTTGTTTAGATACCTTTTTAATACCGGCATATCCTTCAAGATTAGATCCTCTAACTATTTTCATTAATATAGTTTCTATTAAATCGTCTCCATGATGGGCTAAGAAAAGATATTTACTATTATATTTATGAAGAATTTGTTCATAAAATTGATATCTTTTTGTTCTGGCTTCATTTTCAAAATTATTTTGAGTGTATTTTTCTATTTTATGACATTCAAATATTATATTATTGTCTTGGCAATATTTTTTTAAATATTGCTCTTCTTCTTGACTTTGTTTTCTTACGTTGTGATTTATATGGGCTACCACTAAGGGATTTTTAGTATGAGTCTGGAGATAGTTTAGAAGAGCCATTGAGTCTGGACCAGATGATACTCCTACTATAAGATAGTCAGTTTTATTTAGATTTAAATCTGTTAATAGAGCTTTTGACATAATACCTCCTTGGTTATGTATTATATCATGTATTTATTAAAAATTTATTAAATTAATATTAAAAGTAATCAAAAATTTTCGACTATGTAAATTGTTGTCAATCTTAAAGGTATTAGTTTAAAATTTAGTTAATATTTGAGACAAAAAAATATTATTATGTTATACTGAAAATATAAATTTTGATGTGAAGGAGATGTGTTTATGAATTTAAAAGGTTCTAGAACAGAAAAGAATTTAATGGCAGCTTTTGCTGGAGAAAGTGAAGCTAGAAATAAGTATACTTATTTTGCTAGTAAGGCTAAAAAAGATGGATATGAGCAAATAGCAGCTATTTTTGAAGAGACAGCTAATAACGAAAAGGAACATGCTAAAATGTGGTTTAAAGAATTAAATGGAGGAAAAATTCCTAGTACAGAAGAGAATTTATTGGCTGCTAGTGAGGGCGAAAATTATGAATGGACAGATATGTATGTAGAATTTGCTAAAGTAGCTAGAGAAGAAGGGTTTATGGATCTTGCTAATAAATTTGAAGCAGTAGCGGCTATTGAGAAACATCATGAAGAAAGATATAGAAAGTTACTTTCTAATGTTGAAGATAAAAAAGTATTTTCTAAAGATGGAGAAGCTATTTGGATTTGCCGTAATTGTGGCCATGTTGTTGTTGGAAAGGTAGCTCCAGAGGTTTGCCCTGTTTGTGGACATCCACAAAGTTTTTTTGAAGTAAAAGCTAGTAATTATTAAACATATAATTTTTAATGTTTAATTTTTCTTTTGTTAAAATGGTGAAATTGTCGAAATTAATCTTTATTTTTGCTAATTTATTTGTTACAATTATTGTTGTAGAAATAAAGGTGAAGTATAATGGGAAAGATTATTGCAGTCGTTAACCAAAAAGGTGGTGTAGGTAAAACTACAACCAGTATTAATTTATCTGCTTCGTTGGGAGCTTTAAAAAAGAAAGTTTTGTTAGTTGATTTAGATCCTCAGGGAAATGCTACAACAGGTGTAGGTATTGATAAAGGGGATATAAATAGTAGTGTTTATGAAGTATTAGTTATGAAAAATAACATTGAAAAATCAATTATTAAGACTAAGAGTAAGAATTTGTATTTATTACCGGCTTATTTAAATTTAGCAGGAGTAGATATGGAACTTATAGAATTAGAGAAAGCTTTTCATGTAAAAGGTGAAAAATTTAATAGAGTTATGAGATTAAAAGAGGAACTTACTAAGGTTAGGGATAATTATGATTATATTATTATTGATTGTCCACCTTCTTTGGGAATATTGACTACTAATGCTTTAGCGGCTGCGGATAGTGTATTAATTCCTGTTCAGTGTGAATATTTTGCTTTGGAAGGAATTATGCAGCTTATTAATACTATTATGTTAGCTCAAAAAAAAGTAAATCCTAATCTAGATATTGAAGGAGTATTATTAACTATGCTTACTACAAATACTAATTTAGGACTAGAGGTAGTAGAGAGTATTAAAGGCTTTTTTAAAGAAAGAGTTTATGATACGATTATTCCAAGATTGATTAGATTAGCAGAGGCTCCTTCTCATGGTAAACCTATATTAGAATATGAACCTAGGAGTAGGGGGACTTTGGCTTATTATAATTTAGCTAAGGAGGTTATAAGTAAGAATGGAACAGAAGAAAAAGGCGTTAGGTAGAGGGCTAGAGCAATTATTTAGTACAGAAGTTTTAGATTTTGATACTTTTGAAAATAATGTTATGGAAAGTGCTACAGAGTCAGATATAAAAGAGATACCAGTTGAGGAAATAAGAAGTAATCCCTATCAACCAAGAAAAACTTTTGATCAACAAGCACTTGAGGAGTTAGCATCGTCTATTAAGGTTCATGGAGTTTTTCAACCAATTATTGTTAAGAAAAGTATTAAAGGTTATGATTTAGTAGCGGGTGAGAGAAGATTAAAGGCTTCAAAATTGGCTGGTCTTACCACCATACCTGCTATAGTTAGAGATTTCTCTGACGATGAAATGAGAGAAATTGCTTTGTTAGAGAATTTACAGAGAGAAAATTTAACGGCTATAGAATTGGCTTTGGCGTATAAAGGGATTATAGATAGTTTAAATATTACGCAAGATGAGTTAGCAGTAAAAATTGGTAAGAGTAGGAGTCATGTTACAAATACGTTAGGTTTACTTAATTTACCTAATGATGTACAGGATATGATTTTAAATAACAAGATTTCTATGGGACATGCTAGAGTTTTATCTAAGATGGAAGATAATTCCAAGATAGAGGAATATGCTAATAAGGTTGTTAAGGAAAATATTAGTGTTAGAGATCTAGAAGATATGGCTAGTAATAGAGATGTTAAGAAGAGAGTTCCTATTGTTAGGAGAGAGAAAAATAATAATTATGGTTATATTGAAGAGGAACTTAGAGAATTGCTAGGTACTAAAGTTAAGATTGGTAATCGAAAGATCGAGATAAACTTTAACTCTGATAAGGATTTAGATAGAATATTAGATATATTGAATGTAAAGATAAATTAAAGATAACTTAAAGTTATCTTTTTTACTTTGATGATTAATTTTGAACTAATAATAGTTAAAGATATTTTGGAAAACTTAATTTATGATATTATTTATTTACACACTATTTATTGTACAAATTTTATGAATAAAATTTGTACAAGCTGTGCGAAATGTGTCGTAATTTATAGTACTTAATCTTTTGATATCTAATGATTTAGGTATTATAATATTATCGTAAGCTATTACTGGAAGAGAGGTGTGGTAAGATGCGTGGACGTGTCAAATGGTTCAATAATGAAAAAGGATATGGCTTTATTGATCATTCTACTGGTGAAGATATTTTTGTACATTATTCTGCTATTAAACAAGAAGGTTACAAAACTTTATCGGAAGGTCAAATGGTAGATTTTGATTTAATTGAAACTACTAAAGGTCTTCAAGCTGTTAATGTTGTTGTAACTAATAGTGAGAAAGTTAGTCAATAGTTAAATTAAGTAAAAAGTTATTAACAGTTTTGTTGATAATTTTTTTATTGATATATTTTTAAGATTTTGTATAATAATAGATAACAGGAGGGATTTGGTATGAAAAGATTAAGTGATGTTCAAGAAAATATAATTGTGATAATTATTTATGGGGTTAGTATGTTACTTTATTTGTTGCCGGGAGCGGGATTTTTTGCTTGGAGTGTGGCTTTGATAGGATATTTATTGAAGAAAGATAGTTTTACCAGGGAATATGTTTTGCAAGCATTTATATTGTATCTATCAGGAGGAATTTTTAATGTTTTAATATATATTTTACAGTTAGCAATAGTTCCAGTTACTTATGTACAATATGCTAATGTTACGTTATCTGCTATGAGAACTTTTTTAAGTGGCATTATTAATGTAATTTATATTATGGGGATTACTGTGATATTTAGCATTTCAATTATTTCAATTATTAAGGCTTATTATTTTAAACGTTATAATATTTATGGAATAGATAAAGTTAAGGAGAAATTTAGAGTTATTCTTAATAAGATTTTAGATGAAGAAAATGAAGATAAAGATAATAATATAGATAATAATATGATTGTAGAAGTGGGAGAACTTTTAGAAAATGGTGATTATAAGAGTAGAAAAAGTGTAAAAAAATTAGTTGACAGTAGTAAATAATTTGTGCTAATATATTTTTATATAAAAATTTATATAAAAAAACGGTGAAGAGGAGCAGTAATATTAATGATTATTAAAGAGAGTTCCAGTTGGTGAGATGGAATAATAATATTAATATGAAGGAACACCTTGGAGTTTACTTTCTGAAATTTTAGTAGGTTAGTACGCGATCATGATGCGTTATTCAAATGAGTGATCACTATATGTGATAAGCTGGGTGGTACCACGGATTTAGGCAACTATTCGTCCCTGTATTGGGATGAATAGTTGCTTTTTTATGTGGAGGATGAGAAAGATGAAAGTAAATAAATATAGAACTAATACTTGTGGAGAATTAACACTTAAAGATTTAGGTAAAGAAGTTACTTTATCAGGCTTTGTTTCAACGATTAGGGATCATGGTGGAGTTATGTTTGTAGATTTGAGAGACTGGTATGGAGTTACTCAGGTTGTAGTTCATGATGAAAATATGCTTAAGGGTGTTAGTAAAGAGACAGTTATTAGAATTTCGGGTAAAGTTGTTAAGAGAGATGAAGATACTATTAATAATAAGATAATAACAGGGTTAGTAGAGGTATTATGTGATAAGTTGGATATTCTATCTAATAAGGCTAAAGCATTACCTTTTGAGATTGATGGATTACATGAAGTTAATGAAGAAGTTAGACTTAAATATCGTTATTTAGACATGAGAGGTCATAAAATAGCTGATAATTTAAGATTACGTAGTGATGTTCTTAATTATTTGCGTAATAAGATGCATGATATGAATTTTACGGAAGTTCAAACGCCTATTCTTACGGTAAGTTCTCCAGAAGGAGCTAGAGATTTTGTGGTGCCTTCTAGAAAATTTAAGGGTAAATTTTATGCTTTGCCACAGGCACCACAAATATATAAAGAGTTACTTATGGTAGGTGGTATGGATAAATATTTTCAGATAGCACCTTGTTTTAGAGATGAAGATACAAGAAAAGATAGGACTTTAGAATTTTATCAGTTGGATTTAGAAATGAGTTATGTTACAGAAGATGATGTTTTAGAAGTTGGAGAAGATATATTTTATGATGTGTTTACGAAGTTTAGTGATAAAGTAGTTTCTCCTAAGCCTTTTAGAAGAATTAGTTATAAAGAGGCTATGGAATGTTATGGAACTGATAAACCGGATCTAAGAAATCCGTTAATTATACAAGATGCTAGTGAGGTATTAGCAAAAACTAGTTTTGGACCGTTTAAGAATAGTACTATTAAGGTAATTGTTGTCCATGATATTGGAACTAAATCTAATAATTGGTTTAATGAGATTGTGGAATATGCTAGTAGTATTGGAATGCCTGGAATAGGATATATTACTCTTATGGAAGATGGTACTTTTAAAGGACCTATAGATAAGTTTTTAAGTGATGTTGAGAGACAAGAATTAATTAGTAAATTTAATATGAAAACTAATAGTGTTATGTTCTTTATTGCTAATAGGAAACTTAATGTTGCTAGAAAGTTTGCAGGTTTGATAAGAGATGAATTGGGTAGAAAGTTAGAATTAATAGATAACAATAAATTAGAACTTTGTATTGTAAAGGATTTTCCTATGTTTGAATATGATGATAAGACCAAAAAATATGAATTTTGTCATAATCCTTTTTCTAAACCGCATGAAGAATTTGAGGGATATACAGATAAGGATTTAGATGATGTTTTAGCATATCAATATGATTTTGTATGTAATGGTAATGAAATGGCTTCAGGAGCAATTAGAAATACTGATTTAGATAGTCTGGTAAAGGGATTTGAAATGGTTGGATATACTAGAGAAGAAGTGGAGAAAAAGTTTAATAGCTTGTTTACGGCATTTAAGTATGGAGTACCACCTCATGGGGGAATGGCTCCAGGTATAGATAGAATACTTATGTTGATTAAAGATGAACCTAATTTAAGGGAAGTTCAAGCCTTCCCAGCTTCTTCTTCTGGATATGATGCCATGATGGGGTCGCCTAGTGTACTTAGTAATTCGCAATTAGAAGAATTAGGTATTGTTATTAAGGAGGATAGTGATTATGAAGTTTACTAAAGAGATGGTAGATGATTATGCTGAGAAATTATTAATAGGACTTACAGAAGAAGAAAATAAGATGGTTTTAGAAGAGTTTGAGGTAATTGATCAGAATATTAATATTATTAATGAGATAAAAGATATTGATAAAGTTGAACCTATGACACATTGTTTAGATGATTTTGTATATGAACTTAGAGATGATGTAGTGGAAGAATCTTGTAAGATTGAGGATATACTTAGTAATTGTGATGAACATACGGATAGGGAAGTTGAAGTTCCAAAGGTGGTTGGTGAATGATGAAATATATGAATAAAAGTATAAGAGAATTACATGAATTATTAGTAAAGGGTGAAGTAACTCCAGATATGTTAACTAAGGAAGCATTAGATCAATCTTATGAAGTTCAGAAGAAGTGTAATGCTTTTGTAACAATAATCGATAAACCAGAGATAACTAAAGTTACAGATAGCTTGTTATCAGGAATTCCTTGTGGATTAAAAGATAATTATTCAACAAAGGGAATTTTATCAACTGGTTCTAGTAATACTTTAAAGGATTATGTACCGTTCTTTGATGCTACCGCTGTAGAAAATTTAAAGAAGGCAGGAGCAATATTTGTAAATAAGACGGCGATGGATGAATTTGGAATGGGGGGTACTGGTACTACTTGTCATACGGGAGTTGTTACTAATCCTTGGGATCATAGTAGAATGTGTGCTGGTTCATCTTCTGGTAGTGCGGCAGCGGTTAGTAGTGGAGTATATCCATATGCAACTGGATCAGATACGGGAGATTCTATTAGGAAGCCCGCTGCTTATTGTGGAATAGTTGGTTATAAGCCTACTTATGGAATGATATCAAGATATGGATTGTTTCCTTTTGCTTCATCTTTAGATCACTTAGGAGTTCTTACTAGGAGAGTAGAAGATGCTGCGATTGTAGTGGACGCTATGAAGGGGATTGATAAGAAGGATATGACTAGTTGGGATTCTAAGGATATTCATTTATATGATTCTTTGAATGGTAAAGTTAAGGGTAAAAAGCTATGCTATATTAAAGAAATAGTAGATATTAATAATTATGAAAATCCTAGTAGAGAACTAAAGGAACATTTAGAGAATTTCCAGAAGACTTTGAATAAGGCTAGAGAATTGGGAATAGAAATAGTAGAGGAGAGTGTAGATAAGACACTACTTAATGCTATTCCATCAGTTTATGTTGTTATATCTTGTGCGGAAGCTACTAGTAATATGTCTAATTTGACGGGAATTATTTTTGGACCAAGAGGTAAGGGTGATAATTATATTGAAATGATGAAGGATTATCGGACTAGAGGATTTTCACCACTTATTAAAAGAAGATTTGTTATAGGTTCTTATGTTTTACAATCGGAGAATAAAGAAAGATATTTTAGAAATGCTCAGAGAGTTAGAAGACTTATTGTGGATAAATGGAAAAGTCTTTATGAGAAGTATGATGCAGTTATATTGCCTGTCGGTAGTGGACCGGCTAAGCATTTAGATGGCTCTTTGGATATGTTATCTAAGGATACTGCTGTTTTAGAGGAACACTTACAAATAGGTAATTTTGGAGGATTTCCTTCAATTACTATTCCTAATGGATTTATTGATAAGATGCCAGTAGGGGTTAATATTACAGGTAATTGTTATGATGATGAGAATGTTCTTAATATTGCTTATGCTTTAGAAGAAATTATGGATTATAAAGGACAGGTAGCGGGAGGTGATAATAATGAATAAGTATAAGGCTATGATAGGGTTAGAGATGCATTGTGAAATTAGTGAGACGAAGACGAAAGTTTTTTCTGGGGCTTCTAATAGTTATTCAGATATACCTAATTGTAATATTAGTGCTATAGATATGGCTTTTCCAGGGATACTTCCAGTAGTTAATAAAGAGGCTGTAAGAATGGCTCTTATGGCTAGTATGGTTCTTAAATGTAGTCAACCAGAATATATGTATTTTGAGAGAAAGAATTATTATTATCCTGATTTACCTAAGGGATATCAATTGACACAAGAGACTAAGCCTATTCCAGTAGGAATTTATGGTAGGGTTACGTTTGACTGTAAAGGGGTAGAAAAGACAGTTAGAGTTAATAATTTGCATTTAGAGGAAGATGCTGCATCGTTAGATCATTTATATGATACTTCGACTATTGATTATAATAGGGCAGGAGTTCCTTTATTGGAATTAGTTACGGAACCAGATTTACATAATGCGGATGAAGCTGTTTCTTTTTTGGAACATATGAGAAGTGTTTATCAGTATTTAAAGATCTCGGAAGCTGATAGTAAGAAGGGACAGGTTAGATGTGATGTAAATGTTTCAATTATGGATTGTGATAAAGATTATGATGATCCTAATAATTGGGGAACTAAGGTGGAGATTAAGAATGTTAATTCGTTTGGAGGTGTCAGAGACGCAATTAATTATGAGATTAAGAGACAGATCAAATTAAAAGAAGATGGCAAGTATGAGGAAATGGAGCAACAAACTAGGAGATGGGATGAAGAATCTGGGACAACTATATATATGCGCTCTAAGGTTAATGCTATTGATTATAAGTATTTTGTTGAGCCTAATATTCCTAAATTTAAGATAAGTAAAGAGTGGTTAGAAGAAATAAGGGAAAGTATTCCAGAATTGGGATATGAAAGAAGAAAGAAATACGTTGATGAATATGGTCTTAGTCTATACGATGCTTCGATTTTAGTTAAAGATAGAGACATTAGTGATTATTTTGAAGAATGTGTAAAGATAGGGTGTGATATTAAGCAAGCAGCTAATTGGGTAAATGGTTTAATTCTTAGCTATTTAAATGAATTTAATTGTTCTATTAAGGAAATATATTTAATGCCAGTGATGTTAAAAGAATTAATAGAATTAATAGATAGTAAGAAGATATCTTCTAAGCAGGGTAAAGAGGTGTTTTATAAATGCTTAGAAGAACATAAAGAACCTAAAGTGATAGTATCAGAATTGGGAATGATGCAGATTAGTGATGAAGGGACTATTAATGAAGTTATAGACGAAGTAATAAAAGAAAATTATGAACAAGCTAAGACTTTTAATCCGGAGAATCCTAAAATATTAGATTATTTTGTAGGCCAAGTTATGAAAAAAACGAGGGGAAAAGCTAATCCTTCTATGACAAGGGAAAGGTTAAGAGAAAAGCTAGAAAACTTAGTTAAAAATATTGACAGCTAATAGTAAAAGTGCTATATTGTAGTTGCACGGAAGTGTTTTTATTTTAATTAAGTGGAGGTTTATTTATGAAAAAGATATTTGGTGGTATTTCTAAATATTTTAGGGGAGTAAAGAAAGAAATCAGTAGAATTAGATGGACTCCTAAAAATGATTTAGTAAAGTATTCAATTGCAACTTTAATTGTTATGTTATGTTTTGGATTGTTTTTCTATGGAGTAGATATTTTAGTATCAGTATTAAGGAGTTTGATATAGTATGAAAAAAGAATGGTATGTTGTTAATACAGTTACTGGATATGAATACAAAGTAAAAGAAAAATTAGAGATGATGATTAACTCTATGGAATTACATGATAATATTTATAGAGTTGTTGTTCCAGAACAAAAGGTTATTGAAGTTAAAGATGGTGTAAAAAAAGAAAAGATCAAGAAGATGTTTCCAGGATATGTATTGGTAGAGATGGTTATGTCTGATGAATCTTGGTATATTGTTAGAAATACACAAGGTGTTACTGGTTTTATTGGATCTTCTGGTAAAGGAGCTAAGCCTATTCCTTTGATGCCTCAAGAAGTAGATAGAATTCTTGGTAGTATGGGAATGAGTAGATTAGATGTTAGTAAAGATTTAGAGACTGGTAAGAAGGTTAAGATTTTAGATGGTCCATTTAAAGAAATGATTGGTAAAGTAGATAATATTGATTTGAAGGCTCAAAAAGTTAATATAGTTGTAGATTTATTTGGACAAGAAACTTCTGTTGAAGCTGATTTAAATCAAATTGAAGTTTTATAGTAAAAATTAAAATAAAAACATAAAACTTATTGTAAAAATTGAAAAAATATGATATTATTAGGGACGCAACCGAAAGGTTTGTCATATATAAGTGGGAGGCGCGGACGCTATTGGAACCACTCGCGAAAAGATATATAGGAGGTGTTTTTCGTGGCAAAGAAAGAAATTACTAGACAAATTACATTGCAAATTCCTGCTGGAAAAGCTACACCAGCTCCACCAGTTGGTACAGTATTAGGACCTGCAGGTATTAATTTACAAGAATTTTGTACTAAATTTAATGATGCAACTAGAGATAAAATGGGAGATATAGTTCCTGTTCAAATTACTATTTATGACGATAGAACTTTTGATATGGTATTAAAGACTCCACCAGCAGCATTCTTATTAAAGAAAGTAGCTGGAATTAAATCTGGTAGCTCAAAAGGTGAAACTGTTGCAACTATTACTCGAGAACAATTAAAGGAAGTAGCTGAAACAAAGATGCCTGATTTAAATGCATATACTGTAGAAGATGCTATGAAAATAATTGAAGGCACTGCTCGTAATATGGGTATTGCTATTAAAGATTAATTTTTAAATATATAATTAATAGGTTAAACCTATGTGGAAGGATTTTGTCCGCTATAAATCCGTTAATTCATTCCACCACATAAGGAGGTAAATTTATGAAGAAAAGTAAAAGACATGTAGCAAATTTGGCTTTAGTGGATAAGAATAAAACTTATTCTATAGAAGAAGCTGTTAAGTTAGCTAAAGAAACTTCTAATTCAAAATTTGATGGTACTTTAGAAGTAGCTATGAATTTGAACTTAGATGTTAAGAAAGCAGATCAACAATTAAGAGGAGCAGTAGTATTACCTAATGGTACTGGTAAGAGTAAGACTATTTTAGTACTTGCTAAGGGTGATCAAGCTAAAGCGGCTCGTGAAGCTGGTGCTGATTATGTAGGTGATGTTGATATGATTACTAAGATCGAAAAAGAATCTTGGTTTGATTATGATGTTATCATTGCTACTCCAGAAATGATGCCTATGTTAGGTAAGATTGGTAAGTTATTAGGACCTAAAGGTCTTATGCCAAACCCTAAGACTGGTACTGTTACTGTAGATGTTGCTAAAGCTGTTGAAGAAACTAAGAAAGGTAAAGTAAATTATCGTACTGATAGTTTTGGAAATATTCATGGAGTATTTGGTAAAGCTAGTTTTGAAGATGCAAAATTAATTGATAATTTAAAGACTTTTGTAAATGTTATTTTAAAAGCAAAACCTGCTACTGTAAAAGGAAGTTATGTTAAGAATATATCTATATCTTCTACTATGGGTCCTGGAATTAAAATTGATATAAATTCTTTTGACAAATAGGAAGTTATAGTATATAATAGATGATGTTTAGGAAAAATTATGCCGTAGACAGTAAGGACTTTAAGTAGTTTAAATATCTTACCGAGGAATAAAGATGATATTTTTATCCCTTGGTATAATACTAAGGGATTTATTTATGGCATTTGGAAAGGATGGTAAGAGATGGCTAACGCAAAGATTATTGAACAAAAAAGTCAAGTTGTTTCAGAAATTAAAGATCAATTAGATAATGCTAAGTCAGTTGTATTATTTGATTATCGTGGTCTTACTGTTTCTGAAGTTACTGAACTTAGAAGAGCTTTGAAAGAAGCTGGTGCTAACTATAAAGTATATAAGAATACTTTGATGATTAGAGCTTTAGATGATTCTAATAAAGAATTAGAAAATTATCTAGCTGGACCTAGTGCTATATCTTTTTCTAGCGATGAACTTGCACCTGTAAAGGTTATTAGTGAATTTGCTAAAAATCATGAAGCTTTAGAATTAAAAGCTGGTATAGTTGAAGGCAAAGTTGCAAATGCTAGTGAACTTGCACAATATGCTGCTATTCCATCAAGAGAAGGCTTACTTACTATGTTGGCTGGTGGAATGATTGGTGTTGTTAGAGATTTATCTATTTGTTTAGATTTATATTCTAACGAAAAAGAAGAAAATTAATAATAATAAAAATATAAGGAGGAAATAAAATGGCTAAATTAACAAGAGATGAATTTATTAGTGCTTTAAAAGAAATGACTATTCTTGAAATTAAAGAATTAGTTGACGCAATGAAGGAGGAATTTGGAGTAGATCCTAGTGCTGTTGCTGTTGCTGCTGCACCTGCTGCTCAAGTAGAAGAAGGACCTTCTAAGGTTAATGTTGTATTAACTTCTGCTGGTGAAAACAAAATCGCTGTTATCAAAGTAGTAAGAGATATTACTGGTTTAGGTTTAAAAGAAGCTAAAGCAATTGCTGATAACGGTGGAGCTGTTAAAGAAGGAATCGACAAAGAAGAAGCTGAAAAGATTAAAGCACAATTTGAAGAAGCTGGAGCTACAGTTGAACTTCAATAATGTTTAGTAGCCTTTGTTAAATAGTATTAATGAAGGTATAATAGAGGAGTGATACACGTCACTCTTTTATTTTTTTATTTAGTGATAGATAAGTTTGTTGAAAATTGGGTTAAAAATGTTATAATTATTATGTTAGAGAGAAGGGATAGTTTGAAATTTATAGAATTAACTAAAGAAGAGTTTAAAAAAATAGAAGATAAGATGCCAGGGAGTACTTATTATCAAACAGTATATTGGGCTAATATTAAGGCTCCTAATGGCTGGAAAGCTTATTATGTTGGGGTGAAAGATAATGATGATATTATTGGAGCTTCTTTGTTATTGGCTAGAAAGATTTTTTTAGGACAAAAAATCTTTTACGCACCTAGGGGTTTATTAATGGATTATGATAATTTAGAACTTTTAGATTTCTTTGTAAACAATATTAAGAGTTTTGTGAAAAAAAGAAATGGTTTCTTCTTTAAAATGGATCCTTTAGTAGAATATAAACATCATAATTCGGCTGGAGAGGTTATAGATGATGGATTTAGTAACGAAAAATTACATGAACATTTAATTAAACTGGGTTTTAAACATAAAGGTTTTAGAACAGGATATGTGGATGATTTACAATATAGATGGTCTTATGCTATAGATATAGGTAATAAGAGTTATGAACAGGTATTTGAAAGCTTTTCTTCTAAGGGAAGAGGTCATATAAGAAAAGCTTGTAAGTATCCGTTGGTTATGGAAGATGTTAATGAAGAAAATATAAAAGATTTCAAGGCAATTACCGAGCATACTGCAGAGAGACATAACCATTTTGATCGAACTTTAGAATATTATAAAATGTTGATAGATAATTTTAGAGTAGAAGATAGAATTAAAGTATTTGTTTTATATTTAGATAAGAAGAAATATTTAGAAGAATTTAAGAGTGATAAATTATATGATGAAATAAGTAAAGAAGAAAGAGATATGATACCTATTTCTTGTGCAATGTTTATTATGGATAAGGATACAGTTAATTATGTTTATAGTGGATCTTTTAGTAAATATAATTATTTTAACGCTCAGTATATGATTCAAAATGAAATGATTAAGTATGCAGTGTCAAAAGGATATAAGGTATATGATTTTGGAGGAATATCAGGTAATTTTGAAATGGGAACTCCGGATTATGGAGTATATGCTTTTAAAAAGAATTTTAATGGAAGAGTTATAGAATATATTGGAGAATATGATTTAGTTATTAATAGCGTTTTATATTTTATGTATAAGAACGGTTATACGTTGTATAGAAATTCTAAGAAGATATTTTCGAGATTTAAGAGATAAGTAATGAATGGTAAACTTATCTTTTTTATTATATTTTTTTCTTTAGTGGGAATATTAGTAATATTAAAACTTGGGTGAAGATTATGAATATTCTAAAAAAGATAAGTTTATGTATGATGTTAATAGGTATATTTTTATTGTTTATTAAATTTAGTGAAACATATGGAATTTATGGAGATAATGATAATTATGAAAATAGGGTTGTTTATCAAGATGGATTTTATTATGAGGAGTTGTCAACTTTTATAAAGAAGAGAATAACAGGGAAGAGTTATCCTGTTAAATTTAATGTGCAATTTAATAGTGTCAGTTATGATGATTTAAGATATGTTGTTGTTAAATATTATGATTTTGAGGGGAATTTACATAATAGAGGAGAGCTTATAGTTAATAAGCTGCTTGCAGATGATGTTGTCAAGATCTTTTATGAGCTATATTTAGTAAAATATCCTATTAATAGTATTAAATTGCCTGATGATTATAATGGTAGTGATGAGGCTTCGATGGAAGATAATAATACGTCTTGTTTTAATTATCGAAAGGTAGAAAATTCTGATAAGTTGGCTTGGCACGCATTTGGCGTGGCAATTGATGTAAATCCTTTGTTTAATCCTTATGTTACAGAACAAGAGATATATCCTAGTAATGGTAAGGAATATGCTGATAGAGAAAAAGAATTTCAAGGAAAGATAGATCAAGATGATTATTTATATTCTGTTTTTACAAAATATGGTTGGAAATGGGGGGGAGATTTTGTTCATACTAAAGATTATCAACATTTTTATAAAGAAGTATTAGATGAGGAGATAAGAATTAAGAAATGATATTTATTTTTTCTTTTTAATGATATAATTAGATTGAGAATTTAAGATAGTAGGTGATAATTATGTCAGAAAAAGAATTGGCATTTTTAAATAGTAATGAATACTTGAGAGAGAATATAGATACTTTTATAGAGATTTTTGTTGGATTTTATGGGGAAGAATTTAGAGATAATATAGAAACTAAATTTAAAAATGCCATATTTATGGGGTATCAAGATCTTGAAAAAACAGAATCATTTATAAGTCGTTTGGAACAG
Organism: uncultured Bacilli bacterium; assembly: GCA_934149105.1. Lineage (GTDB taxonomy): Bacteria > Bacillota_I > Bacilli_A > RF39 > UBA660 > RUG11215. Next base: position 67,214 of record CAKPDP010000001.1, read on the forward strand.
GAGTATACTAATTATTATTTAGATGATGAGTTAATAAAAGCGGGAGTATGGGGAGCAAGAGAGAAGTTCTTTAAAGAAAGGTCATTTGAATATAGAAATAGTTCTTGTATTGAAAAGTTTAGACGTTTTTATGATTTATATTTGTTAGGATATGAAGGGAGAAGAAGTAAGTTTATTGAAGATGGTTGGCATAATTTTCAGAAAATTTCTTCAAAGTGTTCTTGGGAAGAATACAGAGGTTATTTAGAAAGAGGAATAATACCCGAGGAATTATTATTTGGGAAAGCTAGTTACTTATGTAGTAATGCTTTGTTTTATGTAAATATGAATAATGTTGATTATGAATTCAATGAAGCTAGGGAACAATTTTATGATGCAGCATCTGACTTAAGTGACAGGGAAAAAGAAAGATTTATAGGTTCTAGTAAATTTGAGGAATATAAAAGAGCTTTTGTTGCTTATACTAAGGCTTTAAGAAGATATGGAAAGTTAGAAGAAAAATTGACTCCTTATAAAGAATATGTTACTAAGTCAAGGAAACTTCAGGGAAAGTTAAAGAAAAAATACTTGAAGAAGTTAGTGGGAGAATGCAGTTTTATATATAATGATCGAGAGTTACAGGAAATTAATGAGTACTTTGATAAAGATACAAATACTGTTATGCCTAATTGTTTAAAGATTTTTGGAGTATCTTTAGATACTAGTTCTTTGTTAGAGTCTTTTACAAAAGAGACACAAGATAAACTTGATGATCCTAATGTTTCTACTTTTGATAAGAGTTTGCTAATAGATAAGAGAATAAGATATTTTAAGGCTAGAGGAATAGATTTGGGTAATAATTATGAAGAGTATGTTAGATCAGAGAAAGCTAGGGGAATATGGCCTACTTTTGATTGGGCTTTAAAAGTAGAAAAGACTAGAGAAAAGATGCTTGAACAATTTAATAATGAATTTTATACTAGTATAAGTAGGCATAGAGAGTTTAGGAGAGAGATAACAGAATTGGGATTGTTAGATAAAAGTGATTCTATTGATGCTTCCCTTTATACAAGCCGTTTGACGGCAGTAATGCCTAATATAATAAGGGAGAAAAATGAATTAAAGTTATTTCCAATAGTGGCCGTAAATGTTGATCCGGATAATGAGTATTTAGATCACACTATTATACATGAACTTAATCATTTATATGAATTATCTCTTTTAGGACAAAAGGGAACAGAAATAGAATATTTATGTGGTTGGGACTATGTTTCGGGAAGATTAGAAGGTGATGATCCAGTAATTGACAATGTTTCTTCAGAAGAGCCAAAGAGAAAGTATGAGATTTTTAATGAAATAATTAATGAATTAGTAGCGCAAGATATTTCTAAGGAAATGGTAGATAGAGGAATATGCATATTTAATAATCACAAATATACAGGTTATACTTCTTATGAACACGCAAAATTTTTAGTGAAAGATTTTTATCAGGAATTTAAACCTTGGATAATGGAGAGTAGAAGAGATGGGAATATTGAGGTTATATTTGATAAAGTAGGTAGAGATAATTTTGATTGTCTTAATGAATTGGTAGGAGGGTTTAGTAAAATTTTTTCAGGATATAATTATTATAAATTAAGAGAAGATTTAGATCATAAAGTAGATAATGATAGAACAAGATTATATTATGGTATGATCGAGAATAAAGATAAGGTTTTAGAAAATATGAGAAGTCATGGAAATGGGAAGAAGAAATAAAAGTTATTGAAAAATATTAAAACTGTGATATAATTAGTTTAAGTAATATGAGGAGTTGGTAAAAATGAAATGTGTTAGATGTGGTGCTGATACAAGAAGAAAGTCTTCTTTTTGTAAGAATTGTGAAGACTTTCTAAATAATAAAGAAGTTTTAGAAGAAGAATTACCTGATAGTGATGAAGATAGTCAAAGTATTAATTGGGGCTATATAATGGTTACTATTAGTGTTATAGCGGTTGCTATTATGGTGGCTTTTATAGTATATTGTAATAATGCTAGATAATAGGAATTATAAATAATTCTTTTTTTGTGGGTGATAGAGTGAGTCAATATTTTGAGAATGATAATAAGATAAAGAGTGAAAGAAAGTTAATAAGTTTTGAGATTTTTGATAAGAAAATAACTTGTTATACGGATAATGGGGTTTTTAGTAAAGATAGGTTTGATTATGGAACGAGGTTATTGTTAGAGAATGTTAAAATAAAGAATACCCAAGGTAGAATATTAGATTTAGGGTGTGGATATGGAGTTTGTGGTATTGTTTTAAAACTAATGTACTCTAATAGTGTTATTGATATGGTTGATGTTAATTTACGTTCTTTAAAGCTCGCAAAAGAGAATTTGAAATTAAATAATGTTAGTAATAATGTATTTGAGAGTGATGGTTATTCTAATATAGAGTTTAAATATGATTATATTATTACTAATCCTCCTATTAGGGCTGGTAAGAAAGTTATTAGAGAATTTATATTTGGATCTATAGAGAGACTTACAACAGATGGAGAATTATGGTTTGTGATGCGAAAAGATCATGGTGTTAAGTCTATTTTAAAAGAGATGGAAGATAGGTTTGAAACAGAAATTATTACAAAATCAAAAGGGTTCTATGTTGTATGTGCAAAAGTACGAAAAAACTAAAAAATTTAGCTTTAATTGGTTGACTTTTTACAGGACGGGTGGTAGTATTATATATTGGAAACGCGTCTTTTTTGTCGTGGTATCTTCAAATAATTTAGGCATAGGGGTGAAATGTTAATGGCTTATAAAATAAAGCAAAGTGGAGATTATAGAAAAAGAAGAAATTTCTCAATGATTAAAAATTCTTTAGAATTAGGTAATTTGTTGGGAATACAAAAAGAATCATATCAATGGTTTACTACCGATGGTATAAAAGAGGTTTTTGAAACTTTCTCACCAATAGAGAGTTTCTCTGGTAATTTATCTTTAGAATTTAATGATTATGTTCTAGATACACCTAGATATTCAATTAAAGAATGTAAAGATAGACAGATTACCTATGCTGCACCTTTAAAGGTACAGACTAGATTATTTAATAATGAAACAGGAGAAGTAAAGGAACAAGAGATATTCTTGGGTGATATGCCTTTAATGACTGATAGTGGTACCTTTATTATTAATGGTGCTGAAAGAGTTATTGTTTCACAGTTAGTTAGATCGCCTAATGTATATTTTTCTAGAGAGATTGATAAAAGTGGTAGACCAGTGTTTGCTTCTAAATTAATTCCTTCTAGAGGTACTTGGTTGGAATTTGAAATGGATTCTAAAGAAGTAATATATGTTAGAATTGATAGAACAAGAAAGGTTCCTTTAACGACATTACTTAGAGCTTTTGGATTATCTTCTGATGAAGAAATTTTAGAAGTATTTAATAATGATGTGTATTTAAAAAATACTATTGCTAAGGATTCTACAAAGAATACTGATGAGGCTTTAATTGAGATTTATGAGAAATTAAGACCAGGTGAGCCTACAACTTTAGATAGTTCTAAGAATCAATTAATTACAAGATTTTTTGATAGTTTTAGATATGATTTGGCTAAGGTTGGTCGTTATAAGTTTAATAGAAAGTTAAATATAACGGATAGATTATTAAATCTAAAATTAGCTCAAGATGTAGTAATGGATGGAGAAACTATTTTTACTGATGGTACTTTGATTGATAAGGAAGTTCTTGCTAAATTACAAGAATTATTTGATGAAGGATTTGGTAGAGAAGAAGTAACTATTAATCAAGAATTAGATTCTCATAATGTTGTACAGTGTATATGGGTTTATTCTCCTAATGATAGTAAGAAAAAAGTTAAAGTTATTGGTAACGATCAAACAATTGATGTTAAGACTTTAACAATATCTGATTTTTATGCTTCTGTATCTTATTATCTAAATTTATTAGATGGAATTGGTCATGATGATGAAATAGATCATTTAGGTAACAGAAGAATTAGACAAGTTGGAGAATTATTACAAAATCAATTTAAAATTGGTATGAGTAGAATGGAGAGAGTTATTCGTGAGAGAATGACTACACAAGATATTGAAACTGTTACTCCTAAAACTCTAATTAATATTAGACCAGTTACGGCTGCGATGAAAGAATTCTTTGGTAGCAGTCAATTATCACAGTTTATGGATCAGGTAAATCCAATAGCAGAACTTACTCATAAGAGAAGATTGTCAGCTTTAGGACCTGGTGGATTGTCTCGTGATAGAGCTGGTATGGAAGTACGTGATGTTAATCCTTCACATTATGGTAGAATTTGTCCTATTGAATCTCCTGAAGGTCAAAATATCGGACTTATTACATCACTTGCTAGTTATGCTAAGGTTGATGAATATGGATTTATTCAAACTCCTTATAGAAAAGTTGTTAATAAGAAACTTACTGATGAAGTTGTATATTTAACTGCTGATCAGGAACAAGATTTATATATTAGTCAAGCTACTGTTAATGTTAATGATGATATGGAAATTACAGATGCAACAGTTGCAGGTAGACTTAATGGTGAAAATGTAATCATACCTGCTGAGAAAGTAGATTATATTGACGTATCACCTCAACAAGTTGTATCAGTTACGACTAGTTTGATTCCTTTCTTGGAACATGATGATGCTACTCGTGCTTTGATGGGAGCAAACATGCAACGTCAGGCTTTGCCTCTTCTTAAAACAGAAGCTCCTTATGTAGGAACTGGTGTTGAATATGTTGCTGCTAAAGATAGTGGAGCAGTTGTAGTATCAAAGGCTAGTGGTGTTGTAGAATATGTTGATGCTAAAAAGATTATTGTTAAGAATGCTAAGGGTAAAGATATTTATGATTTAGCTACTTTTGAAAGATCTAACCAAGGTGAGACTGCTAATCATGTACCTATCGTTAGAAAAGGCGATAAGATTAAAATGGGTCAAGTTATTGCTGATGGTCCAAGTACTAATAAAGGGGAACTTGCTTTAGGTAAGAATATGGTAATAGCATTTATGACATTTAATGGTTATAACTTTGAGGATGCTGTTATTATGAATGAAAGATTAGTTAAGGAAGATGTTTATACTTCTTTACATATCGAAGATTATGAAACACAATGTCGTGATACAAAGTTAGGACCAGAAGAGATTACTAGAGATATTCCTAATATAAGTGAAGATGCTCGTAAGAATCTTGATGAAAATGGTATTGTTAGAATTGGTACAGAAGTTAAAGAAGGAGATATCTTAGTTGGTAAAGTTACTCCTAAAGGTATGGCTGATTTAACTAGTGAAGAAAAATTATTACATGCTATTTTTGGTGAAAAGACAAGAGAAGTTAGAAATAGTTCTTTATGTGTTCCACATGGTGGTGGCGGTATTGTTCATGATGTTAAGGTATATACAAAAGAAGATAATGATGAACTTCCTAGTGGTGTTAGTAAAGTAGTTAGAGTTTATATAATTCAAAAGAGAAAGATTCAAGTTGGAGATAAGATGAGTGGTCGTCATGGTAATAAGGGTGTTATTTCATTGATTTTACCTCAAGAAGATATGCCATATTTACCAGATGGTACACCAGTAGATATTATGTTAAATCCACAGGGTGTTCCTTCACGTATGAATATTGGACAGATATTGGAATTACATATGGGTATGGCTTGTAAGAAATTGGGAGTTCATATTGCTACACCGGTATTAGATGGTGCTAGTATTGAAGATGTAAAAGATATGATGAAGGAAGCTGGTATGGACGAAGATGGTAAGACTGTATTGTATGATGGTCGTACTGGTGAGCCATTTGATAATCGTATTAGTGTTGGTGTCATGTATTTCGTTAAGTTACATCACATGGTTGATGATAAGTTACATGCTAGAAGTACTGGTCCTTATTCATTAGTTACTCAACAACCTCTTGGTGGTAAAGCACAATTTGGTGGTCAGAGATTTGGAGAAATGGAAGTTTGGGCACTAGAAGCTTATGGAGCGTCGCATGTATTACAAGAAATTCTTACTTATAAATCAGATGATGTTGTGGGACGTGTTAAAGTATATGAAGCTTTAGTTAAAGGTCAACCATTACCTGATTCAGGTATTCCAGAATCATTTAGAGTATTAATAAAAGAATTCCAAGCTTTAGGTCTAGATATTTCCGTTATTAATAATAATGATGAAGAGCTTGAATTTAAGCAATTAGAGATTGAAGATGATGAAGATGATACTCCAATTGCTGAAGAAATAGAGATAAAACCTAAGAATTCTAAAGAATTAGAAGATTTAGGTGATGATTTAGAAGACGATTATAGTGAAGAATCTTCAGATGATGAATTTGGTGATGATGAGTTTGAAGATGAAGATTTTGATGAAAGTTTTGATGAAAATGCAATAGAAGATGAAGATATGGGAGGTGAGTTCTAATGTTAGAAGCAAATAATTTTAAAGCTTTAAAAATTGGAATTGCTTCTCCAGAAAAAATTCGTTCTTGGTCATATGGAGAAGTTCAAAAACCAGAAACTATCAATTATAGAACATTAAAACCTGAAAGAGATGGATTATTTTGTGAGAAGATATTTGGACCTACTAGGGATTATGAGTGTTCTTGTGGAAAATATAAAAGATTAAGATATAAGAATATTATTTGTGATAGATGTGGTGTTGAAGTTACTAAATCTAAAGTAAGACGTGAGAGAATGGGACATATAGAGCTTGCTACTCCTGTTTCTCATATCTGGTATGTTAAGGGTATTCCTTCATATATTGGTCTTACTTTGGATATGAGTCCTAGAGATTTGGAAGAAGTTATATACTTTGTTTCTTATGTTGTTTTAGAACCAGGTCCTACAGGACTTGCTAAGAAGCAAACTTTATCTGATAAAGAATATCGTGTTTATTATGAAAAATATGGTAATACATTTAGAGTAGGTATGGGTGCTGAGGCTATTAAGGAATTATTATCAGAAGTAGATATTAATAAAGAGCTTGAAGATTTACAAAAAGAGCTTGTTAACGCTACTGGTCAAAGACGTGTTAGACTTGTTAAAAGATTAGATGTTATTAATGCTTTTGCTACTTCCGGTAATAAGCCTGAATGGATGATTTTGGAAGCTCTTCCAGTTATTCCACCTGAGCTTAGACCAATGATTCAATTAGATGGTGGCAGATTTGCTACATCTGATTTGAATGATTTATATAGAAGAGTTATTAATAGAAATAATCGTTTAAAGAAATTACTAGAATTAGGTGCTCCTTCAATCATTGTTCAAAATGAAAAGAGAATGTTACAGGAAGCTGTAGATTCATTATTTGATAATGGTAGAAGAGGTAGAAGTGTAACTGGTGCTGGTAATAGAGCTTTAAAATCTTTAGCTAGTATGTTAAAGGGTAAACAGGGTCGCTTTAGACAGAACTTGTTAGGTAAGAGAGTTGACTATTCTGGTCGTTCAGTTATTGTTGTTGGTCCAGATTTAAAGATGTATCAATGTGGTATACCTAAAGATATGGCTTTAGAGTTATTTAAGCCTCATGTTATTAATGGCCTTGTATCAAGAGAACTTGCTAATAATATTAAATCTGCTAAAAAGATGATTGAAAATAAAGATCCTAAAGTATGGGATGTTGTAGAAGATGTTATTAAAGAACATCCAGTTATGTTAAACCGTGCTCCTACATTACATAGATTAGGTATTCAAGCATTTGAACCTAAATTAGTTAGTGGAAAAGCAATTAGATTACATCCTCTTGTTACAACAGGATTTAATGCTGACTTTGATGGTGACCAGATGGCTGTTCACGTTCCTCTAAGTGAGGAAGCTAAAGCAGAAGCTAGAATTCTGATGTTGGGGGCTAATAACATTTTGAGTCCAAAAGATGGATCACCTATTGTTACTCCTTCCCAGGATATGATTCTTGGTAATTATTATATTACTATGGAAAAAAATGGTTTAGAGGGAGAAGGTAGAGTATTTAAAGATAGTAATGAAGCTTTGATGGCTTATCAAAGAAGAGAAATTACTCTACATACAAGAATTGCTGTTCCAGTAGATTCATTTAAACATAAAGTATTCTTAGATAGTTGTAAACATAAATATTTAATTACAACAGCAGGTAAACTTACATTTAATGAAATTTTACCAGATTCATTCCCTTATGTTAATGAACCAACTGATGAGAATATAGAAGGTGTTACACCTGGTATTTACTTTGTTAATTATGGGGAAGATATTAAGGAAGCTATTAAGAAGATTCCTAGACCTAAAGCCTTTAATAAGGGAACATTAGAGAAATTAATTGCTCAAATGTTTAAGAGATATAAGACAACAGAGACTTCTATCTTCTTGGATAAATTAAAGGATCAAGGATTTAAATATTCTACTTATTCAGGTATTACTATTGCTTATTCTGATGTTGTTGCTAGTAAGAATAAAGATGAAGTAATTGCACGTGGTAATGCTGAAGTTAAGAAAATTAATAAGCAATTCCAAAGAGGTTTAATTACAGATAAAGAAAGATTCGAATTAGTAATTAATGTTTGGGATCAAGCTAAAGCAGAAATTCAAAAAGAATTGGAAGTTTATGCTAAGACTTATGAAGATAACCCTATCTTTATAATGATGAATTCTAAGGCTCGTGGATCTATTTCTAACTTTGTTCAGTTAGCGGGTATGCGTGGTCTTATGGCTAAACCTAATGGTCAACCAGTTGAAATTCCTATTACTTCTTCATTCTTGGATGGATTATCAGTATCAGAATTCTTCTTGTCAACACATGGTGCTCGTAAGGGTAGTGCGGATACAGCTTTGAAGACAGCAGACTCTGGTTATATGACTAGACGTTTAGTTGATGTAGCACAAGATATGATTGTTCGTGAAGAAGATTGTGGTACTATTCAAGGTGTTGTAGTTAGTGCCTTTATGGATGAAAAAGATGGAATTATTGAACCATTATATGATAGAATTTTAGGTAGATTTACTAATAAGAAAGTAATTAATCCTGAAACAAAAGAAGTTATCTGTGATAAAGATACTTATATAACAGAAAGTATTGCTGACAAGATTATTAAGGCTGGAGTTAAAGAAGTTGAAATAAGAACAGTTCTTACTTGTAAGTCTAAACATGGTGTTTGTCAGAGATGTTATGGTCGTAACTTAGCAACAGGTAATTTAGTAGAAATTGGTGAGGCTGTTGGTATTATGGGTGCTCAATCAATTGGTGAACCTGGTACACAGTTAACCATGAGAACCTTCCATACTGGTGGTGTTGCGGGTACTGATATTACTCAAGGTCTTCCTCGTGTTGAAGAATTATTCGAAGCTCGTACTCCTAAAGGTAAGTCATTAATTTCAGAGATTAATGGTGTAGTTAGTAAGATTGAAAATAATAATGGAAGATTTAAGATTTATGTTAAGAATGATAATGAAGAAAGAGAACATGTTACTATATACGGAGCTAAACTTCGTGTAGAAAAAGGCGATAAAGTTAGTGCGGGTGATAGATTAACAGAAGGTAATATTTCACCAAAAGAATTACTTGCAGTAACAGATCCTGGTACTGTTCAACAATATATTCTTAAAGAAGTTCAAAAAGTATATAGATCTCAGGGTGTTGATATTAGTGATAAACACGTTGAAATTATTGCTAAGAGAATGATTTCTCAAATTAGAGTAATAGATGCAGGAGATACAGAATTAGTACCTAGTACAGTTGTTAATATTAGTGACTTTACAGAAGGTAATAGAGATGTTATTATTCAAGGTAAGAAACCTGCTATTGGACAACCAATATTACTTGGTATTACGAAAGCATCATTACAAACAGATTCATTCTTATCATCAGCGTCATTCCAGGAGACTACTAGAATATTAACAGAAGCTTCTGTTAAGGGTAGTATCGATCATTTACATGGTCTTAAAGAAAACGTTATTATTGGTAAGTTAATACCAGCAGGAACTGGGGCTAAAGAATATATGGATATTGATTATTCTTTAGAAAAAGAATTCTTTGATGAAGAACCTTCTGAGGTTTTAGAAGAAGAATTTATAGATTAATATAAAATATTAAAAACAAAAAAATTCAATATTGAAATTTTTTGTTTTTTTATTTTGTGGAGGTTTTTTAATAAATTTTGAGTTAATTTTTAAAAGTTATGTTATAATTATATAAAATAGATACTAGTGGAGGTGTTAGATATGGATAATAAAAAGAGTAATATTGATAATAAATTATTTATAGATGACACTAGTACTGGTAGTGATAATGCTGGAACGAAACTTAGTAGATATGAAGAACTAAAAGATGATTTAAGGATACAAAATCAAAAAAAGGAAGTAAATGATAAGGAAGATATAGCTGATAAACAGTTTGATAATAAGTCTTTAAGTAATAAACAGATCATATATAAAACCAAAAGATTTGGGGCAACATTTGTTGCAGATGAAAAAAAGACAGTTAAAAAAGAAGAAACGTTAGATATTAAGAATAAAGAAGTAGATAAAAAGACTCAAGAAGAGACTTTAACTAAGAAGATTGATTCTAAAAAAGAGATAGAAGATAGTATTGAAAAAGTTGAAAAAGCTAAAAAAGTTGAAAAGATAACTTTAAATAATTTTCAAGTAGAAGAAAAAAAGAAGGATATTGATTCTAAAGCTGAAGTTAAAATTGATAAAGAAATAAAAAAAGAGAAAGTTAATAACGTTTTAGAACAAGAAAATAAAACAACTTTAAAGAATAAAGCTTCAAAGAGTCAGTCAAGATGTATCGGAATTATAAAAAGAAAAGATATATCTAATTTAACGGATAAAGAAAAAACTAAGAGATTAGAAGAATTACAGAAGAAAATATTATTAGAATTAGATACTAAATTAAAAAGAGAAATTGCCGAATTAGATGAAGTTAGACAAGAAAATAATAAGATTGTAGAGCTTTTGAATAATGAGATGATTACTTCAGAAGAAGTAGAAGAGGAAGTTAAAAGATTAGAAGAATTATTAAAGAAAGTTACAAAACTTATTGAACAAGTGAAGATTTTAAATGATAATTATAAGTTTGAGGATATTCTTAATATTACGGATTTTCAGGATCAGAATATAGTTAATGATATAATTGAATTTAGGGATATATTAGATACTTCTGATCATGCAGAGAAACTTACGGAGAAATATAAGATGTTAGATAATTTTATAGTACTTTATAGAGAAGTTTATATTAAGAATAATGTTATTAAGAAGAATAAAGAAAAAGCTTCTTCTAAATTAAAAGATACAAAAGATAAAGAAAAGAAGTATCTTAAATTTGGAGAAGATGCGGATAATATTAAGAAAATTAATGATGATTGTAAAATTATTATTGATAAACAGAATGAATATTTGGCAGTGTTACAGAGAAGGATTAATAATATAGATGCTAGTAGAGTTATGGAATATAGAGTTATGGGAACGGATAATATTTTGCGTTCAATGCTTATGTATATGGGAATTATGATGGCTATGCCTTTTAAAAATAAAAAAAATAAGAATATAATGAGTTCTGTTATAGTGGGGAATATGTTAAGAAATCTTAATAGACCTAGAGGAGAGTTTAGAGAAAAGACTAAATATGACGCTATTGATTTGAGTGATGAGATATATAATCATTTAGGAGAAGTGGAAATAGTTGCAACAATTATTGATTCTACTTTAGATGATATCATTAGAATGAAAGAAGAGTTTTCGAGAAATTATAAAGGAAAAGTTCCGGGATATGAGGAAGTAGAGAGTAAACTTCAGGAGATAGAACTTAACATTTTAAATAATAAGAAACAAATTGAAAAAGAGTTTAATAGTTTAAGTGAAAGCATTATGGTTAATGATAGAAAATTAGTTAAGGTAAAAGAGCTAAATCATAATTTAGCATAGGAGGAATGTATGAGACAGACATTTGTAGTTGTAAATGAAAATTTAGTGTTTAAAAATGCTACGATATTATTTAGTTTTGCAGTTCCAAAGGATAAAAATCAGTATTTATTGTATTATGTTAGTGATATGAATGATGGTAGTAATAAGTTATTGATTTCAGAACTTCGAGAAAGTGATAATGGTAAAGTATTTTTATTTGCAGTTGCAGATGAGAGAATAGCAAAGATTAAAAGTTATATAAAGGCATTATTAGAGGGAGAAAGTAGTAAAAAAGAGATTAGGATTAGTAATAAAGAAATTTTATTTGAAGAGAATATATGTCAGAGTATTATAGAGACTGCAAATGATATTGAGTGTAGTAATGTTTTAGATATTGAAAGGGCTGTTAATAATATTCCAGATAAGTATTGGGAAACTTTTGAATATGTTAATGATTTGAATAAAGTTATGTATGATTATTTAGTGAGAGAGAATGATTATAAGAATAGGCAAATAGAGCAAGAAAATAGGAGAGGGAATATTAGTGTGTTCTTGTTAACTCTATTTGCAGTGTCTTTTTTGACGATGTTGGTATTTATGGGATATGGATTATTCTTTGGAAGGTGATTTGGGCTTAGAATATTGGCATCCGCAGTAGTTTTGACGATAAAGATTGTATTCATGAGAGAGAATGATGGATTTTTTGTATCCATCTTTTTTCTTAAAGTCAGAGGGAAGCCAGTTTATATGGTATTTTGCTTCTAAGCTATAACCAATTTCATTAATTAGATTACTATTTTTATAGGGGCTAACAGTTAAAGTGGTTCCAAAATAATCAAAGTTATTTTCTTTGGCAAGTTGGGCAGTTTTTTCAAGGCGGAGATTGAAGCAAATAGTGCAGCGACTACCACGTTCAGGTTCTTGTTCTTTACCTTTGATTTTTTCTTCATAAATAACATTATCATAATCACAGTCAAGAATAGTTAATTGATGTTTATGCGGAAGAGAATTTATCAATCTTATTTGTTCATTTTTTCTTTTTAAATATTCTTCGTGAGGGCTTATGTTAGGATTGTAGTAAAGAATAGTTATATTAAAATAGTTGGTTAGGTAGCTTATGACGTAACTACTACAAGGAGCACAACAACTATGAAGAAGTAGGTTAGGGATCTTTCTTGTTTGGGAGATTTTTTCTAGTAATTCTTCTAAAATTTTACTATAATTTTTATTCATAAATAATCACGTTCCTTAGATAAAATATATTGTATATTATATCATGTTTTCTGGGAAATTTATATTTACAAAATAATATTTAGTTGTTAAAATTATATTAGGAGATGATGAGGGTGAATGGATCTAAGAGAGAAATTCCAGTTAAGAATTATATATTTTTAGGTATTATAATGATAGTATCTATGTTTGGTGTATATTATTTATATTTATGGTTTCAGACTTATGAGGAGAGTAGGTTAAATGCTCCTATTATGGATAGTTATTTACAAGTTATCAATTATAATGAACTTAGTTCTTATGTGTTAGAGAATGAGACAACGGTAGTTTATGTATCAGTAGTGGGAAATGAAGAGATTAGAGAGTTTGAGAATAAGTTTAAGAATACAGTTGATCAATACTCTTTAAAGAAAGATATTGTGTATATGGATATTACTTCAAATTTAGAAGATAGTGAAATATCTAAGAACTTAAGTGATAAATATGATATAGATGGAGATAATGTTCCTTATATATTAGTATTTGATTCAGGGAAACTTATAGATACTTATAGTATTGCTAAACATAATTATAGTATTAAGAAGATTAAGAAGTATTTGAGTTCGATGGGGGTTATAGATAATGATTAATATTGTTTTATATGAACCAGAAATTCCTCAAAATACAGGGAATATTATGAGAACTTGTGTGGCCGTGGGGGCTAGATTGCATCTTATTGAGCCTTTAGGTTTTGTTCTTAATGATAAGACGATAAAGAGATGTGGAGTTAATTATATTGATAAGTTAGAGTATTATAGATATACGAATTGGGAAGAGTTTTTAGAGAAGAATAGAGATGGAGAATTTTATTTCTTTACAAGATACGGAAAAAGACCGCATACGGATTTTAAATATGATATTAATAAAGATATTTATTTGGTTTTTGGTAAGGAGAGTACGGGGATACCTAAAGATATATTAAAGAATTATTTAGATAGATGTATGAGAATACCTACTACAGATAATGTTAGGGCACTTAATTTGTCTAATTGTGTAGCAATAGGGGTATTTGAGGTAGAAAGACAACTTAATTATAAGGGGTTATTGAAGGAGGAGCCTTTTAAGGGGAGTGATTATTTAGAGAGATAAGATATTAGGAAATAGTATCTTATTTTCTTATGGAGAGTTCGTTTACTTATTTGGTTATTAATGATATAATTATTGGGATAGGAGTGGTTATTATGATTAATAATAATTATGATCTGGGAAGTATTGTTATTATGAAGAAAGGTCATCCTTGTGGTACTAATAAGTGGGAAATTGTTAGAATAGGGACGGATATTAAGATAAAGTGTTTGAATTGTGGTAGAGTAGTTATGTTACCAAGAATAGAATTTGATAGAAAGATAAAAAAGGTGGTAGAAAAGTGAAAAAGTTAAAGAATATTAGATTACATCCAGCATTTATGTTTTTGATTCTTACTTTAACTATTATGATTATTAGTAGTGTTGGGAGTTTATTTGATCTAAAGACTAGTTATTATACGGTAGATTCTGTTACGGGGGATTTAGAGACACAGGTTGTTACTATTAGTAATTTATTTAATAGAACAGGATTACAATATTTAGTTAGTAATTTACTTTCTAATTTTATGAGTTTTTCACCTTTGGGGACTTTGATTATTGGACTTATAGGAGTGGGAGTTGCTCATAAGTCGGGATTTTTAAATACTTTTTATAAGATGATTACTAAGAATAGATCGAGAAAGTTATTTACGTATTTAGTAGTTTTAACAGGGGTTATTGCTGGGATGTTTTCGGAGGCTGGTTATGTTATTTTGCTTCCTTTAGCGGCTATATTATTTTTGAATTTGGGCCGACATCCGTCGGCAGGCGTTTGTGCTGCCTTTGCGGGGATTACTTTTGGATATGGAGCTAATGTTGTAGTTAATGGATTAGATGGTTCATTAGTTAATTATACAAATATAGCGGCTTCTATTTTGGATACTACTTATAAGGCTAATGTTTCGGGTAATTTATTTTTAATGATTGTGGCTACCTTCTTAATAGCGTATTTAGGAATGGTTATTACAGAGAAATTTATAATACCTAAATTAGGGAAATATAATTTTAGTGAAGAAGAGAATTTTATTGTATTACAAGAACCTACTAATAGAGAGAAAAAAGGCGTTATTTTATCTTTAGTAGTAGTGTTTATGGTATCTTTGGTATTTATATATTGTATTGTACCAGGGCTTCCTTTTTCGGGATTATTCCTATATTTAAAAGATAGTGGTTATGTTAATCAACTTTTTGGTAGTAATAGTTATTTTAATTTGGGATCAGTATTTATCTTTAGTTTATTACTTATTATTGCAGGATTAGTATATGGATTTAGAACAAAGTCATTTAAGAATAATTGGGATGTAGTCGATGGAATGAATTATTATTTGAAAGATATGTCATCAATTTTGATATTAATTTTCTTTGCAGCGCAATTTTGTTTAATATTTAAACAAACTAATATTGGGGTATTTATAGTAGCTTCATTATCAGAATTACTTAATAATATGCAACTTAGTGGAGTGGTTTTAATAATAGGAACGTTCTTTGTGACCGCTATTGCGACTATATTTGTGCCTACGGCATCTACTAAATGGGCTATTCTAGCACCAATAGTAGTACCTATGTTTATGCAAAATTCTTTTACGGCAGAGTATGCTCAAGCAGTATTTAGAGCAGGTAATAGTGCTGGTTTAGGTATTACACCATTATTTAGTTATTTTGTTATATTAATTGGATTTTTACAAATATATAATAAGAAGAAGAATACTACAGTTACGATTACCGATACTATGAGTCTTATGACACCATATACAATAGCATTTACAGTATTATGGTTAATTGTAGTATTAGCATTTTATATTTTAGGGGTTCCTTTAGGAATAGGGACTAAAGTTATGTTATAGGAGGAATGTTTATGAGTTTGACAGCAGGAATAGTGGGGTTACCTAATGTGGGAAAGAGTACTTTATTTAATGCTATTACAAAGATGAATATATTAGCTGCTAATTATCCTTTTGCGACAATAGATCCTAATGTAGGAATTGTGACAGTACCTGATGAGAGGGTTAATAGGCTTGCTAATATGTATAATCCTAAGAGGATTATACCAACTACTTTTGAATTTACGGATATAGCAGGATTAGTTAAGGGAGCTAGTAAGGGAGAAGGACTTGGGAATAAGTTTTTATCACATATTAGAGAAGTAGATGCTATAGTAGAAGTAGTAAGATGTTTTGATGATAGTAATATTATTCATGTTGATGGTAAAGTAGATCCGGTTAGAGATATTGAAATTATTAATGTAGAACTTATTATGTCAGATTTAGAAATTATAGAGAATAGAATTAATAAGATTGGGAAGAAAGCTATGACTTCTAAGAATAAAGATGATGTAAAGGAAATAAATGTTTTACTAAGAATAAAGGAAGCTTTAGAGAAAGAGATTCCGGTTAGAAAATTAGATTTTGATAAAGATGAGAAGAATATATTAAGATCTTTTAATTTGATTACGGCTAAACCAATAATATATGTTACTAACGTATGTGAAGGTGATCTAGGTATGGAGAATGACTATGTTAAGGAAGTTAGAGAATATGCGGCTTCTGATGGTAGTGAAGTTATTGTTGTATGTGCAAAGATCGAGAGTGAGTTAACAGAGTTAGAAGATGAAGAAAAGAAATTATTTTTAGAAGAATTAGGTATTAAAGAGAGTGGTTTGGATCAAGTTATAAATAAGACGTATTCTTTATTGGGATTAGCGACATATTTTACGGTAGGTATAGATGAAGTTAGAGCTTGGACATTTAAGAAAGGTATGAAGGCTCCAGAATGTGCTGGTATTATTCATAGCGATTTTGAGAGAGGTTTTATTAGAGCGGAAGTTATGTCTTATGATGATTTAATGGAAGCAGGTAGTGAGCAGAAAGTTAGAGAGAATGGAAAGATGCGTCTAGAGGGAAAAGATTATATAATGCAAGATGGAGATATATGTCATTTTAGATTTAATGTTTAAAGAAAGGAACTAAATATGGATAGAAATAGTGTTAGTGAGAAGTATAAATGGAATTTAGATGTGATATATAAAGATAGTAAAGAATTTGATAATACTTGTGAATTAGTTAAGAAAGAGATAGAAGAGTTTGCAGGATATAAAGATAAATTTATGAATAATGGGGAATTATTCTATGAGTGTATGTCTTTATCCTATAAGATCGAGAGAACTTTAGAGAAGTTGTATTGTTATACATCTTTAAGTTTTGATCTAGATACTAGGAATAATAGTATTCAAGAATTAAAGGGGAAAGTAAGTAATTTATATGATTACTATAATAAGAATTCTTATTATTTTATTCCAACAGTATTAAAGTATAATTATGATGATATAGTTAAGTTTTATGAGGAAGTAGAAGATTTAAAGAAATATGATATTGCCATTAAGAGGATATTCAGGTATAAGGATCATACTTTATCTTCAGAGAATGAGAAATTGTTATCGATGATGGGAAAGGCTCTAGGGAATAATTATAGTACTTATGAATTGTTTAAAGATGCTGAGATGTCTTTTGGGAAGATAAAAGACGAAGATGGTAACCTGGTAGAGTTAAATAATAATAATTATTCTATTTATATAGAGAGTAAAGATAGAAGAGTTAGAAGAGAGGCTTTTTTAGAGTTATATAGAGTGTATAAACAATATACTAATACTTATACATCACTATTGTTTAGTAATATTAAAGAAGAGACGGTTATGGCTAAGGTAAAGAAATTTAGTTCAGCTAGGGAGATGTCTGCTTATAGTGATGAGGTTACGACTAGGGTTTGTGATAATTTGATAGAAGAGGTTCATAATGGGCTTAAATCTATTTATAAGTATTATGATCTTAAGAAGGATATTTTGGGGGTAGATGAGTTACATTTATATGATATATATACACCTATTATTCAAGACAATGAAGAGATATATCCTTATGATCAGGCAGTAGAGATAGTTCTTAAGGCTTTGAGTGTTTTTGGAGAAGAATATGTTAAGACATTAAGAGAGGGAATAAATAATAGATGGATAGATGTTTATCCTAGTAAGGCTAAGAGGACAGGAGGATATAGTGGTGGTAGTTATGATACTTATCCGTATATACTTCTTAATTATCAGGATCGATATAGTGATATGTCGACTTTAGCACATGAAGCAGGACATTCTATGCATAGTTTTTATACTAGGAGTTCTAATCCTTATGAATATGGTGATTATACTATTTTTGTAGCGGAAGTAGCTTCGACTGTTAATGAACTTATTCTGGCTAATTATATGCTTAAGAATAGTAATAGTGATAAGGAGAAGCTTAGTATATTGGGAAGACTTATGGAGCTATATAAAGCTACTGTATATAGGCAAACGATGTTTGCAGAGTTTGAAAGAGATATTTATGATATGGTAGAGAAAGATGTAACACTTACTAGTGAGATGTTGTGTAAGAAATATTATGAACTTAATAAATTATATTTTGGGGATAATGTTTGTGTAGATGAAGAAATTAAATATGAATGGGAAAGAATACCACATTTCTATTATAATTTTTATGTTTATAAATATGCTACAGGATTATCGGCAGCGACAAAGATTGTTACAGATATATTGAGTGGTAAAGATAAGGCAGTAGAGAATTATATTAGTTTTCTTAAATGTGGAAGGACTAAGTCGCCTTTAGAGTCTTTGAAGGTAGCTGGTGTAGATCTAGAAGATAAAGAAACTATTAAATCAGCGACAAGATATTTTGATAATGTTATAGAAGAATTTAAGAATATATATGAAAAATTGGAAACTAAGAAATAGTTTCTTTTTTTGATGTTGACAAAATAGCATGTATATATAATATTTAGTTGAGAGTAAATTGACTTTTAAAGGGTTATAAATTATACTTAGGTTAAGATAAGGAGTTAAGGTTATGTTTAAGAAGATATTAAGGGGAGTATTATTATTTATAGGGATGATGCTTGTTAATAGGCCTATGGCAATGGCTAGTGATATTTGTACTGTTAGTAGTAATAGTGTTACTGTTAAAGGGCAAGATATTGTTCCTATTACAGTATTAGTTAGTAATAGTGATAATAAGAACTTTAATAAGGGCCAAATAGAGATTAATTATGATAGTAATATTTGGGAATATGTAGATGTTAAAGATATCTATGAAGGATTTGAATATAATGTTAATAATAGTGAGGGGAAGTTTATATTATCTTTAACTAGTGATACTAATACTATTAATAGTGATGCAACAATGGTTACAATAAATTTTAAAGTTAAAGAAGGAGTTGCAAATCAAAGGACTAATATTGCTCTTAGTGATCAATCTTTTATGGCTTCTAATGATGGTAATTATAATTGTGGTTCTAAGACACTTACTTATAATATTTATGATGATGTTAAAGATGCTACTTTGGCTTATTTAACTGTTAATGGGGATTTGAAACCAGAGTATAATGCGGGAATAAAAGATTATACTTTGGCAGTGGATAATGATGTAAAAAGTTTATATGTTAGTGCTAAGTGTAAAGTAGCAGGCTGTAATATTTCTGGAGTAGGAGATCATGCATTAAAGGTTGGTAAGAATGAAATAGAAGTTACAGTTTTATCTTCTGATGGTAGTAGTAAGAATATTTATAAGATTGTTGTTACAAGAAAAAAAGGGAATACTACTAGTAATAATAATGAAAATAAGAATTATGTTAAAGATAGTAATGCTAATTTAAAGAGTCTTACTATTAGTAAGGGAGAATTAGATCCGGGATTTTCTAAAGATATTACTACATATACGGTTAATGTAGATAAAGATTGTGAAAGTATCAGGATTAGTGCTATATGTTCGGGTATAGAGTGTACAGTTAGTAATACGGGAGTTAAATACTTAAAATACGGAGAGAATAAATATGAAATTAAGGTAACAGCAGAAGATGGGACAGTAAAGATTTATACTATTACTGTTAATAAGGCTTATGATTTAAGATTATCTAGTATTGTTATTAATAAATATTCTTTGAATCCTAGTTTTGATAAAGATATTTATGATTATGAAATAGATGTAGATAGTGATGTAAATAGTTTAGATATTAGAACAGAGTCGGATAATACGGATAGTATTATTACAATTATGGGAAACAAGAATTTTAAGGTTGGCAAAAATATTGTTACTATTAAAGTTGAAAATAAGGATAGTAAGGAGACTAATGTTTATACTATTATTGTTAATAAAAAGAGTAATGATGATAAGATTAAAGATGTAGATAAAGAAGAAGTTAAAATTAGAGATAATAGTTATGTTTTAACTTTGGGAATTGTTATAGGAAGTTTAATCTTAATAGGAGTAATAATATTTGTTTGGTATTTATTAAGAAAGAGAAAAAAATAGTTTACTTTGATTTAAAAGTTTGCTATAATATGTGTCAGAGCGAAAGCTCCTTGCTCAAGTATTTGAGCCGTTAGTCCAAAGGGAGGTGTATTTATGAATAAGTATGAAATAATGTTTATAGTAAGACCAGATGTTGATGAAGAAACTAGAAATAATACAGTTAAGGCCTTAGAAAAAGTATTAACTGATAATAAAGCTACTATTACTTTATCAAAGGAATTAGGTCAAAAAGAATTTGCTTATGAAATTAAGAAATTTAAGTCTGGATTCTACTATTTATACAATATTGAAACTAATGATTCTAAGGCAACTAATGAATTTAAGAGAGTTGCTAGAATTAACGAAAATGTTGTTAGAGACTTAGTTTTAAATATGGACAAGTAGGAGATTAAATTATGAATAAAGCAATTTTAATTGGAAGATTAACTAGAGATCCAGAATTGAGATATACTTCTAGTGGTAGAGCTGTTTGTCAATTCTCTATTGCAATTAATAGAACTTATACTAATCAACAAGGACAAAGAGAAACGGATTTTATTAATTGCGTAGTTTGGGATAAACAAGCAGAAAATCTTGCTAAATATGTTACTAAAGGAAGATTAGTAGCAGTTGATGGAAGAATTCAAACAAGAAATTATGATAATAATGAAGGTAAAAAAGTTTATGTAACAGAAGTTTTAGCGAATAGTATTCAATTTTTAGAATCTAAAAATTCTGCTCAAGGGAATGATATAGGAGGACAAAATCCTTTCGATAGCATGCCTGAACCTACTTATCCTACTAATAGTGTTAATAATACTAGTATGAATACAAATACTGATAATGGGGTATCAGTTGAAAAAGATCCATTTGAAAGTTTTGGAGAATCAATTGAGATAAGTGATAACGATTTACCTTTCTAGTAGAGGAGGAAATATAATGCCAGAATTTCGTAAAAAAAGAAAGAAAATTTGTCATATGTGTGCTGGTAAACCAGTAAAATATAGTGATGTTAATATAATTAGTAAATATATTGGTGAAAGTGGAAAAATATTACCAAGAAGATTTACTGGTACTTGTGCTAAGCATCAAAGAGAAGTTGCTAAGCAAGTTAAATTAGCTAGATTTATGGGATTTATACCATTTTGTAAATAAGAATTGACAGTAGTTCAATTCTTATTTTACTTTACTTATTTTTATATAGATAGTATAATTATTATGTGAAAGTGGGGAATTTAGATGAAGGTTATATTTATTAAAGATTTGAAAAAGCAAGGGAAAGTTAATGAAATAAAAGAAGTTAGTGATGGATATGCACTTAATTTTTTGATAAAGAATGGATATGCAGTTAAATATACTAAAACTAGTTCAGATAGATTAAATAAAGATTTGGAAGATATACAAATTAAGGAAGAAAAAGAGATAGAGATTGCTAAGGAATTGAAAGAAAAAATTGCTAAGGAACATTTAAAATTTGGTGTTAAGTGTAATAATGGTAAGGTTTTTGGTAGTATTTCTTCAAAACAGATAGCAGATGAATTGGAAAAAAGAGGAATAAGTATTCAGAAGAAAAAGATAAAGATTGATGAACAAATAAGTACTTTGGGACATCATTTAGTGAATGTTGAATTACATAAAAAAGTTATAGGGGGGATAGATGTAGAATTAGTAGAAAAGTAGGGGATAAGTATGAACAATGGATTACCTCATAATTTAGAAGCTGAAAAGGGGTTAATAGGTAGTGTTTTTTGGTCTTATAATGCATTACAACAGGCTTGTGAAGAAGTTGAGAGAGAAAATTTTTATTTAGAGAGTAATGCTTTGATATTTGGAACGATAAAGGATTTATATGAGAACAAGAAGCCTGTAGATGTAGATACAGTTGTTTCAGAACTTATAAATAAGAATGTTCTTAATCAAATTGGTGGGGTTGAATATTTAAATGATGTTATCAATAGTGTAGCAACAGGAGCACATATTGCTTATTATATAGATATTGTTTTAGAAAAGTATACTTTGAGAAAGATGATTGAGACTGCTACTAATATTATTACGATGGCTAATGATCCAAAAGTAGAGTTATCTGATGTGGTAGAGAGTGCAGAAAAAAATATTCTTAATGTAACTAAGACAAGAAAAACAGGAGATTTTCGAGGAATAAAAGACGTTATAATAAAGGCTCAGGAAAACTTAGAGACTTTGGCTAAGAATAGGGGAAAAGTTACGGGTCTTACGACTGGGTTTGCTGATTTAGATAACATAACAGAAGGATTTCATCCGACACAACTTGTTATAGTAGCAGCTCGCCCAGCGGTTGGTAAAACAGCTTTTGCTTTGAATATTGCTTGTGCGGCTGCTAAGAATACAAAGAAAAATATAGCTATTTTTTCTTTGGAAATGCCGGCAGAACAATTGGTAATGAGAATGATTAGTTCTTTAGGACAAGTAGATAATAAGAAATTACAGACTGGTAAGTTAGAGAATGATGACTGGAGAAGAGTTAATGAAGCTATGAGTCAGCTTGCTGATACTAATTTATATTTTCATGATGCAGGAGGAATAACGGCTCCAGAGATTAGGGCTAAGTGTAGAAAATTATCGACACAAGGTGAAGGATTAGGATTAGTTATAATTGACTATTTACAGTTAATTGATTCTAGTAGTAAATATGCTGGTAGTAGGCAACAGGAAGTATCGGAAATATCTAGAAGTTTAAAGACTTTGGCTTTGGAATTAGAAGTTCCGGTTATTGCATTGTCACAGTTATCTAGAAGTGTGGAAAAAAGAGAGGATAAGAAGCCAGTTCTTAGTGATTTGCGTGAATCGGGTTCTATTGAACAGGATGCTGATATAGTAGCAGCTTTACATGCTCCAGATGTGGAAGCACCAATGGATGATTCAATTCCAACACCTTTACAAGTTATTTTACTAAAACATCGTAATGGTCCTACAGGGACAGTGGATTTATTATTCAAAAAGAAAACTTCGACTTTCTTATCGATAAAAAGGGATGGTGGTTCGTTTGCAAAATAAGATTTCAATAGCGGCTGCTTGTATTATAGTTTTTGTTAGTGCTTTAGTAACTTTATTGGGAATTAATAAGAAAAATTATAATCAAGCTATAGTTGCGTATAAAGTCTATTTAGATGGAAATGTTATAGGAACGGTTGCTAGTGATGAAGAATTTGATGATTTTATTAATTCTAAAGAAGAAGCTATTAAAGAAAAATATGGAGTTGATAAGGTCTATTTACCAGATGGTGTTAATGTAAAGAAAGTTTATACTTATAATGATAACTTTGATAGTAATACGACTGTTTATGATAAATTAACGAAGAAGGATAAATTTACAATAAAAGGTATTACGGTTACTATTGATAATAGTTCTGAAGAAGATTATCAAAAGAAGACTATTTATGTTCTTAATAAAGGAATATTTGATGAGGCTATTGAGAAGATGATCAAGGCTTTTGTGGGGGAAGAACAATATGATAATTATGTTAATGGGACTCAGGCAACAATAACGGAGACGGGTTCTATTATAGAGAGTATTGGTATTCAAGAAGAAGTTACTTATAAGAGTGGGTATATATCTACTGATAATAAAATATTTACAGATAGTGATGAGTTATCTATGTATCTTATGTATGGGACAGTAGATAAACAGAGTAGTTACATTGTTAAAGAAGGAGATACAATTAGTGATGTAGCAGAAGCTAATAAGCTTAATGTTCAAGAATTTTTGATTGCTAATCCTCAATTTAATAGTGAGAATAATTTGTTATATGCTGGTCAAGAAGTAGTAGTAGGATTAGTGGAACCTATACTTAGTATTGAAGAAGTAGTACATAGTGTTAGTGATGAAGAACATGCTTATGCAGTAGAGGTTCAATATGATGAGACACAACTTACTACTTATGAAGAGACTATTCAAGAGGGAACTAATGGTTTAGATCGAGTTACGAAAAAGTTGCAATATATTAATGGACAATTAGTGGATTCTAAGAATGTTAGTACTACTTCTTTGACACCGTCAGTTAGTAAGATTGTGAAAAAAGGTAGTAGGGTGGCACCAAATATTGGAGACTTAAGTTATTGGGCATGGCCTACTAATAAACCTTATACTATTTCAACGTATTATGAGTATCGTTGGGGATCTTTCCATCCGGCTTTGGATATTACTGGTACAGGATTTGGTTCACCTATATATGCAGCAAATAATGGAGTAGTAGTGGAAGTTGGTACAGGTTGTACCCCTGGTAAAACGACTTGTAATAGAACTAATGGTAATTATATTGTTATTAATCATAATATTGGGGGATATTATACTAAATATATTCATTTGAATTCAGTTAATGTTAAGGTTGGAGATACGGTGGAAAGAGGCTCTAAAATAGGAACTATGGGTAATACGGGTAATGTTGTACCAGTACCATCCGCTCTTAATCCTTATGGAGGTACACATTTACATTTTATGGTTTATATTGGAATGCCTAATCATGGTGGTCATACTATTAATCCATTAACTTTATATAGATAATGAAAGTAAAAGTTTTGTCTAGTGGTAGTAAGGGAAATACTACTTATGTTGAAAGTAATGAAACAAGAATACTTATAGATATAGGTAATACTTGTAAATATGTTACTAATAAATTAGAAGAAATAGGAGTAGATCCTATGAGTATTTCGGGAATATTAATTTCCCATACTCATAAGGATCATATAGGTGGATTAAAAGTATTTTTAAAAAAGTATAATGTGTGTGTATATTTAACAAGAGGAATGTTAGAGGAGTTAGATTATGTTACTAATTATATATTGGTAGATAATAACGAAAATTTTAAGATTAATAATTTAGATATTGTAACAGTAAAGACTTCTCATGATGCGATTGATTCTAGAGGATTTATAATTAGTGATGGTAATAGTTCTATGGTTCAAATTACCGATACAGGATATATAAATAGTAGTTATTATGAGATACTTAAGGATAAGAATTTATATATTATGGAGAGTAACCATGATATAGAGATGCTTACTAATGGTCCTTATCCTTACAGTCTAAGGCATAGGGTTCTTAGCGATAAGGGGCATTTATCTAATTATGATGCGGCTAGATATATTAGTGAATTTGCTGGTAAAGATACAGAATATGTTTTATTAGCGCATTTATCTGATCATAATAATACACCAGAACTGGCATATTCGGAACTAGTAAAGAGATTAGAGCATGATAATAAATCTATCGATAATATAATAGTTACTAAGCAGTGTGAAGATACTGAGATGATAGAAATATAAAAGACAAGTATATTAATATATTTGTCTTTTATATAAGAATAGGAGTAAATATGATAAGGATTATTTGTGTGGGAAAGATTAAAGAAAAGTATTTAAAAGACGCTATTGAGGATTATAAGAAAAGGATAAGTAAATATCAAAAGATAGAGATAGTAGAAGTTTTAGATAGTGATATTAATAGTGAAAAAGATTTGATCTTAAAGAATATTGGTAAGAGGGACTATGTTATTACAATGGAGATTGAAGGTAATAATATTAATTCTTTGGAATTAGCTCAAAAGATAGATAAAACATTTATTACTAATAATATTATTACCTTTATAATAGGGGGTAGTGAAGGGTTACATGAAGATGTAAAAAAAATAGCTAATTATAAGCTATCATTTTCAAAGATGACTTTTCCTCATGGATTATTTAGAGTAATATTATTAGAACAAATATATAGAACTTTTAAAATATTAAATCATGAAACTTATCATAAATAATTAAATTTCTAATTGGGAAAATACTTCACCGATAGATTTATTTAAGACTAGATTAGCAATATTATCTAGGGGAGTTGTATCTTTATTGATGATTACTAAGTATTTTCCATGAAAGTAATTAATAAAAGAAGAAGCTGGATAGACAGTTAGAGAAGTTCCAGCGATTATAAGAAGATTAGCATTACTTATATACTTGATAGTATCAGTAATGCATTTTTCATCTAGGGGTTCTTCATAGAGAACGACATCTGGTTTAATAAGTCCAGAACAGGTACAACGAGGAATAGTATTACTGTTAAAAATAGTTTCAGGAGGATAAAATTTATGACATTTTTGACAATGGTTCCTATAAATACTTCCATGTAATTCAATAACATTTTTAGAACCGGCTTTTTGATGAAGACCATCAATATTTTGAGTAATTATGGCTTTTAATTTGTGACTTTGTTCTAATTTAGTTAGATAATAATGGCAAATATTAGGTTTAATATTTAAACAGTTTAGTTTATGACGATAAAATTCATGGAATTCTTGAGTATTTTTTTGAAAGAAATGATGACTAAGAATTTCTTCGGGGGGATATTTATATTTCTCATTATAAAGGCCGTCTTTACTTCGAAAATCTTTAATACCACTTTCAGTGGATACTCCAGCCCCACCGAAGAAAACAATATTAGAAGAATTTTTAATCCAAGTATTTAGTAGTTTTATATCATTCATACGCTCACCAGAATAATTATATAGAATAATAGGGGTGATGTCAAATTTTGTAATATTTTAGCAATTAGTATTGACAATTGCTAAGAGAGTGCTATAATTATAATTGAAAGGAAGGTAATGATAATGAGTTTTCTACCTAAAAGATATTATATTGATGATTTTTTTGATGATTTTGTTCCTACTGCAAGTAAGTATATGCAAGGTGGTCAAATGAAGTGTGATATTTATGAAAAGGATGGTAATTATACTATCGAGATGGATATTCCTGGTTATGATAAGGAAGATATTTCTATTGAAGTAGATAATGGTGTTCTTACTGTTAGTGCTTCTAAATCAAAAGAAGATGAAGACGAAGGTAAAAATTATATTCGTCGTGAAAGATATGCTGGTACATTTTCTAGATCATTTACTTTGGGAAGTGATGTAGATATGGATAATATTGATGCAGAATTTGTTAAAGGTATGTTAAAGATTACAGTACCTAAAGCAGAAGAAAAATCATCTAAGAAAACAATTGATATTAAATAGTAATTAGTAAATTAAGAACGATTTAGTTAATAGCTAAATCGTTCTTTTGATCCTTGCGAGATATATTAATTTAGGGTATAATACTTTCATAGAATTATTGGAGTTGATCAAGAATGGGGTTTAGAATAGGTAATGTAGAGATAAAGAATAGAATTGTTTTGGCACCTATGGCAGGGATATGTAATAATGCTTTTAGAAAGATAATTAAGGATATGGGTTGTGGTCTTATTTATGCAGAGATGGTTAGTGATAAGGCATTAGTTTATGATAGTAAGAAAACTAAGGATATGCTATATATGGAAGAAATAGAAAGACCTATAGTGCAACAGATATTTGGAAGTGATGTGGAGACTTTTGTAACGGCTAGTAAATTAGTGTATGAAACAATGAAACCAGATATTATTGATATTAATATGGGGTGTCCAGTTCCTAAAGTGGCAGTGAAAGCTCAAGCAGGATCGGCTCTTTTGAAAAATCCAGAGAAGATTAAAGAAATAGTTAAGGCGGTTGTTGAAAGTGTTTCAGTACCAGTTACTGTAAAGATTAGAAGTGGTTGGGATAGTGAACATATAAATGCTGTAGAAGTGGCTAAAATTTGTGAGGAAGCAGGGGCTAGTGCGATTACGGTTCATGGGAGAACGCGTAGTCAAGGTTATAGTGGAAAAGTATCTTATGATATAATAAAAAAAGTTAAGGAAAGTGTTAGTATTCCAGTAATAGGTAATGGCGATATAGTAGATATAGATAGTGCTAAGAGAATGTTTGATACTGGTTGTGATGCAATCATGATCGGGAGGGGGTGTTTGGGTAATCCTTGGTTGATTAGAAAGCTTGTTAAATATTTTGATGAGGGAGTTATTTTAGATGATCCTACTTATGAAGAGAGAATAGAGATGTGCTTTAAACATATGGATTATTTACAAAAGATCAAGTGTGAAAAGGTATGTGTATTGGAGATGCGTAGTCATATTGCTTGGTATTTAAAAGGAATGCCTAAAGCTAGTAAATATAAACAAGAGATTATGAAAGTCCAAACGGTAGAAGAAGTTAAGAAGTTGTTAAATATCTATTTGAAAGAATTAAAAAATGGTATATAATAAGAGTGGTGATGGAAATGAATGCAAGCTTTATGAAGAGATTACTGGCTTATTTAATTGATACAGTAATAGTAGCTTTTCTTTTCGCTATTGTTGTGTCGGGGATAAAAAATGATAAAATAAGTAACTTACAAAAACAGTTAAGTGAAGTACAGAATAAATATCTTAGTCAAGAGATAACCAGTTCAGATTATTTAGGACAGATGGCTGAGATAAATTATGATTTACAGAAGTCATCAGTTTTGTCAAATACTATTTATGTAATAATATTGATAGGATATTTTGGAGTCTTTCAGTTTTGGAATAATGGTCAAACATTAGGAAAGAAAATTATGAAAATAAAGGTAGTGGAAAATGATAAGAGGCCTAGTTTTATGGCAATATTTGTAAGATCATTTATTATTAATCAAATATTTGTTAATATATTATCAATATTATTGGTATTTACAATTAAAGATTATGCTTATTATATAGCAACAATTATTATATCGTTAGTAAATATGTTGATTATACTTGTATCAGCTTTGATGATATTATATAGAAAAGATAAAGTGGGATTTCATGATATGGTGTCTCATACAAGAGTAGTGGAGGTTTAAGATGGAAAGAACAGAACAAGAATTAGTTAGAATAAACAAATTAGAAGAAATTAGTAAGGTATGTAATCCTTATCCGGAAAGATATGAAGTAACTCATGAACTTAAAGATGCTAGAATGTTAGAAGATGGAACAACTGGTGTTAGTATTGCAGGTAGAATAGTGTTTATGAGAAAGATGGGAAAGCTTAGCTTTGTTAAAATTAGAGATATAGAAGCAGATATGCAACTAGAAATTAAGATCGATATGGTTGGAGAAGAGAGATATAAGTTCTTTAAAGCTAATATTGATACTGGGGATTTTATTGGAGCTACTGGAGAGATTTTTACTACGCAGACAGGTGAAAAAACGCTTAGGGTTAGTAGTTTTGAATTTTTAGGTAAGGCTTTAAAGCCATTACCAGAGAAGTTTCATGGATTATCTGATATAGAGATGATTTATAGAAATAGATATGTAGATTTAATTATGAATAAGGATTCGAGAGAGAGATTTTTACTTAGGAGTAAGCTTATTTGGGAGATTAGATCATTCTTGAATAATAATGGATATGTAGAGATTGAGACACCTATTCTTAATAATAAGGCTAGTGGAGCACTAGCAAAACCTTTTATTACTCATCATAATGCATTAGATATAGATTTATATTTACGTATAGCTCCGGAAACTTATTTAAAGAGGGCAATCGTAGGAGGATTTACAAAGGTTTATGAGTTTGCTAGATGTTTTAGAAATGAGGGTATGGACGCTACGCATTTACAAGATTTTACAATGCTAGAGGGCTATGGTGCATACTTAAATTATAAAGATAATATGAAGTTTTTACAGAAGATGATTCAGACTGTAGTTATGAATTTATTTGGTAAATTAGAACTTACTATAGATGATAAGACAGTAGATATTAGTGGGGATTGGCCTAGTATATCGATGAGAGATTTAATTTTAAAATATGTACCAATAGATATTAAAGAATATAATACTAAAGAGAGTTTATTAGGAAAGATCAAAGAATTAAATTTAGAGATTGATAGTGAGACACCACTTGAAGATTTAGGATTTGGTAATTTGGTTGATCAGTTATATAAGAAAGTAGCTAGATGTCATGTTGTTAGTCCTATTTTCTTGACAGAGCATCCTATTGAATTATCACCTTTAGCTAGAGCTAATGATGAGGATAAGAAGATTACAGATAGATTTCAATTGGTAATTAATGGGGCAGAGATTATTAATGCTTATTCAGAACTTGTTGATCCTAGAGAACAGGAACGTAGATTGGTAGAACAAGCTAGGTTAAAAGATAAAGGTGATGAAGAAGCTATGATGATGGATGATGATTATATAAGTGCTATGGAATATGGTATGCCTCCTATTAGTGGTTGGGGTATTGGTATTGATAGATTAGTTCAAATTTTAACTAATTCGGCTAATATTAAGGATTGTATTTTATTCCCTTTAATGAAGCCTTTAGATGATAATGGTGTTAAGGTTAGTAATAGTGTAGTTAAACAAGAAAAGATTGATTTTTCAAAAGTAACGATCGAGCCTTTATTTAAAGAATTTGTTGATTTTGAAACTTTTAGTAAATCAGATTTTAGAGCGGTAAAGGTTAAGGCTTGTGAAGCAGTTCCAAAATCAAAGAAGTTATTACAATTTACTCTTGATGATGGAACAGGAATGGATAGAACAATTTTGAGTGGTATTCATGCTTATTATGAACCTGAAGAATTAGTTGGAAAGACTTGTATTGCTATTGTTAATTTACCTCCTAGAGCAATGATGGGAATTGATTCTTGTGGAATGCTTATTAGTGCTGTTCATCAAGAAGAAGGAGTAGAAAAATTACATCTTTTAATGGTAGATGATCATATTCCAGCAGGAGCTAAATTATATTAAGAAACGTATAATTATGTTAATTTATAGATTAATTGTGGTAAATTATAGAAAAGTGTTACTTTTTAGGTAAAAAGTGATACTTTTTTTTTGTTAGTGTTATAATTAAATAGAGGAGGAAAATGATGAAAAAACATAGTTTGTTGAAGACTTTAGCGATTGTATTATTAATTGTTGTTCTTTGTACATATTTTATTTCATCTAGAGGTAATGTGGTTAGTTTCTTAGCATTTACTAAGGGAACAGCTAGTTATCTTGGTTTAGGTGATGTTTTAATTTATTTTGTACAGTCTTTTTACCATTTCTTTGATACAATTGTGTTTGTGTTGGTAGTAGGTGCATTTTATGGAATATTAAATTTAGTACCAGCATATAAATCTTTTGTTAATGGTATTGCTAAGAAATTTAAAGATAATAATTTTAGATTTGTGGCAGTAATTACAATTATTTTTGCTTTAATTGCTAGTCTTACTGGTATTAATTTGCCATTATTTATATTTGTTCCATTTGTAGTAGCAATATTACTTGCTATGGGTAATGATAAGTTAGTTTCTTTATCGGCTACAGTGGGAGGAATATTAGTAGGTTTTATTGGAGGAATATTTACTACTTTAAGAGATCCTTCTAATAGTTATTCAGTTAGTTACACTACTTTTGATAAGTTAGTAGGATTAGATAGTAATTTTACAACAATAATACCTAGAATTGTTATTTTGATATTAGGAGTAGGGCTTTTGATATGGTATATTAAAAAGCATATGACTAATGTTAAGGACAAAAAAGTTAAATATGATATGGGAGAAAAATTAGAACTAGTTTCTAAAGAAGCCGATAAAGCTTATAGTAAAGTAAGTTTTTGGCCAGTTATTGTACTTGGAGGATTAGTTTTAAAATATTTGACTGTTATATTTAGTACTTTGATTAGTATGCCTAATTGGTATAATTTAGTTTGCAATATTGTAATATTAGTAGCAGTAATTGTCTTAATAGTTATTTTTAGAAATTCTAAAAAGGCAATATCTAGTAATGTTATGTTAGCTATTATTTTAGGTTGTACTTTATTGTTCTTGATTTTAGGCCTTACACCTTGGTCAACTTTATTTGGAATGACTTTCTTTGATAAAGTTCATACTAATTTGATAGCTAGTTTAAAATGGGGAGAATTTTCAGCTTTTGAAAATGTTATATCTTCTAATTTTGCGGCTTTTGGTAGTTGGTCTTCATGGGGCTCATTCTTACTTCCTATGGTTATGTTATTAATTATGGGTATTATTATTAAGTTTACTTATAAGGTTAAATTTGATGATATTATCGATGGAAGTATAGAAGGGGCTAAGAGAGCATTACCTTCAGTATTGATAGTAGCAGTAGCTTATACAGTACTTGTATGTTCTTACAATAATGGTTTCATGGAAACAGTTGTTGAAGCAGCAGGTTCTAATGTATTCTTACAGCTAATAGTATCAATGTTTGGTAGTTTATTTGGAGTTGATTTGTATTATACATTAGCTTCAACATTCTCACCAATATTAGAAGCGGTTACAGATTATGGTAAAGTTTTAGCAGTAGCATTCCCTAGTGTATATGGTCTTGTTCAATTAATTGGACCAACAAGTTTATTATTAATAATAGGTCTTACATATTTTGATGTTCCATATAGAACTTGGGTTAAATACATATGGAGATTTGTTCTTATGTTATTTGTAATAGTGGCTTTGACTTTATTTGTTGTAGCACTTATATAAGATAAATAGAAAATAAAAAAGGTTACGAGTGTAGCCTTTTTTTTGACATATTATTATAAATAATTAATTTATTATTATATTAAGAAAATAAGAAAGGTGATAATAATATGTTTGGTAATTTTACTGATGAAGCACAAAAAATATTGATACAAGCTAAAATAGAAATGTGTAGTTTAAAACATCCTTATGTTGGAAGTGAACATTTAATATTGTCTTTATTAAATAATGATAAAGATATAGCAGATAAATTAAAGAAATATAATTTAAATTATGAAGAATTTAAGAAAGAGATAATAAAAGTAATAGGAGTAGGGAGTAAGAAGAGTGAATTATATTTATATACACCTCTGTTAAAGAAAATAATTCAGAATGCTATTTTAGATAGTAAAGATAATAATAATGGGGTAGTTACTACTAATCATTTGTTTTTAGCATTACTAGAAGAAGGAGAAGGAATTGCTATTAGAATTATGCTAGGAATGGGAATTGATTTAGAGGCTTTGTATGATGATTTTTCTTTTAAGTTAGTTAATAAGAGAAAGAATAATGATAAGAAATTATTATTATATAAATTAGGGATAGATTTGACAGAGATGGCTGGTAAGAAAGAAATAGATCCGGTAGTGGGAAGAGAGAAAGAGATTAATAGATTATTAGAGATATTAGGAAGAAGGACTAAGAATAATCCTTTATTAATAGGTAAAGCTGGGGTAGGGAAGACGGCTATTGTAGAGGAGCTAGCTAGGTTGATAGTAGAAGAAAAGGTACCTGATAATTTACGATCTAAGAAGATTATTTCTTTAGATATGGCTTCGGTAGTAGCGGGAACTAAGTATCGAGGAGAATTTGAAGAAAAGATGCAGAGAATATTAGAAGAACTAGAGAATAATAAAGATCTAATTTTATTTATTGATGAGGTGCATACTTTAGTAGGAGCAGGTGGTGCGGAAGGAGCGATAGATGCTTCTAATATATTTAAACCGGTTTTAGCGAGAGGGCAAATTAGATGTATAGGAGCAACTACGGAGATGGAATATAAAAAGTTTATTGAAGTTGATAAGGCTTTGGATAGAAGATTTCAAAAGATATATGTTGACGAACCTGATAGAAAGACTACTAAGAATATATTAATGTCTCTTAAAAGTATATATGAGAGTTATCATAAGGTAGAGATCAGTGAAGAGATAATTGATAAGATTATTAGTTTATCGGATAAATATATTTATAATGCTAATAGGCCTGATAAGGCAATTGATGTTTTAGATGAGGTATGTTCAATGGTTAGTATGAAGAAGGATGATAATGAAGAAAAATTGGGAGTATTAAGAAAAGAACTAGAAGATATTCAAAATGAGAAGAATAGTTATATTATTGATAATGATATAGATAAGGCTTTGGAACTTAGGAAAAAAGAGGGAAAGCTTATATCTAAATTAAATACTATGGAGTTAGAATATAGAAAAGTGTTAAAAAAAGTTACTGTTTATGATGTGGCTTATGTTATTAATGTAAAGACAAAGATTCCGGTATATGAGATTATGCAGGATAATGAGAAGATTATAAAGAAGATCGAGAGTGGTCTTAAGAGAGAGATAATTGGTCAGGATAAGGCTATAGAGAAGATAATAGATATTACGAAAAGAATTAAATTGGGATATAAGGATAGTAAGGTTTATTCTATGTTATTTATTGGGCCTACGGGAGTAGGCAAGACGAAGCTTGCAAAGTTATTTTCAGAACTTGTGTTTGGGAGAGATAGTTTAATTAGGCTAGATATGAGTGAATATGGAGATAGTATGGGAGTTAATAAGATTTTAGGATCGGCTCCGGGATATGTTGGGTATTCTGATAATAAGAATGTGTTAGAGATGGTTAAGAATAATCCTAATAGTGTTATATTAATGGATGAGATAGATAAGGCTCATAGTAGTGTTATAAATATTATGTATCAGATTCTTGATGAGGGGAGAATTAAAGATAGCAAAGGGGAAGTAGTTAGGTTTGATAATACGGTTATTATTATGACTTCTAATGTGGGTTATGAGACTAATATGGTTGGTTTTAATGAGGGAAGTAGTGTTAATAGGGATCTTAAAAATATGTTTAGTATGGCATTTATTAATAGAATAGATGATATTATTAAATTTAATAGATTAGATAGTAATAGTATTATAAAGATAATTAAGAAAGATTTAAAGAAATTAGAAAATAAATATAAAGATATAAATTTAGATATTAGTAATAATATAATAAAAGAAATAGAAGAGTTAGCGGATTATGAGAATTTTGGAGCAAGAAAGGTAGAAAAGATTATTGAAACAAAATTAGAAAATGTAATTATAGATTTAATTATAAGGGGAAATAAAGAAATAAAAGTAAATAGTTTAAAAGTTAGTAATTAGACTATTGACACATACATTTGTTTATATTATAATTAGTAATGTGAATAGATGGAGGTAAAGATGGAGTATATAATTTTAGGCGGGATTGTGGTTATTGTTATTTTACTTATTATTTTAATTTTAAAAGGGAATAATAGTAATGAAACAATTGAAAGATTGGGTAAGTTAGAGACAACAACAGTTAAGGAACTTTCAGAATTTAAATTAGATATAGTTAAGGGATTGTCAGATGATTTTGAAAAGACTAATAATATGTTAGAGAATAGACTTAGAATGATGAATGATCGAGTTAATGAACGTTTAGATGATAATTTTAATAGAACAAATAAGACTTTTACGTCGGTGTTAGAGAGATTATCGAAGATTGATGAAGCTCAAAAGAAAATAGATACTTTATCAACAGATATTGTTTCTTTACAGAGTATTTTGACAGATAAAAAGAGTAGAGGAATATTTGGAGAAGTTAATTTAAAACATATATTAGTTAGTATTTTTGGGGAGAAAAATGATAAGATTTATAGATTACAATATGGCTTTGATAATGGAACAATAGCAGATGCGGTAATTTTTGCTCCAGAACCTTTAGGATTAGTGGCAATTGATTCTAAGTTTCCGTTAGAGCATTATCAAATCATGGTTGATAAAAATAGAAGTCAGATGGAAAGAAATTTAGCAGAGAAGCAATTTAAGATCGATGTTAAAAAACATATAGATGCAATCAGTAGTAAATATATTATTCCTGGTGTTACTAGTGAACAGGCAATTATGTTTTTGCCGGCAGAGGCTTTATTTGCAGAGATTAATGCCTATCACTCTGATATTGTAGAGTACGCTAATAAGAAGAGAGTATGGATAACTTCGCCAACTACTTTGATGTCTACTTTTACTGTTATTCAAGTATTACTTAAAAATATGGAAAGAGATAAGTATACATCTGTTATTCATGAAGAGTTGAATAAATTGGGAATTGAATTTTCACGATATAAAGAAAGATGGGATAAGCTTTCAAGGAGTATTGAAACTGTCAACAAAGATGTGGAAAATATAAATATAACGACTGATAAGATTTCCAAGAGATTTCAATCTATAAGTAGTGTTGAGATAAGTGATAAAATAAAATAAGAAAAAAATCCTGTTTTACTCTAAATAGATTAGAATATAATTTATTAGGGGTAAAAATGATAAGGATTTTTTTGCTTGGAATAGGATTTTTTCTTATGGTGTATGGATTGTCGGTAATTATAATATATTTAAATTTGCTTACTATTGGGTATAATTTTAGGGAATATGTTAATTTTATTATTAGAAGTTTTCCTGGATATTTTTTTATAATAGGACTTATAATTGTTAGTTTGACTTTGAGGAAAAGAAAGAGGGATAATTTATGAGCTATGCTTATGATATAGTTTTGAATTTTAATAGAGTGTATTATGAGTTTTTTGAATGGAAAGAAGAAGATGAGATTGTTAATTTTAAGAAAATTGGATTATTTAAGGTAGATGATGATCGTTATTTAGATTTGAAATTTAGTGATGGAGAGGTTTCTCAGGGATTTCTAAAAGATGTGGAAGATAATTGTTATTTTAATGGGAATAATTTAGAGGATTTAGCTTGCTTGGTTAGTAATGGTAAAGAGGTAATGGGATTACTATTTACTAGGGATGGAATGTTAATAGGTAGAAGTAGTTTAATATTTGATGAAGAGGAAGAAGTGCTTGATGATATGATTAATATGAGAGAATATGTCATAGATTATAAGATTATAAAGAAAGGGGATAATAATATTTTAGCGAGGGTTATAGAAGATAGAAAAAGATATGTTATTGATTTTTTAAATGAAAATAAGAGTATAGATATATATAAATATATTTATTATGATCTTTATGAAGAAGAGAAAGATGATATTAAGGCTATTAAAGATAGTTTTATTGATATTATAAAGAATAGTTGGGATAAGGAAGGAGATAAATTGTATCAGTGTATTAAGAATATTTTGGGGGTTAAGCAATAAAAAAAGTCTTAATGATTAGTCTTGCGATTAATCAATTAAGAACTTTTTATTTATATTTTTTAGTATAAGATTTGTATTTTCCTTCAATAACAGTATCAGAGAAAGTTAAACCTTTTTCTTCTCTTAGTGAGATTAGAGCTTTAGCAGTTATATTGCTATCTTCACTCTTTTTGTTTTCAACTAATTTACTAATAATAGCATCTTTACTATCTTTTAAAGATGGTTTTTCTTTTTGATCTAAACGATAGATAACATGATAACCATAAGAAGTTTTAATTGGTTCTGTTGAATAACTGTTTTCTTTAAGATCTTTTAAAGCACTTAAGAAAGTTGATTCTAAGTTAGCGTTCCATTCTTGGTAACTTAAATCTTCAAAAGTAGTACTATCTTTGTATTCTTCTTTTACCTGATCCCAAGTAGAACCATTTTTTAATTTGTCGATTATTTCTTGGGCTTTAGCCTTAGCATCATCATCAGAAACCTTATCACTAGTTTTTACTAGAATATGTTGACAGTTTATAGCACCATAAACATTATCATTATAGTAGTTTTCAATGTCTTGATCGCTTAGATTGTTTTTGATATAGTCTTCTACATATCTAGTACGACGATTATCTAATTTTAGATAGTCTATTAGATCATCATAACTACCAAATCCCATAGCTTGAATAGCTGCATCTTGTTCATAATTATAAGATTGCTTGTATAAACTTATGTATTGTTCAGCTTTATCTTCAGCTTCTTTAACCATGGTTTCATCTTCTGGATATAGTTTTTCTAAGACGATTTTATCGACATCATTTAAAATTTGACTAATATCATAGTAATCTTTCATTTCTTCATATAATTCATTAGCAGTAATTATTTTACCATCAATAGTTGCTACAGGTTGATTTCCATCTTCTAGAGTGGCTATTCTATCTGGCCAAATGGCAACTGCTATAACAGTAGTTATGCCAACACCAACGATAAAGGCAATTAGAAGACTAAAAGTTTTATCCTCAGTTAGAGCTTTAAAGAAATTGTTATGTTTTTTCTCTTTCTTTAACATTTTAGCTAGTTTTTCATTAGCTACTCTCTTGTCACTTTTTTCTTTCTTTTCTTTTTCCTTTATTACAACGTCTTCTGTTACTTTTTCTTCTTTAACAACTTTAGAATTGTTTTTAGAAGAGTTTACTTTAGATTTAGTAGAAGTTGTAGTTTTCTTTTGGGCAGTATTAGATGCCTTATCAACTTTAGCAGTTTTTTTAGAATTATCTGTTTCTTGTCCTTTTTTTGCCATTGTTATTCTCCTTTCTAAAAAAGTACAATAATATGATAGCAAAAATATAGATAAAATTCAATATTTATTTGTAATTATGGGTAATTTTGGGAAGCTTTTTAGCACTCACACTTTTGGATATTTTTTCATACAATAATGTGAAAAGATAAAAAAGGAGGATTAGATAATATGGGAAATTGTGGTTCTAGTGCTGCTATCGTTTTAGTGTTGTTCATTTTGTTAATTATTATACTTGGAGCTTGGATTTAAAGGAGGTGTTTTATGACAACTAATAATTCTTGTAATAATACATGCAGTTGTGGAACAACTGGTGGTAGGGGCTTTTTGATTATAGTTGTTTTATATATATTATTAGCAATTATATTGGGCTCTTATTTCTTTTAATAATAATAAAAAGACTATTTAATAGCCTTTTTAGAAATTTAATTAACATTAAGAGATACTTTTTGTGTCTCTTATTTTACTGTTGTTCCAATAGATCCTTCAAGGGCTTTGAAGATATTACCTTTGTTATTGTTATTGAAAACAATAATAGGAATGTTGTTTTCTTGACACATTATCATGGAAGTTAAATCCATTACTTGGAGATTATTGGTAATTACTTCTTGGAACGATACTTCTTTATATAACTTAGCATCAGGATATTTATGAGGATCTTTATCATAGACGCCATCGACGTTGGTGGCTTTAAGAATAAGATCGGCATTTATTTCGGCAGCCCTTAGTGAAGAAGCAGTATCAGTAGAGAAATAAGGGTTGTTGGTGCCACCAGAGAAAATAACAATGTTACCATTATTTAGGTAATTAATGCTTTTATCTTTAGTGTATAGTTCTACTAGGCGATCCATTTCGATGGCACTTTGAATTTTAGTGGGAACATTTAATTGTTCGAAGGCATCTTTTAAGACAAGGGCATTCATTTCGGTAGCAAGCATTCCGATTTTATCGGAATTGCATTTATCAAGATAAGTGTTAGAACGTCCTCTCCAGATGTTGCCACCACCAACAACGATAGCTAATTCAATATTTAATTGTTCTTTGACATTTTTGAGTTCTTGACATATATTGAGAACAGCATCAAAATCAATACCAAAATCTTGTGAACCTTTTAGGTATTCGCCACTTAATTTTATTAAAATTCTTTTATATTTCATTTACTTCTCCTTGATCATTAATTAATAAATTATAGACTTCATCAATAGTTAGAGTAGGATCTTGAGGATATTCTGGTATTAGATGAAGGTGATAGTGTTTTACTTCTTGAGCTTGGCCATTATTTTGAACTAGGATAATACTATCAGGATGTAGTTTAGTATTTAATAATTTACTAATGTTTTTGGCTGTTTTCATGATGTGAGTTAATACTTCTAGATCTATATCTTGAAGATCAAGATAATGTTTTTTAGGAATTATTAGAGTATGTCCAGGGTGTCTGGGAGAGACATCTAATAAAACTTTTACTATATTATCTTCATAGATAGTTTTAGAAGGAATTTCTCCATTAATTATTTTACAAAATATATCCATTTATATCACTTCCTTAGTTTGATTATAACAAATATATGGTCGATGTTCTAGGTATTTAGAATAATTTATAAAAAAATAAAGTACTGTAAATAATTATGTTTAAAACTTATATTTTGTAACTTTAGTGTTAGAAAGATTGTTCTTGTAACTATATTTTTGTTTTCTACTAACAAAATATTTTCGGAAATAGGGATTAATACTAGTTCATTTATTGTTGATAAAAAAACTCCGTAAAGGAGTTTTTTGTGTGGATATCTGCGAAATATCTATTATATTATGTTAGAAAAATGGTAATTATATACAGATAGTGGAGGATATTTGTAAAAATATAAATTTATTGTATAATATAATTAATAAGGAAGTAGATTATGAAGAAGTTAAAGAATGTATTGATAGGAATAGGGATAATAATAGTAGTTATAACGGGTATTACTATTATTAGTTTTAAGATACTTATGCCTTCTAAGAAGATAGGGTATAGAAAAAGTAATCTGGAAAAACAAGAAGAGATTATAAATAATTTAGAGAAGGGAAATTATTCTTTTGAAGAACCGAAGGTTGTTGTAAATCCGTTTGGAATTTCTCCTCTTACAGCGATGGTTATGTTTTATTTAGATCAGGTTGATACGATTAAGGTTATGGTTATGGATAAAGATGGGGTTAATGGTTATCAATATGAGATAGAGGGAAAGAAAAATAATTATATTCCAATATATGGTTTATATCCTAATTATGAGAATACGGTTGTTATTAGGTGTAAGGATAAGAAAATAGTGTTAAAGATTAAGACTTCTGATATAGATTCTTTTGAAATTATTGATAATTATAAAGATAAAGATATTAGCTTTGTGTCAGAGGATAATTATAGTTATGCAATTGACAGAAATGGGGATATTAGATGGTATTTAGAGGGATATGCTGGTAATTTAAATTGGGATAGTAATGGGCATTTTTTAATGCATTCTGAAAGAAAGATAGATAAGAATTATTATACGGGGCTAGTAGAAGTAGATATGTTAGGGAAGATCTATTATGAATATACTATTGATGCTGGTGTTAAGGGTAGTTATGTTAAGATGGATGATAATAATGTATATGTTTCTAGTTTGGGATATATTGATTTACTTAATTTACAGAGTGGAGATATTAGAAGTAAATTAAAGATAGATATTAGTTGCAATAATATGGAATATGATGATAATGTTATTAAGTGTTTTAATGATAATGGTACTTATGAAATTAATAAAGAGACTGGGGAATATAAAGAATTAAATAAAGATAATTTGAGTAGTAAGATATATTATAATGATATGAATAGAGTTAGTAAGCTTAGAATTAGTAAGGGGATTAGTTTGGGAGATATGAGTACT
This sequence comes from uncultured Bacilli bacterium, assembly GCA_934149105.1. GTDB lineage: Bacteria > Bacillota_I > Bacilli_A > RF39 > UBA660 > RUG11215. Next base: position 108,686 of record CAKPDP010000001.1, read on the forward strand.
ACGAAGACTATTAAGAAAATGGTGTGGTTATTTAATTATAAGAAATTAAGTGATAAAGATATAGATATTTATGAGGAGAGAGATAGGATTGTGGTTGATGGTAAATTTTCTTCTGAAACTTTTGTAATAATGGAAGGGTTAGGAGAGAAGAAAATTTACAAGTTAGATCAGAATAAAGATGATAATTACTATAAATATATTAATAAGAAAGGACTTAAGGGAAGATATAGTATATATTTTAAAGAAGGAGAAAAGCTTTATAGAAGTAATTATTATGTAGTTATTTAAAATTTGAATGGTGTATAGAGAAAGATATTGTAATAAGTAATAATTATAGTTAATTTCTTTCTTTTTTTTATAGAGTTTGATATAATTAGTGTGGTGATGAATATGTTAAAGATATTAAGAAAATTATTTGATAATGAATATAAAGATTTAAAGAAGTTTAATTTGATAGCGGATGCTGTATTAGAATTAGAAGATGATATGGCGAAGCTTAGTGATAAAGAATTAGCTTCTTATACAGATAAGTTTAAGAAAAGATTAGAAGATGGGGAAACGTTAGAAGATATAATGGTAGAAGCTTTTGCGGTATGTAGAGAAGCGGCTTATAGATGTGTTGATATGAAACCATTTCCTTGCCAATTAGTTGGTGGTTTAGCAATACATTATGGTAATATAGCGGAAATGAAGACTGGTGAAGGTAAAACTTTGACTTGTGTGTTACCAGCTTATTTGAATGCTCTTACAGGTAAGGGAGTACATATTGTAACTGTAAATGAGTTCTTGTCGCGAAGAGATTCGGAATGGATGGGAAGTATATTTAAATTTTTAGGCTTGACTGTAGGTCTTAATACTAGAGGATTGTCGGCAGAAGAGAAGAGAGAAGCTTATAATTCTGATATTATGTATACGACAAATAGTGAATTAGGATTTGATTATTTGCGTGATAATATGGTAGTTAGAAAAGAAAATAGAGTTCAAAGAAAACTTAATTATTGTATTGTTGATGAGGTGGATAGTATTTTAATAGATGAAGCTAGAACACCATTAATTATTTCAGGAGGAGTAGCCCAATCTGCTAATATATATGTTCAAGCTGATAGTTTTGCTAAGTCATTAGAGGAAAATGAAGACTATATAATGGATCTTAAGACTAAGAGTATTAATTTGAGTGATGCTGGTGCTGAAAAAGCTGAAAAGTATTTTAAGGTTAAAAATTTATATGATATAGATAATACGTCTTTGGTTCATCATATTAATCAGGCTTTGAGAGCTAATTATTTTATGAATAAAGATGTGGATTATGTTGTTTCTGATGACGCTATTGTAATAGTTGATCAATTTACAGGACGTCTTATGAAGGGAAGAGCTTTTTCAGAAGGATTACATCAAGCTATAGAAGCTAAAGAGGGAGTTAAGATTAATCAAGAGACAAAGACAGTAGCAACAATTACATATCAAAATTTATTTAGAATGTATGATAAATTATCTGGTATGACTGGTACTGCTAAGACTGAGGAAGAAGAATTTAGAAATATATATAATATGTTTGTTATTCAGATACCTACTAATAAACCAGTAATAAGAATCGATGAAGTTGATTTGCTTTACTCTAATAAGCAAGGTAAGTATAGTGCTATTATAAAAGAGATAGAAGCAAGGCATAAAAAAGGTCAGCCAGTATTAGTTGGTACTATTGCTATTGAGACTAGTGAACTTATTAGTAAGTTGCTTAGTAAAAAAGGAATTAAGCATGAAGTATTGAATGCTAAAAATCATGAGAGAGAAGCAGAAATTATAGCTAGAGCAGGTGAAAAGGGGTCTGTTACTATTGCTACTAACATGGCTGGTCGTGGTACTGATATTAAATTAGGTGAAGGTGTAAAAGAACTTGGTGGTTTATGTGTAATAGGTACTGAAAGACATGAATCTAGACGTATAGATAATCAGCTTAGAGGTAGAGCAGGCCGTCAGGGTGATCCAGGATTTACCCAATTCTATGTATCTTTTGAAGATGAACTTATGGTAAGATTTGGTTCAGATAAATATAAAGATATGTTACAAAGAATGGGCTTTACTGGGGAACAAGCTATTAGAAATAAGATGTTTGCTAAGGCATTTGAATCAGCTCAAAAGAGAGTTGAAGGAAACAACTTTGATATAAGAAAACATTTATTACAATATGATGATGTTATGAATAATCAAAGAGAGATTATTTATGCTAAGAGAAATGAAATATTAGATAGTGAATCTATACATGAACAAACTTTACAACTTCTTAGTGACTATATTACTAATATTATTAATAATCATTTAGGTGATTCTAATAGATTAGATGATAAAGATTATGATGAAATATTAGAAGAGACTAATGAAAATATTTTGAAACATCATAGAATTACGATAACTGAGATAAAGGGTAAGTCTGCTTCAGAGGTAATTGATATTATTTTTGATAAGGTTAAAGAAGATTATGAAGAGAAGTTAGCCGATATTCCTAGAGAAGTAGCTAGAGAATTTGAAAAAGCTATTACTCTTAGGGTTATTGATAATTATTGGATGGATCATATTAGTACTATGAGTCATTTAAGAGAGGGAATAGGTCTTAGGGGGTATGCAAATACGGATCCTTTACAGGCATATACTATGGAAGGTTATGAGTTGTTTGATAATATGTTAGAAAGAATCAATAAGAATGTTAGTATATTGTTATTGAAGTCAGAAATAAGACAAAATATTGAAAGAAAAGAAGCTGTTAAGAAAACGGTTACTAATGATGTTAAGGAAAAAGGGGCAAAGAGAGTTCCTAAAAAATCAGAGAAGGTAGGCAGAAATGATTTGTGTCCATGTGGAAGTGGCAAAAAGTATAAAAACTGTTGTGGTAAATAGCCTCACAAACCCGCATAAATAAAGGGATGCGGGTTTTTCTATGATTACAATATTTAGGTGATTTTAGGCATGTTTTTTGTCTTAGATAAGTTTTAGATAAACTATAAAATCTTTATAATTCCTTATAAAATATGGGTAAAACGCATATTGAGATAATGATTTCAAATTGGATACAAAACTTATCTAAAACTTATTTAAATTGTAATTTATTATTCAAAAGTTGTAATAATCAAAATTATACCAATAATTTATGTTATAATTCTTATAAGAGGTGTAAGAATGAAAAGGATTTTAATATTAGGAATTTGTATGTTAGTACTTTTACCACTTACAGTAAATGCAACAGGTGGTGGTTTAAGAAAAAGTTCTATAAAAACTTGTCCAAATGGTGTCACATATGGAATGCACAGTGATGGTCATGGCGGAACTCATTGGCATGTGGCAGTGACAAATGGAAATAATTATTATGCTGAAGGAGAAGCAATTTATAGTGATCCATGTCCTGGCTATAACAAAAATGAGGGGACTGCTGGAGTAACGGATGGTAGCAACAACTCTTCATCGAACAGTTCCGGAAATGGTGGGACAAGTAGCAATTATGGTAATAATTATTCAAACAATAATACACAAAATAACATCCAAAAAGAAGTAGTTATAGAAAAAAGCAAAGATAATTCTATAAAAGAAGTATCTATTGATGATGAACAAATAACTGTTTCTGATAATATGAATTTTAAAACAGAAAAAAAACATGTTGATATTAAGATAGAAGCAAATGATTCAAAAGCGAAAGTTGAATTTGAAAATAAAGAATTATCACTGGGTGAAAATACAATTAATATAGTTGTTACTGCCGAAAATGGAGACAAAAAGAATTATACTTTAACAATTAATAAAACTAAAGGCAAGGGAATAGCTACAATTAAAAAATTTGTATTAGGATCTGGTGAAGTTGAATTTGAAAACAATAAAGCTACCATAACTAAATTAAAGAATGAAACATCCCTAGACTATTCATACGAGTTAAGTGATGCAAAGGCAAAACTAAAAATATATTTAAACGGAAAAGAGATTACAAAACTAGAATCATTGAAAGAAAATGACAAGATAAAATTAATAGTTTTAGATGAAAATGATAATGAAAATATATATGAAATAATTATTACTGATTATCCTGCTATTGTTTCTATTATAATAGATATGTTAGCGACCATAATAACAGCAGGCATCTTTTTATCACCGATAGTTATTATATTGATTATTAAGAATAAAAAGAAGAATAAACGAAGTAATAATGTACAACATGCACAATTAATTGATGATACAGTAAAAAAAGAAAATCAGAATAATAAAAACTATGAAACAAGATAGGATAGTTACACTAATAAAAAAATCAATGAGTTTAATAGCAAATATGATTTAACAACTATAGACGGAATAATGTCTATACCTGTAACTGAAGCTCAAAAATATTCTGATGGTGGTGAAAGTGCTGTATATATGCCAGAACAAATACTTAGTAGAAAAGCTACAGAGTATAAAAATAATAAAAGCTATGATTTAGCAATAGCGTGTTTGAAAAAAGTGAACGAGTTGTATCCTCATTCTTTCTACACATATACAAGAGATGACTATGAAAGATTAGTTGATATGATGATTTTAGCAGGGAGGTTTGAAGATGCAAAAGTAGAACATAAAAATTTGAATAAATTACATGGTACACGAGTAGATGAATTGCATAATTTACAAAAGTTTGCCTCTGAAACAGGAACAGAAAGTGCTGAAGGCTATCAAAAACGAATAATTGACCCTTATATTGAAGAAGCACATGATAGAGAAGTCTATTATTGGTTATTGGAAAATATTCCACAAGTAGCACCAAAATCTTTTGGTGGATATAGAAGAATTAAAAATATGAATTCCACAAGTTTTAAACAAATAGTTGAGAAAATAGAAAAAAGAGGTTATAAAATAGAAGAAATAAGATTTTGGATGTAGTTAAATTACAAAATGTTATTCTTGCCTAAAAATTGTAATTTATTAAAATTCGCTATTTTTTAGATAAGTTTTTAGATAAGTTCTGCTAGGTTTGCCGAGTGCTACGGAATGCTCCCAGGTGTAACTAAGTGCCGAATTAACGAGCCAATTGTTCCCAAAAGCTGCCAAAATCCCTAATACAAAAGGCCATATAGTTGGAGAGATCCGTATAGTACAAATCCATATGAAGACTCTTTAGGAATTTTTGATTTGAACAGAAGAAAAATACTAGAATGTTTAGCAAAAAATGGTGACTATTCTAAAAAGAGTGAAGTTATATATGTAAAAAGGAAGATGAAGAATGAGAACTAAAATTGATATAAATAATTGGAAACGAAAGTTAGCATATGAAACTTTTTCGAATTTTAGTGACCCATATACAGGTATAGTTACTAAAATAGATATAACTAACTTAGTTAATTTTTGCAAAGAAAATAAGGCTGTATGACGTATTTTGTATTAAAATCTATGAACGAAATTGATGCATTTAGTTATGGTTATGAAAAAGAAAATGCTAAAGAATCTGTCTATAAATATGATTCTTTAGTAGCAACCGCTACTGTTGTAAATAGCGATAATGAATTGAATTTTACGAGATATGTTAAGTATGATGAAGATATTTCTAATTTTCTTATAGAATTTTCAAAGGCTACAGAAGATGCATCTAATAATATTCCATACTATAAAATATCAGGATTGGAAAATAGGAATAAAGTGAATATAACATGTATTCCTTGGATTACTTTTTCAAATTTTAAAGATGCTGTTAATTTTAATGGGAAAAATAGTAAACCTAAAATTTGTTGAGAAAGATATTATTTAGAAGGAGATAGATATCTTATAGATATTTCGTTACTAGTAAATCATGCATTTCAAGATGGATATCATATGGGTTTATTTTTCAATAATTTACAACAAAATATATACAATCTAAAAGTAAATAAAAATTTAGTGAAAGTAAGGTAGAATATATGTTAAAAAAATATTGTAAACTTAATGATAGTAATTTTTGTAATATAAATTATATTGTTTATGCCCCAGAAGCAAAAGAAAGTGATTTGCCATTACTATTGTTTTTACATGGTATTGGAGAAAGAGGTAATAAAGTAGAAGATGTAGAGAAATATGCTTTACCTAAATATATGAATAATTTTGATATACCTTATATTGTTGTTGCTCCACAGTGTACTGATAACAATTTTTGGGATTATCATTTAAGGGATGTAGAAAAAATCTTGGAAGAAGTTTACAAAGAATATAAATACGATAAAAGCAGAGTATGTATTTTAGGAAGTAGCATGGGAGCATTTGCTGCTTGGAATTACATTATGTCAAGGCCAGAACTATTTAAGGGTATAGTTTCAGTATCAGGTGGTATAATGCTACCTATTAATCAAACTCTATTACCATTAAAGGACAAATCAATTTTGATATATCATGGAAATGCTGATGATGTTATTGATGTTAATGAAAGTATACAAGCTTATGATAAACTTAAAAGCATAAATTCAAAAAATATAGAATTAAAAATTATAGAAAATGATAATCATTTTTTAACTTCACATGCCTTTAAAGATAAGTACTTGTACGAATGGTTAGAGAAAAATATTTAAGTAGGTGAATAAATGAGAATAATTAGTATTGGAGATTTAGTTACAGATTTTTATTATAAAAATGGCAAATTGATAGGAGTAAATGGAGGTATGACTTCTCATAATATAATCGCTAATATTGCCAAACTCGGTTTAGAAACATCCGTGTATGGTGTATGTGGTGATGATATGGCAGGTACTATAGCAATTAATAGTTTAAAGGAAGTCGGAACAAATATTGATAATGTAAAAATAATTGAAAATGTAAACACACGTTGTTTTCACGTTTCATATCAAGAATTAAATGGTAAATTAGAGTTTACTTCAAAAAAGGGATGCCCTGTTTGTAATATAAAAAAATGGTATGAAGAAAGTAAAATAGAACCAAATGACATTTTGAAACAAATTAATAAAGATGATGTTTTGATTTTTGATAATTTAAACAATAAAAATCAAATTATAATAGATAATTGTAATAATAGAAAAATGTTAGATTTGGGACAATATTTTGAATTAGAAGATTATAATGATAATGAAATAATTGAAAAAATTAAAAATAAATTTGATATTATAAATTTAAATGAAAGAGTTGAAAAATATTTGAAAAATAGATTCTCTAAAAACTCATTGGAAGATATATATAATTTATTACAACCTAAAATGATAATTGTAACTAGGGGAAAAAAAGGTTCAGATTTTGTTTTTGATAATAAAAAAGTCAAAAAAGAGTTAAGTAATCCTGAGGTAGAAGTTGATCCAACAGGAGCTGGTGATGCATTTTTTTCAATGTTTATTAGTGAATATATAAAAAACACCTATGTTATTGATTATAAATTTATTGATTCAACTTTTGATAAAGCAACAAGGCTTACAAAAAAAGTCGTAAAAAAGTTTGGAGCAAGAGGGCATATACAAAATTTATATAAAATAAAAAAAGTGAAAGATGCTTGCACTTGCAGTAATTTTGATATTTTATTAAGAAAACAAATAAAAAGATGTAATATAAATATCAACAATTTAGAAACAAGAATAATTAATGCTATTAATAGTAGTGCTTATGATAAGCTATCTAAAATAGATTTTAGAAGTTTAAATAATAGTATTTTTGTAGGAACTGGTGGTTCTTTTGCAGGTGCAAAATTTTCATCAAAACTTATTAATCATTTATATGGAATAAACACGATTGCTTTATATCCTAGAGACCTATATTATAGAAACAATAATAGTGTTGATTCGGCATTCTTATTCACCTACTCGGGAACTACAAATGATTTGCTTGTTGGTGCAAGTTTAATCGACAACAAAAATAAATATATTATAACAAAAGGTGAGTTACAAAAAGTTGTAACAAAAACCGGAATATCTAAAAACAATGTTATTTCATATCGAACAGGGACCAATAAAGGAAAAGAAAGAGGTTTTCTATCATTTGAAGGTGCTTTAGCACCTGCTAGTTTATTTTTAAAATTATATTTTGAAAATAAATCAAGAAATGATGTTGAATGTTTTATTAGAGACGGTATAAGTTATTGGAAAAATTACTTTGATAAATATTTTAAAGAAAATAAAAAAGTGTTAAAAGAATTTTTAAAAGAAGGAAATAGTTTTAATATTTTTACAGGAGATTTTACTGAGTCTGCTAGTAGTGATTTAGAAAGTAAAATAATTGAGTCTGGTATATATAATTGTTTAATTCATGAAAAGAAAAATTTTTCGCATGGAAGATTTATCAACTATGAACATTTTAGTCATAATAAAAATATTTATTTTAAACAAAAAAATGCAAGTTTATATGAGGAAAAGTTATTGGAATACTTAGAAAAAGATCAGAATTTAATAATTGAAAGTAGATATGATGGAATATTATGTGAGTATGATTTATTAATTGCATCTCAATATCTGATATATTATATATCAAATTATCTAAATATAGATATTTCAAAACCTACGTATAACGAAGATGCAATGAAAATTTATTTTTATAAAGGTGAACTATAGAATTTTTTTGATAGATTTAGAAATACTACGTTGTTAAATTTCTAAAATTATAGTATAATTTTAATGCAAGTATATTTTATAAATATACTAAATTTAGTAAATATTTTAGAGACGAATGATTATGATAACAATGTGTGCAATTTGTGTGCAAAAAATAAAAAATACATAGTACTATATGTACTAAATATATCGCATAGTACTATATGTACTAAATATATCGCATAGTACTATATGTACTAAATATATCGCATAGTACTATATGTACTAAATATATCGCATAGTACTATATATACTAAATATATCGCATAGTACTATATATACTAAAGAAGGACGAACTTGTGGTTCGAGAAAAAAGATATAAGAATTGCTGTGGAAAGTAGGATAAAATAAGGGAAAGATTTAATTCTTTTTAAATATAAATCGGTTCGAGTTTTATAACTTGTCCACAAAATATTAAAAATGTGTAGTAAAATAAAGGTGTGAACAATGATTATATTTGTTGACACCTTTTAAAATCTAAATAAAAATGGAGGTATAACCATGGAAGAAAATAACAATAATATTGTAATTTATCAAACTGATGATGGAACGACAAAAATAGATGTAAAACTTGAAGATTAAACAGTATGGTTATCACAGCAACAGATGGCTGACTTATATGATACAACTAAACAAAATATAAGTTTGCATATTAAAAATATCTTTGATGAAGAAGAATTAGACATAAATTTAATCAAAAAGAAGGAAATCGAAAAGTTGAAAGAAAAGTTAAATATTACAATTTAGATATGATTATATCTTGGATTTATGCCTGCTTTTTAGATATATTATTTGGAAAGATGTTGTTTTATTGTATTTGATGGTTATATAGGTAAGAATGTTGATAGAGATAAAAATTTATAGCATATAAATTGGCATTCTCTGATATGGATAAAGCATTAATTGATGAAGAGATTATGAATGTATTTAATAAAATAATAAATGATGTAACTAGTAATAAATTTAGAAATATGTTAAAGTGCAAATTTAATTTGTACTTTTTTTAGTTGTAATAATTATTCATTTTTTATTTCTTTTTCGTATTATATAATAGAAAGGGGTTAAATGATGAATGATTGTGAAAAACAAAGAATATTAGATATGATTAATAAAAATAAGAATTGTTGCAGACCATGTTTTGGTCCAACAGGCCCAACAGGGCCAGCAGGTCCAGCAGGGGGGCCAACAGGTCCACAAGGAATACAAGGTCCAACAGGTCCACAAGGAATACAGGGTCCAACTGGCCCGGCAGGTCCACAAGGAATACAAGGTCCAACAGGTCCAGCAGGTCCAGCAGGCTCACAAGGAATACAGGGTCCAACAGGACCAACAGGTCCACAAGGAATACAAGGACTTCAGGGGACTCAGGGTCTTCAAGGAGCACAAGGTCCAACAGGACCAACAGGTCCGGCGGGAGCAACGGTTACACCAACTAATACTTATGGAAGAAAATATGATACTACAGAAGATACAATTACTTTAACGCAAAATGTTGCAACAGATGTGCCACTTGGAAGTAATGGACCAGCAAATGGAATAACTTTAGATACACAAAATAAATTAACGATACCTGAAAATGGTGTTTATCAAGTAGACTATTATTTTTATGGTAGTCCAAATACTAATACAGATCTTACAGTAAGACTTAATCAAAATACAACACCTATTAGTGATACATCAATTACTAAAAGTTTAACAGCAAATGTAGATACAGAATTTTTTGGAAGTACTATAAATTCATTTAATGCAAATGATGAAATAGGTTTATCAATGGAATCGACAGAAGCAGTAACTATATCTCCAGGTCCTGATACTAGTGCTTATATTGATATTATAAAAATAGCATAAGAAAAGCCCTTATAAGGGTTTTTTCATAGTGTGTTGTGTATGGTATATATTTAAAAAATTCAATATACATATACATATCAACAAAGTATTAGGAAAGTACAAGAAATTCATCATGAGGTGTGAGCTTCAGGAAAAGTTGAATAAAATCGTGATTTGATAAGCAAAATTTTAATATAGGGTACTATACAATGATGTGAACTCTATTTTGGAGACATTGTAAAAAGAACTAACTTACAAATTAAACTACTGTATACAGAATGGTACTTATGGTGAGTGAGAGGTAGTTGTATTTATTACTTTAGTAAAAAAGTTCTTTCTACTCGATTGCAAAAAATAATGTTTTTCATAAAATATATTAGAGGAGTGAAAAGAATGAATGATTGTGAAAAACAAAGAATATTAGATATGATTAATAGAAATAAGAAATGTTGTAAACCATGTTTTGGTCCAACAGGACCTACTGGTCCAACAGGTAAACAAGGAGAAATAGGCCCAACAGGTCCAATAGGATTATCAGAAACTATAGAAGTAGGAGAAACATTAACTGGGGAGCCAGGAAGTAAAGCAAGTGTTGTAGATAGGGGAGGGCCTAATCACATTTTAGATTTTACAATACCAAGTGGTTTTTCAGGATTAAGTAAAATACAAAATGCATATATAATAAAATATAATGAAGGAACAGTTGCAACTGGTATAAAAATAGAACCAGATAAAAGAATTCCGTTAGATAGAATTGAACTAGATGTTGATAATTTAGTTAATTTAAATAGTGAAGATAATTTAATTAAATTTAATAAGCTTGGATATTATAAAATTACTATTATGATAAATGCGTCTATAAAAACAACTCCCAATAATTTTAATCCTGATACAGATTTTGTATCATATGGATTTAGACAAACTAATACAGATAATATTTATGTTGGAGCTAGTAAATGGATTTATAATAATGAATATTCTAATGTAATATCTCAAGGAATAGTCGCAGTAGATAATACGGATAATGATTATGAAATAGTTAATATTGGTTCAAAAGAAATATATTTATTATCACCAGATTTAAATAATATAAAATCAAATTCGTATTTTACAAATACACTTGTAAATATAGTGATTGAATATTTAGGAAAATAGGTAAATATATGAAAAAATATAAGGTTTGTGTATATGCGATATGTAAAAATGAAGAAAAATTTGTTAATAGATGGTTTGATTCTATGAAAGAAGCTGATGAGATATATGTACTTGATACAGGGTCTACTGATAATTCTATAAATTTATTAGTAGAAAAAGGAGTACATGTAAAACAAAAGAAAATAAATCCCTGGAGGTTTGATGTGGCCAGAAATATTTCTTTGGATATGGTTCCCAAAAATGCTGATATATGTGTTTGTACTGATTTAGATGAAATATTAAAAGAAGGATGGAGAGAAAAATTAGAAAGTGTTTGGAACAAAGATACAAATAGATGCAGATATACATATAATTGGAGTTTAGATGATAATGATAATCCTAAAGTATCATTTATATATGAAAAAATTCATAGTAGAAATAATTATAAATGGATTTATCCAGTTCATGAAGTGTTAGAGTATACGAAAAAAAATGAAAATGTTGTAATTAATGAAGATATTATTTTAAATCATTATCCTGATTGTACTAAATCAAGAAATTCATATCTTCCACTTTTAGAGTTATCAGTAAAAGAAAATCCAGAAAATGATAGAAATATGCATTATTTAGGTAGAGAATATATGTATTATGGAAAATGGAATGAAGCAATAGATACGCTTATTAAACATTTAAATTTGAAAAGTGCAACATGGAAGGATGAAAGATGTGCATCCATGAGATTTATTGCTAGATGTTATGAGAATTTAAATAGATATGATGAAGCTAAAAGATGGTTTGAAAAAGCAATAGATGAAGCACCATATTTAAGAGAGCCATATGTTGAAATGGCACTTCTAGAGTATTCTTTAGGTAATTATGATGAAGTAATAAATAATTGTCAAAAAGCATTAACAATTAGTAGGCAAGAAAAAACATATATAAATGAAGTATTTAGCTATGATCATACTATAAATGATTTATTATCAATTTCATATTATTATAAAGGTAAATTATTTTTGGCTTTGGAAAATGTTAATAAAGCAATTAGTTTATCACCTAATAATGAAAGGTTAATAGAAAATAAAAAAATAATAGAGGATAAAATAAAGAATACTAATTTAGATTAGATTTGAATTTAGTTCAAATTTAGATATGTTTTTTCGAATAATATCCTTAGAGTAAAAAAATTCTTTATAATAATTGTAAAAAGAAGCAAGTTTTATAAAAATTTTGCTTCCTTATTAATTATCTTCAAGTATTATTTGACCATCTATAACTGGTATATTTGGGAAACTTGCATCCATTAATGTGAAGTTTCTAACTGGTGCTGTTGGATTTGTTATTTGCACTGTTTCAGATGCTTCAGTCATAACTATTGATTTAACACTATCGTCAAATGTGTGACCTCCATCACTGGATATTTGCTTATAATATATTGCAGTACTTCCAGATTCACTAAAAGGAACATTATTAAATACAGCATTTCCATCGTCGTTAGTTGTTATTTCATTTCCAACTATTGTTCCTGTACTATCGGTTCTTATAAATTTTGCTCCAACAATTTGTATTCCAGTATTAGGATCACCTGTATCTGTAACATGAAGTGTTAAAGTTCCTTTGGCACTTATAGTAAAAGCATATGTGGTAGTTCCATCTATAATGGTTACATTTTTGGGTTCTAGTGTTGAGGCATCATATCCACCTGCAACAGCTTGGGCATTGTATGTCCCAGTAACAAGTTCAATACTGCCTTTGCCATTTGTTATTGGAATTGTATGTCTTGCCATAATATCATTTGACCTCCTTCTATTTTTATGTTTGGATAATATTTATCCTTTAGTAAAACTGTAACAAGATGTTCTTTTCTTTTATTATTATCAATATTTATGCAATAAACTTTATCTTTTCTTGCAATTAAAGGTATTTTTACAATTGATAAATTAGAATATATTACTAATTTATATACCTCATTACTACATATTGGTATTTTTAATTTTCCAAAATTATCTGTTATTCCATCAAAAACAATCTCATCACACTTATTTTTAAGTTTTATTTTTAAATTACTTAGACATATGCTGTCGTTACTACAAAGTTTAATATAAATATAATCACTTGTCATAATTCACCTCATTACAATATATTTTATGAATCAAGTCTTTTTTTGTAAAGGCATTATGCCTCAACACTCCAAATTATTAGTGTAGAATAATCTTCATCTTCAAGCAAATCTTTGCTAGGTTTTAGCAGTAATCCTTTATCAAGCGAAAACGTAATATTACTAACAGTTACATTTCCACCATTGTCATTTGATTCATATATTAATTTTTTATTTGTTTTTAAAAGTATTTCTTCATTATTGAATTTTTTGAAAAATAATGAATCTATTAATACTTTGCCAGTACTTTCTATCATGGGATTTGTATAAGTTAAATATAGTTTCCAGTTAGTACTATTTATTCTACTATCAACTACAGTTACCACTGTTTCATTTTTTTTAGGTAATATAATTGGATTAGTTGAAGATGGTATCATACTAAAAGGAATATTTTCTGTTACTTTTAAAAGAGTTAATTCGCCCATGAAAGGGGTTGTTACTTTTCTTTCGTTAAAGTAACTATTTAAACAAGATGTTATTTTAATTCTTGTATTATCTGAAATGTTGGAATCAATACTGGCTTCAAACAAACCATTTTCATTTGAAACTGTTGTTAAACTTTTATTATCATATTCTATTTTAATATTTGCATATGGTATAGTGTGACCTGAAATGGTAGATGTAGAATTTGTAATTGGATGAATATTTATCTTGAGCATTCCAATAGTTAATATTTTTTTATCTTGAAATGAAAAACTATTTATATCTGATATTAAACTTAATTCAGCATCTGTAAAATTATGGGATGTAATTGTAGTACTATCCATATTTAAGACACCTGTTATTTTAGCTGGTGTATTTTCTTTATACCAATAGAATGCTGGTGTATCATCAATAGTGCAAGCAGAAGTATAATCAAGAGCATATATCCACATATTAATTCTACTAAAGCTAAATACAAAATCAACAGGATTGTTTGTATAAACTATATTTGCATTTTTGGTATAAATATTTACATATTTTGGATTATCTAGTATAAATTTTTGATTAGTTCCTTTAAAATAAATATTATAGTTATCAGATGGTGTTGTCATATAAGTATTTATTATTGATACACTGGCACCTTCTAAAACTTTAAAATCTCCAAATATATTCCACATAGGAACTCTTTGATGACTTTTTTCTATAAATGTAAAATTAGCCATTTCTTCTATTAAAACATTTCTAGCTCCATGAGTTGTTGTTATTGCAAAACCGTTTCCTGTTGTTAAAAGAAATTCTGCTCCATGTCCTACTATTAGATCTAACCTATTAGTTCCATTCATAAATTCTTTGTTGGTCGTAATACTTATTCTGCTATTTGGCATAATTTTAACTAAAGATGGTATAACATCATTAAAAAAGAAAATTGTATTTGTGGTTGAACTACTTGTAATTGTTGTGTTTCCACCGATTATAATTATATTGGAATTACAGGCTCTTTGAGCAGAAACATTATTAGTATCTTTCACTTCTAGAACGGAATCTATAATTTTAGTAGTTCCATAATAATTTTGTGAAAGTTCGATTCCACTAAAATTTATATTATTATATTCTACTACTACATTAGAATAGTTTGGATGAGACGGAACATAAATAACTCCATAACCATGTGAAGAAACTATATTCATATTTTTTAATATAATTCTTTTATTAGTTGTACTTGCTTTTATAACTGTTTCTTCTAAACTTAAATTATTTGTGTAAGTGTATTTTGTACTATTATATGTTCCATCAATAATAATTTTACTTTTATTACTATTTATAATAAAACCACTTGTTGCGGTAATATCGTTTCCTAAATAAACATATTCATAACCATTATCTTCGCTCAATACTTGTTTTAATTCATCGCTAGTTGTAACAACAACAGTACTATTATCTATTATTTGAATAATTATCACCTTCCTTCACAATAATTTATGTTGAAATTTAAAAGCTAATTAATTAAAAAGAATAGAGTTTTTTTAATGAATTTTAGTGACGCTCAACATTGCATTAGTACTGCCATTAAATTTCATGTTAACGGTTTTAGATGGTTTGACATTTAATGTTATAAGGTCATTTGTTTGTAATGATACAATGGTTGTTCCACTTATACTATTAATCATTTGAGCAATAAATTCACTTGTTGCACTTGTAGCTGGTTGTAATATATTATTTGCTCTAACTGACATTGTTATAGAACATTCTTCGTTTGTTGCTCCACATAGTAAATATGATATAAGGTATACTCCATTTTCTTTTATTTTAATAGAATTATCATCTGGATATTCTGTTAAAAATGCTGTTCCTTTTTCGGGTAGTGGAATTATAGTATCAGTTCCTTGCGGTAAATTAATTTGTGTATCATTCATTGAATATCTAATTCCATAAGAGGACACAAATTCTGTCCCTGGTGGGCCTGCTGGACCTTGTGGTCCTCTTTCTCCTATATCTCCTTTATCACCTTTTGGAATTGAAAATGCTAAATGATGTACCCAATTTTCAAAGGTATCCATAACAGTTGCGGGTTCTCCAGGCTCTAAAGTTTCAGTTTCATCTATAGCAATATGTTCTGTTCTTCCTATTTCACCTGGTAATCCTCTTGGTCCCATCTCTCCTTTATCACCTTTTTCGCCCTTTGGTATTTTAAAGTCTAAAACTACATCTACTGGTGTTCCAACATTTATAACTTCAGCTTCTTCAGTAGACTCTATTGTTTCTATATTTCCAATTTGAATAGTAGATGGTCCTTGGTCACCTCTTTCACCTTTAATTCCTTGGGGACCAACGTTTCCTTTATCACCTTTTGGTCCTGGAATTCCTTGAGGACCAATTTTCCCCTCTATTCCTTGCTTACCTCTTGGTATTTTAAAATTTAAAATAACATCTTTATTTGTTCCAACATTTTCTACTTTAGCTTCTTCAAAAGATTCTACTGTTTCTGTAACTCCAATATCGATATTAGTTGGTCCTGGGATTCCTCTCTCTCCTTTTTCCCCTTGATCGCCTTTTTCACCTTTAATTCCTTGAGGTCCAGTATCTCCTTTATCACCTTTCGGTCCAGTTGGTCCTTGTACATAACAATATTTATATTTTTTTCTTTCTTCTTCAATTCTTTTTTTTATTCGCTCATAATCATTGCAATTATTCATTATACATCCTCCTTTAATTTTTTAGAATTAATTCTCATATTTAAATTCTTCTATTTTAATTTATGAAGATATTTTTAAAATGTATAATGAATATATAACAAAATATATGGATACAAATAATTATCTATCTTGATATGAAATCCGTTTCTTAGATATAGAGAGAATATTTTCATAGTTTGTCGTGCGTGACATATATCTAATTGGTGTACGCATAGGTATCGATGAAGTGTTAAAAATGTACAATGTATAAGGAGATGTAAAACAAAATTGAGAGCTAAGGAATAAAAAATCACGGTAAGACTTAGGATAAAAATGAACATTTATAGATCTTTTTTTGAAGAAAACTGTGATAAAATAGAAGTGAATTTAAGAAGTGAGGAGATTTAGAAAATGGAAAGAGAAAAATTCTTGAGTGCAATATATTTAATTATTAAGAATGAGAAGGGAGAAATATTATTTCAAAGAAGGCAAGGAACAAAGTTATGGCCACTATATTTAGGTTTACCAGCTGGTCATGTTGATATTTCTGAAGATGTCTATGAAACGGTAACTAGGGAAGCAAGGGAAGAATTAGGAATCGAGATTTCTGAAAGAGATTTGGGAGATACTTTTGTGGTAAATAGAAGAAATAAATCAATAGATCCTTATTTTGATGTATATTTTGTAGTTGATAACTATAGAGGGGAGATAGAGATTAAGGAACCTAATAAGTGTCAAGAATTAGTGTGGGCAAGGATGGATAAATTACCAGAAGATGTAATTCCATTTGAAAGAACGGCGATCGAGAATTATAGAAGAGGAATTAATTTTAGTGTTGTTTATGCAAATAATGAGAAGGAATTAACTAGGAAAAAGACTAAATAGTAAATTAAAATTATAATTCTTGAAGAGTTATAATTGGGATTTAGTCTTTCTTTTTTGATTAAGATAAGTTATAATTAGAATAAGGTGAGCGAAATGGATAGTAAGGAATTAGGTTTATTGTATAAGGAAATTTTAGATAATGTTGAAGATATTAGGAGGTCGCTTTGACTTAGAAGATAAGGAAAAGAGATTAAGAATAGTTAATAATCTTATTAGTAGTAAGGATTTTTGGAATAATAAAGAGGACGCTAATAAGATTATTAAAGAGTATAATTATCTTAAGGATATAGTTAATCCTGTTAATGATGTATATAATAAGATTAAAAGTAATATAGAGATTCTTGATAATATAGAAGGCGAAGATTATAAGGAATATGTTTCTTTAATTCTTGAGGAATATGGTGAATTAAAGAAACAGGTAGATGACTTAAAATTAAATACATATCTATCTGGTAAGTATGATAAGAATAATTGTATATTAGAGATCCATGCTGGAGCAGGGGGGACAGAGAGTTGTGATTGGGTTAATATGCTATATAGAATGTATTTAAGATATGGAAATAAAGTGGGATATAGGGTTAATCTTATGGATAGTCTTCCTGGAGATGAAGTTGGATATAGAAGAGTTACTTTGTTAATAGAGGGAATTAATGCTTATGGATATTTAAAGGGAGAAAAGGGAATTCATAGATTAGTTAGAATTAGTCCTTTTGATAGTAATAAGAGAAGACATACATCTTTTGCGGCAGTAGAGGTTATTCCTGATGTTAAGGATGATAATGATATAAAGATCTCTGATAGTGATTTAAGAATTGATATATATAGAAGTAGTGGCCCTGGAGGACAGGGAGTTAATACTACTGATAGTGCTGTTAGAATTACACATTTACCAACAGGAATTGTGGTTACTTGTCAGAATGAGAGAAGTCAAATTCAAAATAAAGAACATTGTTTAGAAATATTAAGAAGTAAATTATATGTTTTAGAACAAGAAAAGAAAGATAAAGAACTTAACTTAATTAAGGGGGAAGAGGTTAGTAATGGGTTTGGTTCTGCTAAGAGGAGTTATGTTATGTGTCCTTATACATTAGTTAAAGATAATGATACTAATTATGAAGAAGTTAATGTTAATAAAGTTTTAGACGGAGATATAGAAGAGTTTATTAAAGAAGAATTAAAAATGGGGTAGATAGTATGTTTTTTGAGAAGATACGAAAGAAAAGGATCGAGAAGGCTATTGATAGAGTTAAACATAAAGACTTAGTCAAAAGATATTTTTTATTAGTTGTGGGAAGTTTAATTGTAGCTTTGGCTTTTAATGTCTTTTTTTTAAAATATAATATTGTTTGCTTTGGTATAGGAGGGTTATCTATTGTTTTAAAACAATTTGGTGTTAATCCTACTTTATTTATTCTGATAAGTAATATTATTTTGCTAATTATTAGTTATTTTACATTGGGAGTTGAAGATACAAAAAAATCAGTAGTGGGATCATTACTATTTCCATTGTTTACTAATTTAACTGCGGGTGTTGTTGATATGGTTAATTTAGATAATATTGAATTATTGTTAGTAGCAATATTGGGTGCAGTTATGTCAGGAATAGGATACGGAATGGTATTTAAGACGGGTTTTACTACGGGTGGAACAGATATTATGGATAAGATCTTGGCTAAATATACAAAGATGTCAATGGGAAAAGCCATGATCATAGTAGATGGATTAGTAGTACTTAGTGCAAAGTTAGTATTTAGTTGGGAAATAGTGTTATATGGTTTTATTGTTTTGTATATTATTAGTTATTTGACAGATAAATTATTGTTAGGAATATCTGAGAGTAAAGCTTTTTATATTGTTACTAATAAAGAAAAAAAGATTAGAGATTATTTAATTAATTATATTCATAGTGGAGTAACATTATTGAATGCTAGAGGAGGATATAGTTATAATAAGCAAGCTATGATATTAACGGTAGTTCCTACTAGAGATTATTTTTTGATTAAAGAGGGAATAAGAGAAATAGATCCGAAAGCCTTTTTCTTAGTATGTGATGCCTATGAGGTTAGTAATAGGGGGGAGAAACATGGAAATATTTAGTAAGTTTGATAGTAATTGGATTGGTAAGAAAGTGGATAGAACTAATTTACCAGAGAGATATTGTTTTTTGATGTTTGGAACCTATATTTATGCTTTAGCTTTTACTTTGTTTTTTGAACCATATGATGTTGTTGTAGGAGGTACAGCTGGTATATCACTTATTTTTAAAGAGTATTTTAATATTAATCCAAGTTTATTTGTTTTAGTTTTTTCTCTATTATTGTTAGTGATTAGTTACTTTTTGTTAGGAAAGAAAGCTACTACTAAGACGGTAGTGGGATTATTAGTATTGCCCTTATTTATGCAGGCAACTAGTATCTTTTCTTCTTTTATTGATTTAGAAAATACTAGTATGTTAGCGTTAATGATTTATGGAGGGTTATTATTAGGATTTGCTAATGGAATTATTGTAAGAACAGGGTTTTCTTTAGGAGGAGTTCAAACTTTATGTCAGATTATTAGTAAATATGCTAGGATTTCTTATGGAAAAGCTAATTTAATTGTTAATACTATTATTATATTAATTGGAAGTTTTACTTTTGGGATAACTAATGCTTTATATGCAATTATCTCTTTATATGTATCGTCTTTAATAATGGATAAGGTAATATTAGGAATATCAGATAGTAAGGCTTTTTATATAGTTACTAGTAAAGAAAAAGAAGTAAGAGACTTCATTATTAAAGAACTAGGACATAGTGCTACTTTATTAGAGGGAAAAGGGGGATATTCTTTAGATAATCTTAAGGTTATATTGTGTGTAATTCCTACTAGAGAATATGTATTTGTAAGAGATGTTATTGAAGAGATAGATAATAAAGCTTTTTATATTATTACAGATGCTTATGAGGTAAAAGGTGGTATTTAATTATTTAAAAAAAGAAGAGATAATGTTATAATTAGATAAAGGTGGTGTAGTTAGATGGAACTGATTAGGTTAGCGGATGTTCAGAAGACTTATAAGACAGGGACAGTAGCTTTATTTAATCTTAATTTAAGTATTAAAAAAGGGGAATTTGTCTTTGTTATAGGTTCTAGTGGTAGTGGTAAATCAACATTAATAAAGATGTTATATAGAGAAGAAAAACCGGATAAGGGATCTATTATAATAGGGGGGATTAATGTTGCTAGATTAAAGAATAGAAAAGTTTATGTTTTAAGAAGAAAATTAGGAGTAGTATTTCAGGATTTTAAATTATTACCTAAGTTAACAGTCTTTGAGAATGTAGCTTTTGCTATGGAAGTTTTATCTTGCGACAAAAAAGAAATTCAACATAGAGTTATGGAAGTGTTAGATTTAGTTGGATTAAAGAGTAAATTTAGACAGTATCCTGATCAACTTTCAGGTGGAGAACAACAAAGAGTTGTTATTGCTAGAGCTATTGTTAATAGGCCTAAACTACTTATTTGTGATGAACCTACAGGTAATTTGGATCCAGTTACTAGTATGGGGATTATGGAAGTATTAAAGAATATTAATAGACGAGGAACAACTATTATTATGGCTACACATGATCTAGAAATAGTTGATAGAATGAAAGAAAGAGTAGTAGTTATAAAAGAGGGAACTATAATTAGGGACTATGAGAGGGGGACTTTTTATCGTGAAAATCTTTAGAGTTATGACTAGATATGTTAGAGATGCTTTTAAGAGTGTAATTAGAAACTTTGCTTTGTCTTTAGCTTCTATCTCTTGTATTACTATTACATTGATAGTAGTAGCTATTTCTTTGATATTATCTTATAATGTAGAGAACTTTGCTAAAACAATAGAGAAAGATGTATCAGTAATTATATTTTTGAATTATGATGCAACACAAGATGATGTTAATGCAGTAGAGAATATTATTAAAGGAACAGGTAATGTGGAAAGTCTTAATTATAAAAGTAAGAAACAGGCTGCTTCAGAATATTTAGAGGGTGATGCTACTTTTCAACCAATAATAGATAATTGGACTGATGATACTAATCCTTTAGCGGATAGTTTTATTTTAAAAGTTAAAGATATAAATGAGATTAAGAAAACAGTAGATACTATTAAGGCTTCAGATAAAGTTATGACAGTATATTATAGTGAAAATACAGTAGAACAATTAGTTACAGTATTTCAAACTATAGAGAGATTTTGTATTTGTGCTGTTATAGCTCTTATCATTGTAACGGCTTTTCTAATTGCTAATACTATTAAGTTAGCAATATATTCTAGAAGGACAGAGATAGAGATTATGAGATTGGTAGGAGCTTCTAATATTTCTATTAAAGTACCATTTGTTATAGAAGGATTATTTTTAGGAGTAATAGGAGCAATTATACCAATAATATTTGCTATATGGGGATATATTAGTTTATATAATTATTTTGGAGGTACACTTCTTAATTTTAATTTAGCAAAATTAGTAGAACCAACACCATTTATTTATATTTGTTCTTTAATTTTATTAGTTATAGGAATGTTAGTAGGAATGTTTGGTAGTTCAAGGGCGGTAAAAAAATATTTGAAGATTTAGTTGCTCTTGAATTATTGGTGATTTATGTTATAATTTAGATGATATTGTAGTGGAGGTGGCTTATGAATGATAATTCTTTATATTATCAAGTAAATGGTAATAATTATAGAATAAGATTATATTTATTAGTAGTAGTTGCTTCCTTAATAGTGGCTTTAATTTCGGGAACATTTGCGTATTTTCAAGCTAGTGCTGTTAATAATACGACGATTACTGGTAAGATAGCAGATGTTGGTGTAACTTTAAATGTTAGTAAGCTTACAACAAGTGGGACAGCACCTAGTAGTACGGTAATGATACCTTATAATTTGATTAGTAGTGCTGGAGTATTAGATGTTACAACGACAACAGGAATTCCGAAGGCTCTTAGCAGTGGATGTGTCGATAGTTCACAATATAGTGTATGTGATGTATTTAAGATTGAAGTGAAAGCTAATAGTCCCGTTGTTTTAGATGGATATTTGAATATTAGAAAGAAGAATGCAGAAGCTAATATACCAAATGTTAAATGGGCATTACTTGGTCCTAAAGGAACAACTAATGCTAGTAATATTCAAAATATTACTTCTTCAGTGTATAATACTAGTACTTATTTGAAGGCTGGTAATGTGAAGAGTGCTAGTAATACAACGACAGGTACAGATGTTATGTTTACTAATGTAGGTAGTAGTTCTTATAAGGGAATAACCTTTAATACAATGTCTTCTTATTACTATATTATGGTTTGGTTAGAGGATATTGAAGATAATCAGGAAGATAGTGGTAATTATCAAGGAGTAGTTACTTTTAAAGCATATAGTGATGCTGGAGATACGCAAGGTAAAGTTACGGCAAAATTTAGTTAAAGGGAAGGTGATAAAAAATTGTCTTCTTTTTGTTTTGGAATTTAGAGATAAATGTTGTATAATAGTGTTGGTGATGAACTTATGAAATTACAAATTAAGAATTTAGATGTTAAAATTGGTTCGAAGGAAATACTTAAAAATTTTAATTTAGATATAAATGATGGAGAAATTCATGCAATAATGGGACCTAATGGAGTTGGTAAAAGTACTCTATCAAGAGTTATTATGGGAGATAATAATTATAAAGTTACTAATGGAGATATAATGGTTAATGGAAAGAGTATTCTTGATCTTAGAGTAGATGAAAGAAGTAGATTAGGAATCTTTTTAGCAATGCAATATCCTATGGAAATAGATGGCGTTAGTAATCAAGATTTTCTTAGGACGGCTATTAGTAGTAGAGAAGGAAAGAAAATAGGTTTATATCAATTTATAAAGAAATGTGAACAAGCTACGGATGAACTTTCTATGAATAAAGAATTGATACATAGATCTTTAAATATAGGATTTTCAGGAGGAGAAAAGAAAAAGAATGAAGTATTACAAATAAAATTATTAGAACCGTCTTTAATTATTATGGATGAGTTAGATAGTGGACTTGATATTGATAGTATGCGAGTTGTTAGTGAAAACATAATAAATTATAAAAAAGAACATCCCGATACTTCAATAATTATAATTACACATTATGCTTTAATATTAGATATATTAAAGCCAGATTATGTTCATGTTGTTAATAATGGTCATATAGTTGCTAGTGGAGATTATTCTATTTCACAAAATATATTAGAAAATGGATTTAATAAATATATTAGTACTACCGAGGATAATGATAATGAATAAAATATTAGTAACTAATAATGAAATTAGTGTTATAGATGGTAATGTAAGAATAGAGGGTAAGAAGATATATTTTAAAGAAAATGGCGATTATGAGATAGAATATAATGATTGTAATGATGTCGAATTAGAATTTAGGATCGATTCTGGGACTATGATAAAGTTATTTGAGTATTCAGATAATGATGAGATTAGGGTAAAAAATAAATATTTTTTACAAGAACATAGTAATTTATTGGTGTTTAAGTTTTATAATAATAAGAAATGTAGGGAAGAGATAGTATTTAATTTAGATGGGGAATATGCTAAAGTAAATTATCATTTTTCTAATATATGTAGGGATACTGAGGAGTATAAGATTATTATTAATCATAATAAGTTACATACTTATAGTAATATAAGTAATAGGAGTATTGCGATAGAGGGTCGAACTGATTTTACTATTGATAGTATTCTTCCTAAAAAGAGTATAGGGTGTGTTCTTAATCAGGATACAAAGATTATTAATTTGGGAGAAAATCATTCGACAATTAGGCCTAATATGTATATTGATTTAAATGATGTAGAGGCTAGACATGGTAGTGTTATTGGGAGATTTAATGATGAAGAGATATTTTATCTTATGAGTAGAGGTATTGATTATAATAATAGTATTAAATTATTAGTTAGGGGATATATATTTTCTAATTTAGTTATGGATATGGATAGTATGACAAAGATTACTAATATTATAAATAAGTATTGGGGGTGAATAATATGTATAGAGAAGATTTTCCTATTTTAAAGACGGGGCTTATATATTTTGATAATGGAGCGACGACTTTAAAACCACAAGTAGTTATAGATGAGGTAGTTAAATATTATAGTGAATATACTGCTAATGCACATAGGGGAGACTATAAGAATAGTGCTAAAGTAGATAGTATTTATGAAGATACAAGGGAAGTTGTTAAGAATTTTATAGGTGCAGAGGACGCTAGTGAGATTGTGTTTACTAGTGGCTCTACAGAAGGGCTTAATTGGATTAGTAAAGGATACTTTGGAAAATATTTAGAAGCGGGAGATGAAGTTTTAATTACGGAGAGTGAGCATGCTTCTAATATTTTGCCATGGTTTGTGTTAGCTAAGGAGAAGGGAATAGTAGTTAAGTATATTGAACTTGATTCTAATAATGAAGTCACGGTTCAAAATGTTGAGAAGGCTATTACGGAGAAGACAAAGGTTATTTCTTTAGCGGGAACGACTAATGTTATTGGGGATAATAGACCAATTAAGGATATATGTAAGATAGCTCACGAAAAAAGTATTTTGGTAGTTGTAGATGGGGCACAAATGGTTGCACACACTAAAGTGAATGTTAAAGATCTAGATGTGGATTTCTTAGTTTTCTCAGGGCATAAGATATATGGACCAACGGGAATAGGAGTTATGTATGGTAAGTTTGAACTATTAGAAAGAATGGATCCCATTAATTATGGGGGCGGTATGAATGCGACATTTTTAAATGATGGTTATATGGAACTTAGGGAAACGCCTATTAAGTTTGAAGCAGGGACACAGAATATTGCCGGAGTAATTGGCCTTAGGGCAGCAATTAAGTATTTAGAGAGTAAAGATGTTACTAAGATATGGAAGTATGAACATGATCTTAGGCAATATTTGGTATCAAGATTAGAAAATCTTGATAATATAGAAGTATATAATAAGAATAATAAAGGAACAATAGTGGCTTTTAATTTAAAGAAAGTATTTAGTCAGGATACGGCTATTTATTTAGATAAATATAATATATGTGTAAGAGCTGGTAATCATTGTGCTAAGATACTTAATAATGTATTTAATGTAAATAATACCTGTAGAATTAGTTTGGCTTTTTATAATAGCTATGAAGAAGTAGATAAATTAATAGAAGTTCTTGAACATAGTGATAAGATTTGGGAAGAGATATTGTAGGTGATAAAATGAATCCAGAACTAAAGAGAAGTATAATTCTTGATAATTATCAAAATCCTATTAATAGGGGTAGATGTGATGATGATAAAGATTATATAAAGAAGAATAGTAGGAATGTTAGTTGTATAGATAATATAGATTTATATATTAAGATAAAAGATAATGTTATAGAAGATATTAAGTTTGAGGGGGAAGCTTGTGTTATTAGTATATCTAGTAGTTCTATTATGAGTAATACTTTAATAGGTAAGACTGTAGATGAGGCTTTAGAGATTATTAATAATTATGAGAATATGATCGAAGAAAAAGATTATAATAGAGATATATTAGAAGACGCTATTGTTTATGATGATGTTTATAAGCAACCTTCTAGAAAGAAATGTGCAACATTATCGTGGAGAGGATTAGAAGAAGTATTAAAAAAATATAAAGAAAATTAATATTTCTTCTTTTATTATGATTAATATAGTATAATAAAGATAAATAAGGGATGGTGAAAAATGATAAAATTAGTATTAGTAAGACATGGGCAGAGTATATGGAATTTAGAAAATAAGTTTACAGGGTGGACAGATGTAGAATTATCTTCTTTAGGAAGAAAGGAAGCTAAAGAGGCAGGAGAGTTACTTAAAGAGAGAGGTTTTTCTTTTGATTTAGCTTATACTTCTTATTTAAAGAGAGCTCAAGATACTTTAGATATAATATTAAAAGAGATGGGAAATAATAATATAGAGATAAGGAAGTCTTGGAAACTTAATGAAAGACATTATGGGGCTTTACAGGGACTTAATAAAGATGAAACTAGGAAGAAGTATGGGGAAGAACAGGTGTTGTTATGGCGTAGGAGTGCTGATGTAAGGCCTCCGGCATTAGATATAAACGATGAGAGATATCCTGGTAGAGATATTAAGTATAAAGATTTATCTTTAGAGGAGTTACCAAGGACAGAGAATTTATTGGATACTATTAAGAGAGTTTTAGAGTATTGGAAGGAAGATATTAGTGGGGAATTAAGATCTGGTAAGAATATTATTATAGTGGCTCATGGTAATAGTTTAAGAGGATTAATTAAATATTTAGATAATTTATCAGATCAAGAAATTATGAAGGTAGAGATACCAACAGGTAAGCCTATATGTTATTTATTAGATGATGATTTAAGTGTTATAAAACATTACTATGTAGATTGATTTATTTAAGTATTTAGTGTATAATGTTGTGGTAAAGGATAGTGATTGAATGAGTAATAGAGATAAAAGTTATAAAAATAATCAAGAATATATAAAATTACAAGATGAAATAACTCATTTGAATGCTAAACTTAAAGAGTTATATGATAAAAAGAAAAAGATAAAATTATATAATGATAAGGTTTCAAAGATAAATAAAATATATTTAATAATAGCTGTTAGTTTTGAAATATTAGCAATTATTTTGACGAAGGGTTTATTATTAATAATTCAGTCTTTTGTCGTAGCGGGAGTTAGTTTCATTGGATTTGATACGTCAAAGAAAGTTTATGAGGAAGAAAGAAAGATCAAGATTAATAATAAAAATATTGATACGGAGATCGAGAGTACCGAAGCAGAATTAAAGATCGCTAAGGGGAATTTAGATAGTTATGTTAAAAGACAACAGAAACAGAATAAGGAAGAATTAGAGAAAGATAATTCTAAGGAATTAGGGAGAAATATTATAAATAATATTTCTCCAAGGATTACTCCTAGTTTTGAAGAAGAGGCAGAAAATAAAGAGAATAAGGAAAAAGATATTTATGCTAGAATAAAATCTTTGGGTAGAAGTGATGATAATAATTAAGAGAAAATACTGAATTCTCTTTTTTTTTGAATTTTAATAAGGTATAATAAAAGGGAAACAGGTGAGACTATGAAATTAACAAGAGATGTAGTAAAAAGAATTTCGGAGATAAAAGGTGAAGATGACTGGATGCTTAATTTTAGATTAAGATCAGTTGATGAGTTTTTAATGAGTAAAGATCCTTCTTTTGGTCCAGAAATAAAAGTAGATTTTGATAAAATAACTTATTATAAAGAAAGAGAAGAAAAGCTTACTAATAATTGGAATAATATTTCTTGTGGAGTTAGGAATTTATTTGATAATTTAGGAGTAATTAAAGCAGAGAAAGATTATCTAGATGGAATGGGAGCTCAATATGATAGTGAAGTTATTTATCATAATATGATTGAAGAATTAGAAAAGAAAAATGTTATATTTTTAGACACAGATACGGCTTATAAGAGATACCCAGAATTATTTAGAAAATATTTTAATACCTTAGTTAAATATGATGAAAATAAATATACGGCTCTTAATGGAGCAGTGTGGAGTGGGGGGACATTTATTTATATACCTCCACATACTAAGTTAGATAGACCATTACAAAGTTATTTTAGAATAAATAGTAAGAATATGGGACAGTTTGAGAGAACTTTAATAATAGTAGATGATGATAGTGAATTACATTATATAGAAGGATGTACGGCTCCATATTATACAGAAGATGCTTTACATGCGGCTGTAGTAGAGATATTTGTGGGAAAGAATGCTAAATGTAGATATACAACTATTCAGAATTGGTCTAATGATGTATATAATTTAGTTACTAAGAGAGCTATTGTAATGGAAAATGGACTTATGGAATGGATCGATGGTAATGTTGGGGCTCAAGTTAATATGAAATATCCTTGTTGTATTTTAAAAGGACCTTATGCTAGAGGTAGTTGTATTACAGTGGCAGCTGCTTCTAAGGGACAAATCCAGGATACGGGAGCCAAGATGATTCATTTAGCACCTTATACAAAGAGTAATATAGTGTCTAAGTCTATAGCTTCTAATTCGGGAAATGCTACTTATAGGGGAACTGTTAGAATAGAGCCACAGGCACATAACTCTATGGCTAGTGTTAAGTGTGATACAATGATCTTAGATGAAGTTTCTAAGAGTGATACTATTCCTACAAATATTGTTTCTAATAATAGTAGTTTATTAGAACATGAAGCTACTGTTAGTAAGATAAGTGATGAGAAATTATTTTATCTTATGAGTAGGGGAATAGATGAAGATAAAGCTAAGGAACTCATTGTTATGGGATTTGTTAATGCCTTTAGAGAAGAACTTCCTATGGAATATGCTGTAGAATTAAACAGATTATTGGCTGTTAATATGAATGGAAAATAATAAAAAATAGTTACTGTTTAAGAAATTAAACAGTAATTTTTAATTAGAGAGAGATAATTAATTAGAAAAGATAATTTTTGAATTATAAAGAGATTAGAAATTGATAAATAGATTTTTGTGCATTATTTTTTCTTATGATATATTTTAGGAGAAGGAGGAAAAAAATAATGCTTAATCAAATTGTTTTAGTTGGTAGACTAGTAAAAAATCCTGAATTAAAAGTTACAGAAACAGGTAAGAAAATGACTACCATAACCTTGGCAGTTCCAAGAAATTATAAGAATACAGAAGGTGAATATGATACAGATTTCTTAGATTGTACTTTATGGACAGGAGTAGCTGAGAATACAACAGAATATTGTCAAAGTGGTGATATGTTAGGAGTAAAAGGAAGGATCCAGACAAGACTTATAGAAAATCAAGATGGAACTAGAAGTAAGAAGACAGAAATAGTTGCAGAAAGAGTAACCTTTTTAGCTAGTAACTCGGCTAGGAAAGAGAAGGATCCTGATACTAGTAAAAGTAAAAAGAAATCTAAGAAAAATTCAGAATTAGCAAGAGAAGAAGATAAGAATTGAAAAAACTTATCTTTTTCTCTTGCATTATTAAAAAAAATTGCTATAATATAAGTTGCTTGATTAGTTAATTAACTGATGCTGTTATTTGATAATTAAGGTTTTGGTTGTGAAAATTAACAAAAAAGAAAAAAATTAACAAGCTGTTGTAATCTTGAAGTTAATTATAATGTTAAACTTGCTAATTTGTACTATAATCAATATTAACAAAGAGCGACTAGCTGTGTAGGAAAGAGGGAATTTGCCAATGTTAATCGGAAAAAGAATTAAAGATTTAAGAATTGAAAAAGGTATGAGTCAACAAGATTTAGGAGATTTAGTAGGTGTTACTAAGGTTTCTATTTGTGGGTATGAAAATGGTACTAGAACACCTAGTTTAGAAACATTTGATCTTTTAGCAGATATTTTTGGAACAACTACTGATTACTTATTAGGAAGAGAAGTACCAGTAGTTAGTGATGAAACTAATGAATTTGTAGGAACTATATCAAGGGATGATATAGATATTATTCAAGAATTTAGACATTATCCTAATTTATATGGAAAATTAATTAAAGATGTTAAACGTTATGTTAGTTTAATTAATAAGAAAATGAGGTAGTAGCGGTAATAAGAATGGTGAGAATAAAATCCATTCTTATTTTTAGTTAAAAAGTTATTTACAAATATTTTGGATGAGATATAATTAAATTATGTCTATTTGGAATTATTTAAGTAATTGTTATGTTATAACTTTTTTTTGTTATAATAATTGTAGTTAGGAGTGAAAAAATAATGGATATAAAAAAATTATATGAAGAAGATTATGTAGGAAAAGAAATAAAGGTACAAGGTTGGGTTAGGAATCATAGAAAACAAGCTCATTTTGGATTTATAGATCTTAGTGATGGAACTTGTTTTCAACATTTACAAATTGTTTATGATGATAAGTT
This sequence comes from uncultured Bacilli bacterium, assembly GCA_934149105.1. Lineage (GTDB taxonomy): Bacteria > Bacillota_I > Bacilli_A > RF39 > UBA660 > RUG11215. Next base: position 139,290 of record CAKPDP010000001.1, read on the forward strand.
AGATAATTTTGAAGAAGTTACAAAGATTAAGATCGGGAGTGCAGTTACTGTTAGGGGACTTTTACAAAAAAGTCCTAAGGAAGGACAAGCTTTTGAACTTATATTAGAGAGTATATTATTAGAAGGAGATTGTCCTGATGATTATCCTATACAACCTAAAAGGCATACTAGAGAATTTTTAAGAGAAGAAGCTTATTTAAGACCTAGAACTAATTTATTTCAAGCTGTTTTTAGAGTTAGAAGTAAGGCTGCTTATGCTATTCATAAGTATTTTCAAGATAATGGTTATTTATATGTAACTACACCTTTAATTACTTGTGCTGATTGTGAAGGATCAGGAGAGATGTTTAGAGTTACTAAGTTTGATATGAATAATATTCCTAAAGATAAAGAGGGAAAAGTAGATTTTGGAAAAGATTTATTTGGAAAAGAAGCTTTTATTACAGGAACTGGTCAATTACATGGAGAAGCTTTTGCCATGGCTTTTAAAAAGATATATACTTTTGGACCTACTTTTAGAACAGAAGAATCAAATACTAAGACACACGCTAATGAATTTTGGATGATAGAACCAGAAATGGCTTTTTGTGATTTAGAAGGACTTATGGAAGTAGAAGAAGAGATGCTTAAATATGTTGTTAAGTATGTTTTAGATAATTGTAAAGAAGAAATAGAGTTTTTCAACAATTTTGTGGAAAAAGGACTTAAAGATAAATTAACAAAGTTAGTTAATAGTAACTTTGTAAGAATTAGTCATGAAGAAGCTATTAAATTGTTGAAAGAAGCAGATAGGAAATGGGAATTTATTCCTGAATATGGAGAAGATATTGCTAAAGAACATGAAAGATATATAACAGAATATTATAATTGTCCAGTATTTATTACTAATTGGCCTAAAGATATTAAATCTTTCTATATGAAACAGAATAGTGATGGTAAGACAGTAGCGGCAGTAGATTTAGAAATACCAGGAGTTGGAGAATTAATGGGTGGATCACAAAGAGAAGATGATTACGAAAAATTAATTAAGAGAATGGATGAAGTAGGAATGTCTTTAGAGACAAAAGAAGGTTTATATTGGTATACTAATTTAAGAAGATATGGTGGTTGTTATCATAGTGGATTTGGATTAGGATTTGAAAGATTACTTATTTATTTAACAGGAGTAGAAAATATAAGAGATGTTATTCCATTTCCTAGAACTCCTAATAATGCAGATTTTTAAAAAAATTTAAGTGAAAGCTTAAATTTTTTTTGGAATAAATTGGTAGTGTAATATTTAGTTATTAGTAAATAATATTAATGAATGGAGGTAAAAGAATGAAGAAAATAATGTTATTATGTGGTACTGTTACAGCTTCATTATTATTATCTGGATGTGGTAATACAGAAATGCTTACATGTACATCAGAAACTACTACCAATGGTATGGTAACTAAAGAAACATATAAGATAGAATATAAAGATAATGATGTTAAGAAAATGAAAATAACACATCATTATACTTATGATAATACGGCAGATGGTGTTGAAACTGGTACTGATGGTAGTGCAGTAGATAATAATAATACCAATGATAAAGCAGGAGATGTAGATACAAGTAGTCATACTGATGATAGTGGTAAAATAGTAGATGGCGCTCTTGGAGATGCTATAGATAGTACTATAGATGCCGTTACAACAACAATATTAGATATATCTGGTATTAAAGATACTTATAATAATCAGATGAATACTTATAATGGTATTAAAGGATTTTCTAGTAAAGTAGAAGTAGATAAAGATGATGAATATGAAGTAGTATATAATATAGACTTTAATACGATATCAGATACAGATCTTACTAATCTTAATTTATCTAGAGATCTAGATACTTTAAGAACAGGATATGAAAACCAAGGTTTAACTTGTAAATAGTTAAATCTTTTTACTTAAAGAAAAGGCAATAAAAATTTTTGAATTTTTATTGCTAATTTATTTATTTAAAAAAATTAGTTATATCAATATTTAATGCTTCAGATATTCTTCCTAATAAGGCGATGGTAATATGTTTATTTCTACTTTCATTCTCTATATCACAAATATACTCTCTAGATATATCGGTTAAATCTGCTAATTCTTGTTGGGTTAATTTCTTTTGTTTTCGATATTTACGAATATTTTTTCTTATAATAGAGTAATAATATTCATCATTTAACAATGTATCTTGTTCTAGAGTAGAAGTGGATAATTTTACCATATAATCACCAACCTAATTATATTTTGTTATGTTTTTTGAAAATATTATATAGGCTAATAGCCACATTTATGGTATAATTAAGTAAAATATAGGATATTTAAATAAAAAGAGAATGATATTATTAATATTTAACAATAATAATAGTATAAGGATAGATACGGTGTAGTAAGATGAAGAATAATAAGAAAAAATTATATTTATTAGTTTTTATTATGGCTATTGTAGTAGCGTTACTTACGGGTACATATGCTTATTTTAGTGTCAGTGTTAGTAGTAGTAATAATGCTATTAGTGGTAGTATTGCTAATGTTAAAATATCTATGAATGTTAAATTACTTACTAAAGATGATAAATTAATACCACTTAAAGAAAGCTTATTAAATGATGCTGCAAAAGCCCAATGTCAGGATAGTAATGGCTATACAGCTTGTCAGATTTATAGTATTACTGTAAATAACGAAGGTAGTGTTAAAGTAAATGTCGATGGTTATGTTACTTTAACTAGTAGTACTTCTAAGAATCTTAAATGGACAGAATTATCTACTCAAACCACATACAGTGAGAATGCTAAAAGAGGTATGTCTAGATCTAGTTTAGTTAAACAAGATACTATTAAAGCTAGATCTAGTAAAACTTACTATATAATGGTTTATTTAAATGATACTAATACTGAACAAAATGATATAGATAAAGGAAGTTTTAATGGCATCGTAGAATTTAATACAGGATCAAATACTTTATCTAAGACATTGTCGGATGAAGTATTTTTATTTAACAATAGTGTTAAATTAAATTTTGAACTTGATAATAATATTGATTTTAGTAAGATTAGTAGTGATACTAATGGTAAAGGATTGTATATGTTAAATAGTACAGCTTCTGATGAACATCCTATCTATTACTACCGTGGAGCGGTAACCAATAATAATGTTTTATTCGCTGGTTTCTGTTGGAAGATAATTAGAACTACGGATACTGGTGGAATTAAAATGATTTATAATGGAACACCTTCTAATAATCAATGTACTAATACTACTGGAGAAGCAACCCAAATAGGAACTAGTGCTTTTAACAGTAATGGAAGTGCTGTCGATGTTGGATATATGTACGGAACCAGATATGTTTCATCAGTAAAAGATATGAGTAGTGTCACTGATGCTTATTACTATGGTAATGATATAACTTATTCTAATGGTAAGTATACTCTAGTAGACACCATGACTAGCACTAGTTGGCTAACTGATGAGGCTAAAATTGCTAAAAAATATCATTATACTTGTTTAAGTACTAGTAATACTTGTAACAATGTTTATTACATAAACTGGTATGGCAATGAAGCAGACTATAAAAATAATATTTATTACATAACCCTAACTGGTGGTAAAAATATTGATGATGCTAAAATGGAAATGTTTACTAACACTAATAATTCTAAAATTAAAACTGTCATTGATAATTGGTATAAAACTAATATGACTAGTTATACTTCTAAACTAGAAGATACTGTTTATTGTAATGACAGAACAATTATTTCTGGACCATTAAAAGGAAAAGATGAAGATAGTTCTAGTCAATATTGGACAATGTTTGGAACAAGATATAGATTATCAAGTGGTAAACCAAGTTTGGAATGTAATAATGTTGCCGATAAATTTACTGTTAGTGATAGTATAGGAAATGGAAAACTTACTTATCCCGTTGGTTTAATAACTGGCGATGAAATAACCTATGCTGGTGCTAAAAGCTGGGTGAATAATACAAGTTATTATTTATACACTAACCAGTATTGGTGGTCTGGTTCGTCTGACAGCTACTACAGTACGGTTGCGTACGTGTGGGGGATGCCCTCCAATGGTCGTTTCAACAACTACCGCGTTAGCGGTGGCTACGGGGTCCGTCCGGTCGTTTCTTTAGCTTCTACAAATAAAGTTTCTTCAGGATCAGGGACAAGTACAGATCCGTATGTTGTTTTGTGATAAAGATTAATTTAGAGGATAAAAAGAGAGGAATTATAATATTATGTTAATGATAGTATTATAATTTTTTTATTTGGTTAATTGTATTTAGGGGGAATATATTATATAATTAAAGAAATGGAGATGATTTTATGTATAAGACTATGGATGCTAATGAAGCGGTAGCAAGGGTTGCTTATAAGTTTAGTGAGGTATGTGGAATTTATCCTATTACTCCTAGTAGTCCTATGGCTGAGAAGGTTGATGTTATGGCTAGTGCTTCAGAGAAGAACTTTTTTGGTAATGGGGTAAAAGTAGTAGAGATGCAATCAGAGGGAGGAGCAGCAGGGTTAGTTCATGGAGCTTTGCAGGGAGGTAGTTTGGCTACTACTTTTACTGCTAGTCAGGGCTTACTATTGATGATACCGACTTTATATAAGATGGCTGGAGAGTGTTTACCGGGAGTTTTACATGTAGCAGCTCGTAGCCTATCGACGCAAGCTCTTAGCATTTTTGGAGATCATCAGGATGTTTATGCTACTAGAAGTACGGGTGTTTGTATGTTATGTTCGAATAATCCAGAAGAGGCTTATCATATGGCTATGATTACGCATTTAGCTAGTATTAAGTCTAGTCTTCCTTTTATACATTTTTTTGATGGATTTAGGACTAGTCATGAAATTAGTAAGATTAAGTTAGTGGATATGGATAAGGTTTATAATTTAATTGATCAGGATAGCTTGAAGAGATTTCATGATAAAGCTATGCATACGGATAATCCTAATACAAGGGGAATGGCAGAGAATGAGGATGTATATTTTCAACATATGGAAGTTAGAAATGGTATGTATAATGAGACTATAAATATAGTTAGTGATTATATGAATAAGGTTAATGAATTAACTGGTTCTAATATTCATATTATGGATTATTATGGTAGTGATAAGGCTACTTCGGTAATAATAGCAATGGGTAGTGTATGTGATACTATTAAGAGTACTATAGATTATTTAAATAGTAAGGGAAATAATTATGGACTTGTAAGTGTACATTTATATAGGCCATTTCATGGCAAATATTTAAAAAACATTTTACCTAAGAATGTTCGTAATATTGCTGTTTTAGATAGAACTAAGGAAAGTGGTAGTCAGGGAGAACCTTTATATTTAGATGTAGTAGCTTCTTTGAATGATACAGATATTAGTATTATTGGTGGAAGATATGGTCTTTCTAGTAAGAATACAACTCCAGCGATGATTAAAGGAGTATATGACTTTTTAGATAGTAAGTATAAACATCATAATTTTACGGTTGGTATAGATGACGATGTTACTAAATTATCTATAAGTTATGATAAGAATTTTAAATTGTATGGTAAGGATTTAGAAGTTAAGATCTATGGATATGGATCAGATGGAATGGTATCTACTTCTAAGGATATTATTAAGATTATTGGTGATAATACTTCAAAATATGTACAAGGATATTTTCAGTATGATAGTAAGAAGAGTGGTGGAGTTACTAGAAGTCATATAAGAATTAGTGATAATCCTATTAGGGCTTCATATTATGTAGATAATCCTTCTTTAGTAGTTGTTAGTAAAGATACATATATTTATAAATATGATATAGTATCAGAGATGAAAGATAATTCAATATTGATTCTTAATACTAAGTTAGAAGATGATAAATTACTTAGTTCTCTTCCTAATAAGGTTAAGTATATGTTGGCTATTAAGAAGATTAAGTTATATGTTATAGATGCTTATAAATTAGTTAATGAATTAGGTCTTAAGAATAAGATTAGTACTTGTATGGAGATGTGTATTTTTAAGATTATGAATATTATTAATATTAAGAAGATTAATGGTATTATGAAGAAGACTAATGAGATAAGATTTGGACATAAGGGTCAGAATATAGTAGATATTAATAATAGAGTTGTGGATATGGCTATTGATAGTTTAAGAGAATTAGAAATAGATAAGAATTGGGCTAATTTAGCATATATTGATAGAAAAGATAGATCTTTTTATGAAGTTATTAATGATTTAGAGGGAGATAGTCTTCCTGTTAGTGCATTTTTAGATAAAGAAGATGGAGTATTTGAAGAAGGTATTAGTAAATTAGAGAAAAGAGATATAGCAGAGAATGTTCCTTGTTGGATTAAAGAAAATTGTATAGAGTGTAATCAATGTACTTTTGTTTGTCCACATGGAGTAATTAGACCATTTTTACTTAAAGAGGATACAGAATATGATAATAGTATTCCTTCAATTATGCCTAGAAATTATAAGTATGCAGTAGGGGTATCATATAAGGATTGTACGGGATGTGGTCTTTGTGTTAATTCTTGTCCGGGTAAGAATGGTAATAAAGCTTTAGTTATGGAAAAATATGATAGGGATAAGTTTAAACAAGATGATTTTGATTATTTAGAGAAAATTAATGTTAATGAAGAATTTAAAGCACCAATTATGAATGTTCGTAATGAGGGATTTATTGAACCTAAGTTTTTATATAGTGGAGCTTGTGCAGGGTGTGGAGAGACAGCTTATTTAAAGAATTTAACTCAGATGTTTGGTAAGAATATGCTTATTGCTAATGCTACTGGTTGTTCTTCAATATATGGAGCTAGTTGTCCAAGTACACCATATAGTATTCCTTGGGTTAGTAGTTTATTTGAGGATAATGCTGAATATGGATTAGGAATATTAACGGGTATTAATATTAATAGAAGTAAAGTCTATAATTATATGAAAGATAATATAGATACAGAGAAAGATTTATTTGAGAAATGGTTAAATAATCAGGATAATTATGAAGTATGTAAGGAAGTATATGAAAGAATAGACTTTAAAAAGCATAAAAAATTAGAAGAACTTAAGGATTATATTCTTCCTAAATCGATGTGGGTTGTAGGGGGAGATGGCTTTGCTTATGATATTGGTTATGGTGGTTTAGATCATGTTTTATCGAGAAGAGATAATATAAATATTTTGATTCTGGATACAGAGGTATATTCTAATACAGGAGGACAGTCATCAAAGAGTTCTAATATGGGTTCAATAGCCTCATTTACTGCTAATGGAAAGGATAATTATAAGAAAGATTTGGCTAGGATTGCTATGTGTTATCCTCATGTATATGTAGCTTGTGTTAATATAGGTTATAATAAAGAACAATATTTAAGAGTACTTAAGGAAGCTAATGAATATAAGGGACCTTCTTTGATTATAGCTTACGCTCCATGTATAGAACATGGTATTAAGAAGGGGATGGAACATAGTTTAGATGATGCTTATTTAGCTAGTAAGTGTGGATATTTCTTAACGTTTAGTTATAATCCTGTAAAGAAAGAATTTAGATTAGATAGTAAAGATGTTGACTTTGAACTATATGAAGAATTTTTAAATAATGAGAATAGATATGCTAATTTAAAGAAGATTGATAAAGAGAGAGCTTTAGAATTATTAGAGGAACAAAAAGAATGGGCTAAAGCTAGATATGAATACTATAAAAAATTAGGATAAATAATAGGGGCCTTGAGTGGTCTCTTTTAATTACTAGATGTTAATTTGGTGGTTGCATAGAGTTGTTTTTAATGATATAATTAAGATAATATGAGGAGTTGGGAGACATGCAGATTAGTAGTGGAATAGCTTATTTTGGAAATAGTAGTCAAGGAAATGTTGTAGATAAGATTAATCACGCTATGGAATGTGATATTGATAATATTCAACTACTTAATACAGAGATTAAGAAAACAAATATAGAAAGTATTAGATCTTTAGATTACCAGGGAAATATTAGTTGCTATTTAGATGATATGTCTTGGATAAATGGTTATGTTGAAGAAAGTAAGGAACAATTTGATAAATTAAAAGAAATAGGTGTTTCTAGTTTAGTTATTCCTACTATGATCGAGAAAGATGAGTACAAGAAGATGTCTCAGGAGGAGAAGGTTAAGTTACTTTCTAATAGGGCTTCTCTAGTTAGGAATATGGCTATGTTGGGTTTTGATATTAGTCTTATGAATGATAATGATAGTAATTCTTTATATTTGGGAGAAGCAGTATTAGTGTTGTGTGATAGTTTAGATCCTAGTATGAGTAATAAGATAGGATTGGGAGTAGAGGTTAGTAATAGGCAAGATGGTAATCTTGCAAAGTTAGATTTTAATAAGGTTAAGACAGTTAATTATTTACCAGTTACTAATGATAGGTATATAGATTATCCTGAAACTAGAAGAGAGATAGGTAATAGTGTTTCAGAGATGGTTAGATTTGGGCATGTACCTTCGGTATATGCAGTTTGTGATAAATCTATGGATTTAGGAATGGTTACTAGTACTAATTCTTTGCTTAAAGATATTATTGATGAAGTAGAGTATAGGAATGGGGATACTAGTAGTTATATTAAGACTAAGGGAAGAAGAATGTCTGGGTACCATGAGATGGGAGTGTCTAGTGATGTTCCTAGTAGAAATGAGTTAGGATTTGTTAATTTGATGCAACTATTTATGATAATAGCAGTATTTTGTTTAATAGGTTCGATGATAGCGGTAATACTTGTATTATTATAAAAAATATGTTAGAATATGTAAGAATTGGAATGGAGGTTTAGTATGTATCAAGAAAGAATTGTTTTATCTCCACAGGATATTTTAGAAAAGGAATTTAAGATTGATACTAGGGGGTATAGGTTACAAGAAGTAGATAAGTTTTTGGATATCATTATTCGTGATTATACGGAATATAATAATATTATAAGAAGTATGTCTAAAGAGAATAAGAGTTTAATGCAGGAAAACCAAGAATTAAAGCAAGAGATTCGTAACCTTAAATCTAGTATTGAGGCGGTTAAGTATAGTGAGAAAGAGGTTACTAATGTTGATCTCTTAAGAAGAATTAGTCAATTAGAAAAGATTATCTTAGGTAAAGAACAACAATAATATTATCTGGGTAAACGCTATATACTATGTATATAGAGGAAAGTCCACACTCGCACGTAACTGAGATGTTGGTAGTGTTTGTGCTTAGGGAAAAAATAACTTAAGGCAGGTTTTAGCCTGACGGCATTCTTAATATCTAAGGTTTTTACTATGATAGAGGAGAATATAAAGTGCAACAGTGACGATTTTACTGGGAAACTGGTAAAGTGAAACGGGTAAACCCCGCAAGCGAGAAACTCAAATTTTGGTAGAGGAGCTATTTCTTGGGAAAATGAACCTAAAGAAATGGATACGAAAGTATAGATAAATGTTTACCGCCCTTTAAGGGTACAGAAAGTGGCTTATAAGATAATATATTTTATTGTGAGGTATTATGAAAGATATTGGACAAAAATTAAAATTAAAAAGAGAAGAGAATGGATTAGCAATTGAAGAAGTTGCTAATGATTTGAAGTTGAGGCCTAATCAGATTTCTAGTATAGAGAATGGTGATAAGGATGATTTTAATGATGTTTTTGAAATGAAGAATATTATTAGAGAATATGCGAAGTATTTAGGATTAGATGAAGAAAAATTAATTGATGAATTTAATGAGTATATGTTTGATTGTACTTCTAAGATTTCACTTAGTGCGATTAAAGAAGCTACAGAAAATATTAATTATGAAGAAAAAAAGAAGATTAGTTCTCCATATACTGTAAAAAAGAGTAATAAGAAGTTTTGCTTTTATGTATTAGGTTGTATTTTAACAATAATTATAGTATTTGTTATTTGCTTAATTATAAGATAGGGGAGATAGAAATGAATTTAGCTAATAAGATTACGACTAGTAGAATGGTAATGTCTTTAATAATTATTATTTTATTATTGTTTCCTTTTTATGAAGTGGGTATTGATATACCGACTTATGTAGTTAATGGGAATATTGTAGTGGATATTAGATATATTATTGCGGGGATATTATTTATAATAGCCTCTATTACGGATTTTTTAGATGGATATGTGGCTAGGAAATATAATATGGTTACAGAATATGGAAAGATGATGGATGCTATATGTGATAAGTTACTAGTTAATTCTGTTCTTATAATATTAGCTTGTAATGGGATGATTAGTCCTATTATAGCAGTAGTTATAGTAATAAGGGATACGTTTGTGGATGCTATAAAGATGGTTGTTGGGAATAAGGGAAAAGCCGTAGCGGCTATACCAATAGCAAAAGTTAAAACAGCTTTATTAATGATAGGTATTGTTTTAACGATGTTCTATAATCTACCTTTTGAATTGTTTAATTTTGCTATATCGGATATTATTTTGATTTTAGCTTGTGTACTGGCTGTAGTATCGGCTTTGAAGTATTATAGTATGGCGAAGAAGTATTTGACTTATTAATGTGCAAAAAGTAAATTTTTGCATATTTTTAATTGTAAAAATCATCAAACAAACGTTTGTAAAAACTATTGACATTCTGAAAGACATATATTATAATTAAATTACAAAACAAGAGAGGATGATTAGAATGGCAAAAGAAATAGATAAAGATAAAGCCTTAGCTCAAGTACTAGCAGATATTGAAAAACAATTTGGGAAAGGCTCTATAATGAAATTAGGAGAACAAGAAGATATAGATATAGAACACAGTAAGAGTGGTTCTTTGGGGTTAGATATAGCTTTAGGTATAGGAGGATATCCTAAGGGAAGAATTATTGAAATATATGGACCAGAGTCATCTGGTAAAACAACTTTTGCATTACATGCGATTGCAGAGGTACAAAAAGATGGGGGAAGGGCGGCTTTTATTGATGCTGAACATTCTTTAGATCCTGTGTATGCTTCAAAATTAGGAGTAGATATTGATGAACTTTTGTTATCACAACCAGATACGGGAGAACAAGCTTTAGAAATATGTGATGCTTTAGTTAAGAGTGAGGCTGTTAATATTATCGTTATAGACTCAGTAGCAGCTTTAGTTCCTCAAGCAGAAATTGATGGAGAGATGGGGGACTCGCATGTAGGATTACAGGCTAGACTTATGAGTCAAGCTCTTAGAAAGTTATCGGGTTCTATTAATAAAACAAATACCATTGTTATCTTTATTAATCAATTGAGAGAAAAGGTAGGAGTATTATTTGGAAATCCTGAGACAACACCGGGTGGTAAGGCTTTGAAATATTATTCTTCGGTTAGATTAGATATTCGTAGAGGAGAACAAATAAAAGTTGGTGGTGATGTAGTAGGAAATAAAACTAATGTTAAGGTTGTAAAGAATAAAGTGGCACCACCATTTAAGACTGTTAGTGTGGATATGATGTATGGAGAGGGAATTTCTCATGAGGGAGAGATTGTCGATTTGGCTTCGGAAGCAGGTATTTTGGAAAAGAGTGGAGCTTGGTATTCGTATAATGGTGATAAGATTGGACAGGGTAGGGAAAATGTCAAGGCTTTACTTCATGATAATATAGCTTTATGTGATGAGATAGAAAATAAAGTTAGAGAATATTATGGACTAGTTAAATCAGTGGAAGAAAAACCTAAGAAGAAAAAAGAAAAAGCAAGTAAAAGCGAAGAAGAAAATAATTAGACATTATTGACATTTCTGTAGGGAGATGTCTTTCTTTTTTTGACATGCTAGGTGATTTTTAGTATAATTGTTATAGAGAATAAGAGGAGGCTTGTATATGGATACTATAATTGTTACTTTTGAGGATGGATCAAAGAGAGAGTATCGTAAAGGTATAAAATTAGAAGAAATAATAAATGATGTAAGAATTAACTCGGAATTCGATGTTATTTGTGCTTTATATAGAAATCAAGTTATTTTTGGAGAAGATAGTTTGGTAAAGAATGGTAAGTTGATATTTTGTGATATAAATACTAAGGAAGGTAATAAGACTTATGAGAGAGGATTATTATTTCTTTTTCAAGTGGTAGTAGTAGGCTTATTTGGAGAAGGTACAAGGGTAAAGATTAAACACTCGGTAGATGGTGGAGTTTATGCAGAATTAGATAGAGATATTACTAAAGATGATTTAAAAGAAATTAAGGCTAGAATGAAGGATTTAGTTAATAAAGGGATTCCTTTTACTAAGGTAGAAACTTCAAGATTAGAGGCTATAAATTATTTTAATAATATCAAGAGAAAAGATAAGGTTAAGACATTATCTTATAATACTTCGGAGTTTGTAACTTTATATAAATTTAATGGGATATATAATTATATATTGGGAAATTTACCGGAAAATGCTGGTGTACTTAAATATTTTGATTTTACGTTACTTAATGAAAGAGGGGTTGTAATTAGATTTCCTTCAATGTATGATAATGGAGTTATTAAGAAATATGTTCATCATGATAAATATTTTAGTAGTTTAGAGGACTATTCTAAGTGGGGGAGTGTTTTAAAATTAGATAATTTAGGGGAACTTAATGAAGCTATTATAAATAACAATGCTAGTGAGATTATTCAGTTATCGGAGACTATTCAAAATTATAAATTATTATCTATAGCAGAAGAAATTGTTTTGAATAAAGATACAGTTAAGGTTGTACTTTTATCGGGGCCTAGTTCTAGTGGTAAGACGACAACAGCAAGAAAATTATCTTTATATTTAAAATCTTTAGGTCTTAATCCTTTACCAATATCTATAGATGATTATTTTGTAGAGAGGAAAGATACTCCTGTTGATGAGAATGGAAAACCAGATTATGAAAGTGTACGTGCTATTGACATAAAATTATTTAATAGTCAAATTAACAAATTATTAAAAGGTACTAGTGTAACTCTTCCAACATTTAATTTTATTACGGGTAGTAAAGAGTATCATAAAATAGTAAAAATGGGTCTTAATGATATTTTAATTATTGAGGGATTACATGCTTTAAATGAAGAATTAACTAGAGATATAGATAAGAAGAGAAAATATAAGATTTATATTAGTCCATTAACATTTTTAAATGTTGATGATGATAATAGAATTAGTATGACAGATATTAGACTTCTTAGAAGAATGGTTAGAGATAGTAGAACGAGGGGATATAGTCCTTCACATACTTTAGCAACGTGGTCTGATGTAAGAAAAGGAGAACAAAAATATGTTTTCCCTTATCAAGATGTGGATAATGTAGTTTTTAATTCAGCTTTAGTTTATGAATTAGGAGTGTTAAAAACTTATGTAGAACCATTATTATTTTCTATAAGAGAAGATGATCCTCAGTATAATACGGCTAGAAGATTATTGGAACTTTTGAAGTTTGTTTTGCCAATACCAGGAGATGATGTTCCAAATATTTCAATACTTAGAGAATTTATTGGAGGTAGTTATTTTGAAAAGTAAAAGGTATTAGACTTTTTACTTTTTTTATGGATTGTGTAATTACAAAATCACGTTTATCCTTAATATTAAATTTTTTTATTTCGTCGCTTGATAGACCAGCATCAGTACATAAAATAATTTTAGAATCGTCTAATTTAAAATTATTTATTATTTTAGATTCTTTTGGTATTAAATTGATTTGTTCATTTTTGTTCCCAGGATATATGTTAAATGAAAGAGGAAGTCCATCATCATCCATTTAAAATGTTTTGGCTGTTAATGAATAATTGTTCTTGAATAAAATCCATATTTTGTGCGATATAATTTAATGCTCTGTATTCATCATGTAGTTCAAAAGAAGGTTTTTTTAAAAATTTTAGATGATTGGTGGTAATGTTCTAAGAAAGAAGACAAATAATTATGTTGGTGAGTTAGAAATAGAAAGGATAATTAAAGAAAATTGGTGTAAAATATCTTTCAAAAAATAAACAAATGTTTGCTGACGGCATTGACATAAAATATTCAATATGATATAGTTAAGACAGCCTAGAATGTAAAATAAAATTTTGATTTATTTATGAAACAATGGGCAAAAATGATGATTTATAGTGATTTTGCAACCGATATTTGACAAAATGCTATTAAATTTTGGTTGCGCAACTGATATTTATATGATAACCTTGGTGGTAGAGAGGTGATAATTGTGAAGTTTTGTGATAAACTTTCTAAGAAAAGAAGAGATAATAATATGTCTCAAGAACAGCTCGCTGATAGGTTAGGAGTATCGAGACAGGCTGTTAGTAAATGGGAAAGTGGAAGTAGTGTTCCCGATATGGAAAAGATAATGCAATTATGTAAGATACTTAATTGTGGAATTGATGACTTGGTAGATGATGGATTATGTAAATCTAGTGTTAGAGAAGATAATTCCAACAAAAATAATGGTGGTAAGTATGTAAAAGAAGTATTAGACTTTATTACTAAAACTATAAATATGTTTTGGAGTATGAGATTCATCGAAAGAATTAAATGTATAGTAGAGATGATCGTATTAATTATTGTTATGTTTGTTATTTGGTCTTTAGGTGGTATAGTTGTCGAGGAGATATTTAATGGAGTTATATATTTATTACCTAGTAGGATATATAATATGATTAGAGAATTGTTTTCTATTATTTATAAAATATTTGGATTAGGATCAGGTGTTGTAATCTTTATTCATATGTTTAAAATTAGATATTTAGATTATTTTGTTACGATCGAGGATAAGAATACAGTAGATAAAAGTATTGAAATTCCTGTAGAAGAAAGTAATAATAATCATGAAGAAAAAAGACAGTTTATTGAGCATAAAAAAAATAAGATTGTTATAAGAGATTCAGAACATAGTATATATAGTTTCTTTAATATGTTAGGAAATATAGTGTTATGGTTTATAAAATTATTTTTAATTTTTATAGCTTTTTTGGGGATTATTAGTTTTGTAGGAATAGTATTTACGACAACATATGTAGTTAGTTTAGTAGGAAAAGGAATAATATTTTTAGGAATGTTTATTACTTTGATAGGAGTGTTATTAGTTAATTATATTGTTTTAAGATTAATATTTAATTTTGTTTTTAATCAAAGTAATAATTATAAAAGAGTATTTTGGATATTTATAATAGGTTTTATAATTTCAGGTATAGGTATGGGAATTACATTCTTAGAATATACAACATTTAAAGAAGAAGATAATCAAATTATTTATAAAAATTATGAACAAGTTATTAATTATGAAGATAAGATAGTTTTAAGTTTTTTAGAAGATGGTAATTTAGAAGTTATATATGAAGATAGAGATGATATAAAGATTTCTATAGATTATTATGATACTGGTAAAGTTGAAATTACGAAGAGTAACTATTATGAATCTGATAATACTGGTTTGGTATATTATATAAATTACTATGAATATGGAGATGGGTTAATAGATAATTTAAATTATGTTGTAGATAGATTTAGTAAGAAAGAGAGACTTCTTTTAAATAGAGATGGTAATTGTATGAAGATTAAATTGTATGTTAGTAAAGATATTTATAATAAGCTTAATAATAGTTACAATAATTTATATAATTAAATAAAGATACTTAGGAGGATATATGAAAGATAAAGAAAAATATATAATAGAACTTAAAAATTTATCAAAGTTTTATTATAATAAGGGTGTTATTGCAACTGGTTTTAATAAAGTTAATTTAAAATTTAAAATTGGGGAATTTGTGGCTATCACTGGAGAGTCTGGTAGTGGTAAGTCAACTTTACTTAATGTTATAAGTGGTCTTGATACTTATGAAGATGGAGAATTATATATTAATGGAGAAGAGACTAGTCACTATAGTGAGAAGGATTTTGAAAATTATCGTCGAAAATATATTGGAAATATTTTTCAGAATTTTAATTTAGTTAATAGTTATACTGTTTATCAAAACATCGAACTTATGTTACTTTTAAATGGAAATAGTAAAAAAAGTTCTAAGAAAAGGGTTTTAGAACTTATAGAGTTAGTAGGACTTAGTAAATTTAGGAATACTAAGGTTTCAAAATTAAGTGGTGGTCAAAAACAGAGAGTGGCAATTGCAAGAGCTTTAGCTAAGGAAACTCCAATTATCATTGCTGATGAACCAACGGGGAATTTAGATAGTGATTCTGCTGGTAAAATTATTGAATTGTTACATAAGATTTCTAAAGATAAATTAGTTATTATTGTTACTCATAATTATGATCAGGTTGAAAAATATGTAACAAGAAAGATAAGAATGCATGATGGTAGAGTCTTAGAAGATGATGTTTTAGTAAAACCAGAAGAAAATGTAGTAGTTAAGGAAGCAACTTATAAAGAAATAGGGTTATTAGGAAAGATTAGATTGGGAATAAGAAATACTTTTAATATAATACCTAAATTTGTTTTACTTTTAGCAGTTTATTTCTTTGTTACGGTAGCTTTGATGGCAGAGTATTCGGCTTTTAAGAAACAAGAAGATATTCAAGCAAAACAGGGGTATAACTATATTTTTAATAATAATTCTTGGGACAGAGTTATTATAAAGAAAGAAAATAAATCGGCATTTACGGATAGTGATTATGAGAATATTTCAAGGGTTGCTAATGTTTCTTCAATTGTTAGAAATGATTTGTTTTTAGATACTTATATTTCTATTACGGATGATAATTATTATTTATATGGAACTGTTAATGGAATAGAGAATTTAGAGGGGGATTTGGATGTAGGTAGAAGGCCTACGGCTAGTAATGAAGTAATTGTTAGTGGGTCTAAAGATGATTATTATATTGGATATATGGCTTCAGAAATAATTGATAAAGAATTATATTTAGTAGATAATAGTACGGGAGAGTTAGATAAAAATACTAAGTTAAAGTTAGTGGGTATTAAGTATGTAGATAATAGTGATAATGCTCAAATATATGTTAGTAAAGAAATTATGGATAAACTTACTTATCAAGTAAATAAACAATATAGTACTTTAAGGATTTTATTTAATGACAAATATTATAATTCAAGTGATGATGATAGTCAGTTTAGAATTCTACCTAGTGATAGGGTAAAAGAAGGAGAAATATATATTTCTTCAGAATATAGCTATTTATGTAAGAATGGTAATTGTTTAAATAGCAAGATGGGAATTGATATTAGTAATCTATATTATAGTGATAGAATTATTTTGAATGTTAGTAATACTTATGATAAGAAGAATTTTACGGAGAGAACGGGATTTAATGATTATGATAGTTATAATGGAGCAGTATTTATTAGTAAAATAGATTATGATAAACTTTTTAATAGGAGTAATTATCAAAGTAGTATTTTTGTTAAAGATGTAAAGAAAATAGATGAGACAGTAAAAGAATTAAATAATATGGGTATTAGTACTTTAGAAATGAAAGAAGCTTTAGTGTCATCTAATTTATCGACGATACTACAAATATTTAGAACTATTGTAACAATTATTTTAGTAGTAGTATTATTCTTTATTTCATATTTTGTTATTAAGTTAATTCTTAAATCAAGGAATGTTTATTTTACTACTATAAGAATGTTGGGTACTAGTAGGAAAGTAGCCGTAGAACTTTTAATAATAGAATTATTGATGGTCGCTAATATTGCTTATTTTACTTTTATAGGAGTAATAGGATTAGAGAGAGTAAAAATTATAAATGTTGGCTTTATTGAAACAATTATTAATTATATGAAGGTCAGTGATTATGTTATCTTATATTTAATCCTTATTGGAATGTCTTATTTAATTAGCTTAAGGTTTGCTAGAAAATTATTCAAGAAGAGTGTAATGATTACGATGAAAGAGGAGGTATAATAATGTTAGAGATTAAGAGAGCATTAAAATACTTTAATAAAGGTAAGAAAAATCAAGTTCGTGCGATTGATGATACTAGTGTAACTTTAGAAGATACGGGTTTAGTAGCATTATTAGGACCTTCTGGTTGTGGAAAGACAACACTTTTGAATGCAATTGGAGGATTAGATAAATTAAATAAAGGTAGTATCTATGTTAATTCTGAAAAGATTAGTAGTAGTTCGATGTATAAAGTTGATAAGATTAGAAATTTGAGAATTGGATATATATTTCAAGATTATAAACTTATTGATAATATGAGTGTATATGATAATGTGGCTTTAGTTCTTAAAATGATAGGAATTAAGGATAAGAAAGAAATAAAAAAGAGAGTAGAATATGTTTTAGATAAAGTGGGTATGTTAAGGTATAAGAAGAGACCTTGTAATATGCTTTCAGGTGGAGAAAGACAAAGAGTTGGTATTGCTAGGGCTATAGTAAAAGATCCATTAATTATTTTGGCTGATGAACCGACAGGGAATCTTGATAGTAAGAATTCGTTAGAAATTATGAATATTTTAAGAACTATTAGTAAAGATAAACTAGTAGTATTAGTTACTCATGAGGAGAATTTAGCAAGATTTTATGCTTCAAGAATAATCGAATTACAAGATGGTAAAATTATTAAAGATTACAAGAATAATCATAATGATGAATTAGATTATCAATTAGAAAATACATTTTATCTTAAGGATTTTGAAAAACAAAATAAAATTAAAGATAGTAATTATGATATAAATATTTATGCTTCTGATAAAGATAAAATAAAATTAGATTTAATTGTATCGAATGGAAATATTTATATTAGAAGTAATGATGTTAAAAAGATAGAAGTGGTAGATGAGTCTTCGTCTATTGAATTTGTAGATGATCATTATAAGAAGACTACTAAAAATGATATAAATAAATATAATTTTGATTTTCAGAATATAATAAATAAAGATATTAAACTTAAGTATTCGTCGATATTTAATCCAGTTACGTTAATTGTTAATGGTTTTAAGAAAATATTTGAATATTCTTTTATTAAGAAATTATTATTAATTGGATTCTTTTTATCGGGAATGTTTATGATGTTTGCATTTAATAGTATTGGGGCGGCTTTGAGGGTAAAAGATACTGATTTTATTACTAAGAATAAGGATTATTTAACAGTTGTTCAAAATAAGGTTAAGGTAGATGATTTCTTAAAATATGAAAAATATGAGGGAGTTAAGTATATTTTACCTGGGACATCTTTAGTTAATTTAGAATTATATTATAAAGATTATTATCAGAGTAGTAATATTGATGATAGTTTAAATGGTTCTTTAGTTAGTATAGAGACAATTAATGATAGTGATTTAAAATATGGAATAATGCCTACTAATAATTTAGAAGTAGTAGTAGATGAATTAGCACTTACTAAGATGATGAATGAAACAAGATATGCTGAAATGTTAGGAATTAAAGATGTTAAGGATATGATTGGTAGAACTATTAGTGTTAGTAATATGAGTGATTTTAAAATAGTAGGAATTGTTTCTAAGGAAAGTCCGTCTATATATGTAAGTAATGATATGTTTGTAAATATTATTGCTAATACAGGTAAAAATAAAGATAAGAGTAATATAATTGATTATGATTTATATAAAGATAAAATAGAAATAAAGAAGGGACGAATACCGTCTAATGATTATGAAGCAATTGTTAATATAAGTAATCAAGATAGCATGCCACTTGATAAAGAAATAGATAGTAAGGTTAATGGAAAAAAATTAAAAGTAGTGGGATATTATAGTAGTAAAGAAGATTATAATTTTATTCTTGTTAATAATAATACTATAAAATATAATTTAATAAGTAGTATGGCTAATATGACTGTGTATAGTGATAATAAAGAAAAAACTTTAGAGGAATTTAGAAAAGATAATTTAAATATAGAAGATACATATAGTAAGGATCGAAAAAATTATTTGGATAGTACTTCAGAATATAGAAATGGATCTTTATTGGCAGCTTTAGTTGTTTGTGTTATATCTTTAGTAGAAATCTTTTTGATGATGCGTTCGTCATTCTTATCTAGAGTTAAGGAAATAGGTATATTACGTGCGATAGGGGTTAAGAGAATTGATATATATAAGATGTTCTTAGGAGAAAATTTGGCAATTACTACTGTGGCAGGCTTACCTGGAATACTTATTATGGCTTATATTCTAAAGGTTGCTAGTACAATATATTATATAGGAAATTATATTTGTATAGATGGTTTAGTAGTGTTAGTTACTATAGTTGTTATGTATTTATTTAATATTATAGTAGGTTTATTACCAGTATTTAATACGGTTAGAAAGAGACCAGCAAGAATATTAGCGAGACATGATTTAGATTAAAAAAATACTAGTCATTTTTGATTAGTATTTTTTCTATTATACTTACAATTAGATACATTAGGTAAGATACTATTAAAAGAATAAGAATACCAGATATAACTAATGAAAGATTGAATACTTGAGATCCGTAGACTATTAAATAACCAATTCCTTCTTTAGATACAAGAAATTCTCCAGTTATGACACCTATAAGGCTCATGCTAATGTTTATTTTGAGACTACTGATGATAGTATTATAACTACTAGGCAGCACTAAATATTTTAAGATTTGGTATTTACTGGCTTTAAATGATTTTAAAAGATTTATTTTATTTTGATCAGTTGCTTTAAAGCCATTGTGGACTGTTATAATAGTTATGATTAATGATATTAAGAGAGCCATTATGATTATTGATTTTATGTTAGAACCACTCCAGATGATTATGATTGGTCCTAAAGCGACTTTGGGAAGGCTATTAATTACTGTTAAGTATGGATCGAGAACTTTAGACAAGAATTTATTCCACCATAGTATTATAGCAATAATTATACCTAGGACGGTTGCTAAAGTAAAACTAATTAGAGTTTCATAAATAGTAATCCCAATATGCGTTAGAAGATTATTTTGAGTGTATATTTTGATGATAGTAGATATTACTTGTTTGGGTGATGATGTTATAAAGGTGTTGATCCAACCATGGTCGGCCGAATATTGCCAGAAGACGATAAAGAACAATAAAATAAATATTTGGGTTAGTAAAATTAGAACTTTATTTAATTTAAGTTTAAATAAATATTTTTTATATTCTTTAGACATTGTGATCAATACTTTCCCAGATTTGGTTGTAATAGTCCATAAATTCTTTACAGTTACGATTGGTTATAGGAGTTTTAGAATTTGTCAAGTTGATGTCAAATGTTTTTTTTATGGTGGAGGGTCTGTTAGTTAAGACTATCACTTTATTGGCCATAGATACAGCTTCGGCAATATCATGAGTGACCATGATGGCAGTTTTATGCTCTTTTTTTATTATTTTGTAAACATCATCTGAAACTGTTAATCTTGTTTGATAATCTAGGGCAGAAAAAGCTTCGTCTAATAATAAAATATCAGGATTGGTTGCAAGAGTTCTAATTAAAGCTACTCTTTGAATGTAGTGAAGACATTTTTTATTTATAAGGGGTTGTTTGATACCTGATTCAAGCATCTTTTTTAACCTAAAGGATATATATTTTATTAAAGTTTAACTTTTTAGTTTAATTAATTATTTGTTTATATTAAGAAAGTCTTATTTTATATAGGTTTTAAGGAAGTGTCCTAATGCAATCTATATTTTTTAATTTTTAGAGTTATTATTTTCAATTTGTTTAGTTTCATTTACATATTGATAGTTTAAAGCATTTTCATTTGAAATAGCTGATTTGTTAGTTGCTTTTTCATAGGAATTTCTTGCATCTTTTGCAACTTGTTCACCTTTACGAGCAACTTTCAAATTTTCTTTAAAACCTTGAGGATTTTCTGATTTGGCTATATCACGAGTGGCAATTTCTCCTAAATCAGTAAGTAATACTTCTATATCAGTCATATTATCTCTTAAAGATTCTTTTCTGATTCCTTTATATACTTTATATTCACTTGCTTTCATTCCAGACCAACTTTTATATATTTCATTAGTAAGCATTGCATATTCAACAGGTTTTTCAATGCCACCATCTTTCCAAATATCAGTTAATTTAAATCTATCAACCATTCCAGTTAGTCTTTTTTTAATCTATTCATCACTATAACCTTTACTACGGTAATAATTAATAATTCTATTACCAGCAATTTCTGGATCGAATACTTCATCAATTCTTTCTTTGCCAAGATTAGCTAACTACATTTTCATTGGCTCTGCTTTGGGACTTGGTACAGATTCAATAAGTCTAAATATTCCTTGTGTATCTAATGTATCAGTATTATAGTATTTGCCATCAGATGATTTCATCTTCAGTTGGTTAGTATTACTAACCAACTCACTTCCTTCGTTGTTTAATTTGTTTTTTAGCCATTTCCAATAATTTCTTGATTTTTGATAATCATTATTAGTTAATGCCCCAATAACATCAATAACACTAAAATAATATTCTTCTTTTTCTTCATTCCATATACTACGAATAGTATTATTTTCAAATAAGTTTGTAATTGTTTCTAGTTTATTTTCTTTCATTTTTTCACCACCTTTTATTAACTATTTTAAAAATTCCATTTGATTTGTATATCCCTGCTTTTTGTTTCAACATTAAACTTTCCAATATAGATTTTATCTATAAATTCTTGGGCAATAATTCTGTTTAATTCTGCTAGTTCTTGGTATTTACTAAATATCTCTTTATTATTTTTTGAAGATTCATCTTTCATTTTATAATAAGCAATTTCATTAGTAATAGACTTTATTTGGTCTTTATAAGCATCTTTATCTTTATTATAGTTTGTAATTAAATCTTTAAATTGCTCTGGTGTAATAACACCATTAACCTTATCTTCATAAATATTTTTTAAATAATTTCTTGTTTTAGAAATCTTATTTTGAATATCAGTTAGTCCTTTTTCTAAAGATTTAATTTTTTTCTGAAACCTACTATTAACTTTCTCGGAGTTTAAATTTTCTAATTCTTCCTCATCATAAAACTTCTTAATCTTTTTATTAATAGCATCTAATACTAAATTTGATAGTTCGTCATATCTAATTCCTGTTTTATTTTCACAATCATCATAGCCATCACGATTATTAGAACAAACTAGATATTCGTGTTTAGAAGAATTTTTCTTTCTCATATAATGTTCACATTCAAGACAAAATACTTTACCAGAGAAAATATGAACAGTACCCGTTATATTCATTGGTTTAGTTCTTTCTTTCATAGCAACTTGTACTTTATTAAATGTTTCTTCATCAATGATTGCTTCATGAGTATTTTCAATTCTTATCCATTCACTTTTATCTTTATTTTTGATTTTGTGATTTTTATAACTAACTGTAGTTCGTTTGCCTTGTATTAAATGTCCTAAATAAAGTTCGTTTGTTAGAATTGTTTTAATAGCAAATGCACTCCATTTTATTTCTTCACGTGGTCTATTACTTATTACATTTAATTTGATTCCCTTTTTATATTTGTAAAGGGAAGGACAGGGTATTTCTTTGGCGTTTAGGTATTTAGCAATACCAGTAAAACCTAACCCAGTTAGATATAGATCATAGATATTTTTAACAATTTCTGAAGCTACTGGATCTACTAATAATTTATTACTGTTATTAGGATCAATTTCATAACCAAATGAGGCAAAAGGAGAGATAAATTCTCCTTGCTTCATCTTGGAATTAAAAGCACTTCTTATATTATTTGAAACATCTTCTAAATACCATTCATTAACTAAACCATTTATTTGTCTTGACTTCTTATTACCTAAAACTAGAGTATCAGCATTATCAGATAAACCAATAAATCTAATATTCCATTCTTTAAACTTGTTATTAATATATTTTTCAACGATTTCCATATCTCTTGAAAATCTTGATTGACTTTTACATAATACAATATCAAGTTTTCTATTTTCACAATCTCTAATAAGTCTTTCAAATTCTGGTCTATAAGTTCCAGCACCAGATAAGTCTTCATCTGAATATTCATCTATTAGTGTAAATTCGGGATGTCTATTAATATAATCAACAAGCATATTTCTTTGATTTTTAATAGATTCACTGTCATCTTCTTTATTAGCTTTATCTCTGTCTTCATTAGATAATCTTAAATAAATACCAACTTTTAATACTTTTTTACTACTGGTACTCTTTATTTCATTCATAACTATTACCTTCTAACTCAAGGTAATAATTAAGTTTTAAGTTAAACTTATAACCAATACTATTGTAACATCTATTCAAAATAATTAGCATTAAATTCCATTAGTTCAATGATTTTATACAATTTTTTATTAATTATTTCTTTTAATTTAGTATCAGTTAAATTTTTATCCACAATATCAATAATATTGTATGTCATTGTTTATCCCTCTTTCATAATCATTAAATTTATCTTTTTTTACTCGTAATGATATCACTATTTAATAGATTAATATGCTTGCAATCATTATAATATATTTTATTATTTTTTGATTTAGAACAGACGTTATGCGTTTGAATTTGTGTTGTAAATTGTGAATGTTAAGATTATAATTTATATATTTAAAATACTATATATCATTTTCTTATTTGATATTTTTATGCGATTGTCATAAAAAAACGTGGTAAATTCTTGCTTAAAAGTGGTAGCTATGCTATAATGTGTAACATAGGAGGATTGAAAAATGGAGAAGAATAGAAAAGTATTGATACTAGCAATTACAGCTTTAGTTATTGGTGTTGTTGGTTTATCAATTGGTTTTGCTGCTTTTTCTAGTGTTTTGAACATTCAATCTAGTGCTAATGTTAAACCAGATAGTACTACTATGAATGTTGATTTTTCTAGTGCAGAAGATAAAGTAGAAGTTGCTGAAATTATACCAACTGCAACACCTAACTCTTTAGTAACGACAAATGCTGTTATTGACAATAGTGGAGATCCAACTATTTCAAAGTTGAGTGCAACATTTACTGAACCTGGCCAATCAGTTGTGTACAAATTTTATGCGTATAATGCTGGAGAACTAGTTGCTTATTTAAAAAGTATAGTATTTGAAAATGTAACAGGTCAAAATGCAACTAAGGTTTGTACTGCCGGTGAGGGAACAAGCGATGCTTTAGTTCAAAAAGCTTGTGAAAAAATTTCTGTAAAAGTAAAAGTTGGAAATGAAATTGAAACAACAACTGGTATGGCTTCTATTACAGGTCATACTTTAGCTAAAGCAAGTGGTGAATTAGTTACAGTTACATTAGAATATGAAGCTGGTGCTGATAGAGCAGATGGAGACTTTACTGTTGCATTTGGTGATATTACTTTAAATTACAGTTCTGTTGATTAGAATTGCATTATGAAATATATTTGTCTCTTTAAAGGTGGGAGATAATAATGAAAAAAAGCTATATTAAAATAATATTATTTATCTTTACTTTCAGTTTTATTCTATTTTTGGATAGCTTGAAATTGAAATTGTTAGGACAAATTGGGTTAAATATTGTACTTTTATTATCCTTAGTTGTTACGTATTTTACTTTTGGGTTTGAAAAAGATAGGCACCGTTATAGTAAAGATATTATTTTAGAAATTATTATTATTTTAATAGCTTTTTTTCTGCTTTATTATTTGTCTGGTATTTTAATAGGATTTGCTAAAAATACCAACTATTTTACAATAAATTCTCTCTTCGATATAATTTTTCCTATAATATTTTCGATTTTTATAAAAGAGTTTTTAAGATATCAACTTTTAATGAAATCTAGTGAGTCAAAGGCTTTGATTATAATTACTTGTCTTTTCTTTATTGTAATTGATAATACTGTACCATTTTCAGCTCATTCAATTGGTTTTAATAAAGATACTTTCTTATTAATTGCGTTAACATTTTTACCTTCAATTTCAGAGAATATTTTGTGTTCATATTTAAGTTTAAATCTTGGCTATAAGCCGGGAATTGTATATTTATTAATTATAAACTTGTATAAATATTTTCTTCCTATAATTCCAAATCCTAATGAATATCTTTATTCTTTGATTTTTCTTTTCTTACCATTGATTGTACTTATAAAGGTGATAAATTGGTTTAAAAAAGATCGGACTGAAGAGGTTGTACTTGAAAATTATAAACAAATTAAAAAAGAGTTTTTATTCTTTATTCCTTTAACTATTTTTATTTTTAGTTTGATTTATATAGTATCTGGATATTTTAGATATTATGCAATTGCAGTTGCTAGTGGTTCTATGGAACCTAAAATATCAAAAGGTGATGTGGTCATCGTCGATAAAAATTATAATGAAATTAAAATTGGAGATGTATTAGCGTATAAACATGATGGAAGAATAATTGTTCATAGAATTTATAGAATAGTAAAAAGTAATAATGAATATTATATATATACTAAGGGTGATGCTAATAGTGATTATGATAAATACAAAGTTACAGAGGATATGTTTGTTGGCGTTGTTAAGTTTAAGATTCCAATAATAGGGTATCCAACTGTATTACTTAATGAGAGGTGGTAAAAATGGTAAATGATGTACATTATACTGAAAATAAAAAGAATAGTAAAAAACACAAAAAAGCAACTATTTTATTTATTTTTTTGCTTTGTATATTCTTTTTTGGCTTATTTGTTGTAATAGGTTGTAAATTTATTGTTAGCTCATTAAGTGTTAATACTGATAAAAAATTATATTTTCAAGAAAAAGGTAATGTTAAATATTCTGTATGTTTAAAAGATAATGATTTCTTTGAAAATGAATGTTTAGATTCCGATATGTCTTATGTGGCTAGTTTAATAAAAAATATATCGCTTGATTTTAATTATCAGTTTAATGGTAATCTGGATAATTTAGTTAGTTATGTTGATTATGAAATAGCAGCTAAACTTATAATTGAAAATAATGATACTAAAACAAAATATTATGAAAAAGAATATATATTAACTTCTAAAACTACTGATTTTGTAGAGAATAATGGAACATTATATAATTTAAATAAAAAAGTTAATATTGATTATGAATATTATAATAGTATTGCAACTAATTTTAAATCTCGATATGGTGTTGATTCACAAAGCTATTTAGTTGTTTATTTAAATACCTATAATGGTGTTGATTCTAAATACAAAGATATTCCAACTTCAGCTCAAATATCAGTTCAAATACCTTTATCACAAAAAGCTATCGAGATAAAATTTAATACACAAGAAATAAATAAAAATATAGATGAATTTATTTCGTCAAGGTCCATAGTTATTAATAGCTATCTAAAATTTATTATTGGTATAATTTTCCTTTTTCTATCACTTATCTTTTTATCCTTTATTTTTGTTATAATAAAAAAATACACTGAAACAATAAGTAAGTATGATAAATTTATTAATAAAATTTTAAAAGTATATGATCGTTTAATAGTGGAAACATCAACGTTTCCTAATGAAGAAAGTTATAATGTTCTATTAATTAATAGTTTTAATGAATTAGTGGATGTTCGGGATAATTTACATTCTCCAATTATGTTCTATAATGTTAAAGAACATAAAATCTCAAAGTTTTATATTCTTAATGATAATAATTTATATTTGTATATAGTAAATTCAAAGGACATTAATGGTGGTGATAAGAAGTATGAAACTAAGAAAAATTAAAAAAGATAATAATTTAATTTATTTTGGTTCCATAATAATTGTTCTAACTATCATATTTTTAAGTGTTGGGTTTTCAGCTTTTCAGAATAAATTAGCGATTGAAGATATAAGTGCTACTGTACGAATAGATAAAGATGTAAGAGTGACAAAAGTTGGAATTGAAAGTGTAAAGAATGCTACTAGTTATTATGAAGATTATAATGTTTCTAATATTTCTAGTAGTGTTATATTGAATGATACTAATTCTTATGTTATTTATGAAGTAGAAATTTATAATTTTGGTAATGTTGCAATGGGGATAAGCGATGTATCAATTGATAATGAAAACTTAAAATTTGAGCTTTTAGACTATAATTTAAAAGATAAAATTTGTGATAATAATCAATGCTCTTTAGGAATAAAAAAAACACTTAAGATAAAAGTATCTTATAAAGATGGTGCAAATATTACTGGTGAAAAAAATAAATTTATATTAAATTTTAAATTTGGAAGAATTTTTAATATAAGTTATTATAATATTTCCAATAGTGATAGTTTTCCTAAAGAAATAATAGAAGGGGATACATTAAATGTAAATATTCCAAATAAAGAAGATTATCTTATAAAGATATTTATGAGTAATAAGTTATTATATAATGGTAGTGATTATCAATATTCAAATGATAATTTAGTTCTTTCAAATGTTTCAGGGGATATTCAAATTCATTATAAAATGTCAATATGTCAAAGAGCAACACTACTTCATACAGAGGAATGTTTGGGTGGATATTGCTCGGGAATGGGTTACAAAGTGAATGGAAATAAAGGTACAACAACTATTACATATGGTTCATTGGGAACACCTAATACACTTTCATCTGGTGATGCATTTGACTGTGATGTCAATGGTGATGGAGTATATGATTCAGAAACAGAAAGATTTTATTATGTTACTGATATGGATAATAATAGTAATATAGCTGTTTTAATTTATTATAATAATGTTAGTGGTGGAAAGCCTAATAATGAAAAATATTATCCATATGATGTTTCTAAAGAAAATTGGCATGGACCTAGAACTGCTATAGAACAACTTCCTACTATTAGTCAGTGGAGTAATGTAAGTCTATCAAATACAGAAAGAAAGATAGTTAATGAATATAATACTACCAGTACAAAAGATGGTCATACTTTTCCTGAAGTATTTAGTTATTCTAAATATGCAGCACGATTTTTAACATTAGCAGAAGTTAAAAAAATTGTTAATTTTTATATTCCAACTTGGAAAAATGGAGAATTAGATGCTCATCTTTATCTTGCTGAAAATACTAATTTTTCAAAAAAAGATAATTCTAAATTTGATGGATATTGGTTGGAAACTCCTAGAAATACTATGTCAAATCATAGTTGGATAATTTATGCTACGGCAAGACGTGTTCATAGTATAGAAGTACAAAGAACTGATGTTTTAGTTGGTGTTCGCCCTGTAATAGAGGTAGCTAAAAGCGATATTTCTTATGGTTAATTTCTAACTCTTAATAAATAAAAAAACTTATTATATGGTTAGCTGATAACTTTTTTAAACCTTTATAGATATGGATTTATGTTGTAAAACTTTTGTCTATTGGACTATTGTTTGGATAGAAAATATTAAATTGTTCGGGAAATGATAAGATGGAGATGAGAAAAAGTGTATTCTAAAAATAAAGAAGATATATTTAGAATTTTGGAAAGTAATATTGATGGATTAGATAGTAGAAAAGCAAAGAAGAGATTAAATGATTATGGGCCAAATATTATTTTAAATAAAAATAAAACGCCATTGATTTTAAGATTTTTAAAACAATTTAATGATACTATGATTATTATATTATTAATAGTGGCAGTACTTTTGTATTTTTATGGATATTTTTATTCACATGAGTATACTGATACTGTTGTTATTCTTTTTGTAGTTTTTATAAATGCTATTGTTGGATTTATACAAGAAGAAAAAGCTGCTTTAGTATTAAAAGATTTAAAAAAATATGAAACTAGTACTTGTAAAGTAAAAAGGAATAGTAAAATATTAATAATAAATACTAAAGAATTAGTTCCAGGAGATATAATCTATTTAGAGTCTGGAGAAACAGTTCCTGCTGATATTAGAATACTTTCCTGTGAAAACTTAAAAGTTGATGAATCTGCTTTAACAGGAGAAAGTATTCCAGTTCAAAAAAGTGCTGATATTTTAAAAGAAAATTTAATTATTCAAGAACAAAAAAATATGTTGTTTTTAGGAACAAGCATTACTAATGGAAAAAGTACTGGTATAGTTGTAAGTACAGGAAAAAATACTGAGATAGGTAAGATTGCATTATCACTAAATGAAATTGATAGCATAGAAACACCTTTACAATTAAAAATAAAAGAACTTTCTAAAAAAATTACATTTATAGTATTTATTATTTTAATTTTTATATTTATTTTAGCTTTAATTAATAAATACACGATACTTGAAATTATAATGCTATGCTCATCACTCGCAGTGGCCGCTATTCCTGAAGGACTACCAACTGTAATTACAATAACTTTATCTGTTGGAATATCTAATTTAGCTAAAAAGAAAACAATAGTAAAACAAATGCAGGCTGTAGAGACATTAGGAGCAATAGATATTATTTGCTCTGATAAGACAGGTACTATAACGCAAAATAAAATGACTGTTAAAGAAGAATATGTAATAGATGAGAATATGCTTAACTATATATGTGCTCTTTGTAATGATGGCCTTATTTATGAAGATAAATATGTAGGTGATCCTACAGAAACTTGTTTATATGATTATCTATATAATAAAAAGATTGATCCACTTGAATTAAGAAAAAAATGTAAAAGATTATTAGATATACCATTCGATAGTGATAGAAAGATGTTTACTACTTTAAATAAAATTGATAATGATGTATATATTTTATGTAAGGGTAGTATGGATTCTTTAATCGAAAAAGTAAATCTATCTAAGTCTCAAAAAGAGGAGATTTTAGATAAAGTTAAGAATCTTTCTAAAAATGCTTTAAGAACTTTAGGATTTGCTTATAAAAAATTAGATTATGTACCAAAAGATATTAAAGAATTAGAAAATGAGGAAAATAATTTATCTTTTGTTGGAATTTTAGGTATGATAGATCCTCCAAGAGAAAGTGTTAAAGAAAGTGTTATTTTATGTAAAAATGCAGGAATTAGACCTATTATGATTACTGGAGACTCTATAGATACAGCAATTGCTATTGCTAAGGATGTTGGAATTATAAGTGGAGATAATGAAGCAATACTTGGAAGTGAGCTTGATAAATATAATGATAAAGAACTAGAAGATATAGTTAAAAAATATTCTGTTTATGCAAGAGTAAATCCGTCTCATAAAGAAAGAATTGTTTTTGCACTTCAAAATTGTGGGAAAATAGTAGCAATGACAGGTGATGGAGTAAATGATGCTCCTGCAATTAAAGATGCTCATGTTGGTGTAGGAATGGGAATTACTGGTACTGATGTTACAAAATCAGCTTCTGACATAGTATTAATGGATGATTCTTTTTCAACAATAGTTGTAGCTGTTAAAGAAGGAAGAAGAATATACAATAATATAAGAAATAATATAGTATTTTCATTATCAAGTAATTTTGCTGAAATATTTACTATTATTATAGGATTGTTTACTAAAACAACAATTTTATTACCAATTTATATTTTATTTATTGATTTGGTAACAGATTCTATTCCCAGTATATGTTTGTCCTTTGAAAAGTGTGAAGATGATATAATGAATAAAAAACCGAGAGGAATCAATAAACCATTATTTACACCCTTTATTAAAGCTAATATTGTATTTTCAGCTATAATCGAAACTATATTTGTAGTGTTTACTTATTTTATTAGTTTAAAGATGTATGGACAAAAAACAGCTATGTCTTTAGCACTTCTTTCAATTGTTGTACAAGAAATTGTTTATTCATTATCTTGTAGAAACTTAAAAGAATCAATTATTAAACAAGGATTATTTTCTAATAAGGCAATGAATTATGGATTGCTGTTGATACTTTTAATTGAACTCATAGTGTTTGTTACACCAGTTGGAAAATTAATAAGTGTAACATCAATAAAGTTTAGTTTAATACTAGTAGTATTCTTAATAAATTTCATAGCAATATTTATTTATGAATTAATTAAGCCATTATTAGTAAATTTATTTAAAGATTAAAATAGTGTGAGAAACTAAAAATATAATTTGAAGTTAAACTAGCCTTATAAATTATAATTTTCAGGGACAAAAATGTTTGAAAAATTTCTAAAAAAAATAGCCATAATAGTCAACAGAGATTACTATGGTTTTTAGTTTATTTATTCATTAATTGATAACAATAATTATATACATTTAAACGACTGTTAATTTCTTTGTTTATACTTATTAAAATTTCTATTTTTTAGAAAAATCAAAAATGTTGAATATTGATTTTTTCTTATTTTATGGGCTATAAGCAATACTAATAATTATTATTTGTGTCTATACTATATTCATCCAACTCGTTGTTTCATACCACCAGATAGAGAATTTGGATATTTATGTAAGAATTTTTCTAATCCATAATTTTTTAATAGTCTTATGACATTTTCTTGGGATTTAGGAGTTAGTTTTTTCTTGATTTTTAGTCCTATTAAACAGTTATCGAGAATGGTTAGCCAAGGAAAGAGACAATCCTGTTGAAACATGTAGCCTATTTCTTTGGGACCTTTAGGATAAGAGATGGTACCGGTTGTGGGATTATCTATAGTACTTAAAATAGATAATAGGGTTGATTTGCCACAACCAGAAGGACCAACGATAGCGATAAAATCATTTTCTTGAATATCTAAAGATATATCTTTGATAGCAAGTATTTCACTGCGATTACTATAATATTTTTTGCTTAAATTTTGAATACTTAGAATTTTATTCATAGTCTTGGAAAAAATTGGTATAAATTAGATCTTGATAAGGAACAGTTTTTTCTAGTTCACCAGCGGCGATTACGATTTCTTCTATATGTTCAAATTCTTTTTCAGTGATAGTTATATTTTTACGCCAAGCATCACTTTGACGATATTTATCGATGGTTTTTTCTAATTCTTTGAGACTAGTATCTGGGAAAAATTCTTCTAGATCTTTTGCAAGAATAGTTAGATCAGTATTTTCAACATATTTTAGAGCTTTGTCGATGGCATTAGAGAAGGCTTTGATAGTTTTAGTATTGTTTTGAATATAACTTTTTCTAGCACTATAAGATGTGTAAGGAACTTCTTTACCTAGTTCTCCTATGTAGGCTACGATGTAACCTAAACCTTCTTTTTCAATATTGGAAGCATTAGGCTCAAAGAGAGTTACAAAGTCTCCTGTTCCTCCAATGAAGGCTCCTTCCATGGCTGAGAAGGCTATAGATGTATCTATTGTTAAGTCGGTATTAGGATTAATTCCGTGTTCTCTTAAAGCCCATTCAAAGGTCATTTCTGGCATACCACCTTTACGACCACCAATAACATATTTACCTTTTAAGTCATCAAGAGTAAAGTTTTGGTAAGGAACTCTAGATACTAGGAATGATCCATCTCTTTTGGTAAGACCAGCAAAGGTCATTAAATAGTCTTTTTCTTTGGCATTATAAACATAAATAGTAGCTTCTGTTCCACAAAGACCTATATCAACATCACCTGATAGAACAGCTGATGTTACGGCATCGGCGCCACTAGCTAGAGATAGTTCTATGTCTAGGCCTTCTTCTTCGAAGAAGCCTTCTTTTATGGCTATATATTGGGGAGCATAAAAGATACTATGAGTTACTTCGGCTACTTTTACTTTAGTTAAATTTTGAGAATTGTCTGGTTGTTTTAGTTTAAAACAGATAATTATAGATAAGACTATAACTATTAAAAAAATACTTAATATTATTTTTTTCATTATTCCTCCTTTAAATCAATTTATTATATGTTTTAAAAAGCTTTGTGTTACGGACTATGCCTTTTAGAAATGTAAAATTTTGTTAAGTACTTTTAATTTTATTGACTAGGAAAATAGATTATTTTATAATTTAATTAAGGTAGAGAGATGTCTACCAAACTAACTATATTTTTAATCTATTGGATTAAAGGAGGAGATAAAGTGTTAAAAACTAAAGTTGGTTATAGTCAAAATGTTGATAGTTTTCAAGCAGGATTTGAAACAGCACAGATGGCTAATTTGGGTGAAGCTAAAGTAGGATTATTATTTACTTCATGTGTTATGGATCAAGCTAAAATAATTGATGGTGTTAGAAGCTTTAGTGGTGTTCCAGTACTCGGATGTACTAGTAGTGCGGCAATTTGTACTCAAGATGGGTATTTAAATGCTGAAACAGGATATGCTGGTATGATGTGTTTGGGTGGAGATGTAGAAGTAGTAGTAGCGGGTAGTGAAAAGACTTCTAATGAGACGGCTCGTGAGATTGGTAGAAGACTTGCTAAAGAAGCTATTAGTCAAGTTAAGGGACCAGATGTAGAACCAGATTATTTCTTTATGACAGCAAGTCCTAAGGAAGAAGAAGAATACATGAAAGGTGTTCAAGATGTTATTGGTAATATTCCAGTTTTTGGTGGTAGTGCTGCTGATAATACTGTTGAGGGTAAGTGGAGTATTCTTTGTAACGATAAGATCTTTAGTGATGGATGTGCTATTGCAATATTCTATACAGATTCAGAGATGAAGAATTTATATACTGGAGAATATAAAGAAACTACTAATGCAGGAGTTATAACAAAAGTTGTTAATAATAGAACATTGGTAGAAATTGATAGACAACCTGCTCTTAAGAAATATTGTGAATGGACTGGTAAAGATATTAATAAAGTTATGGGAGGTAACTTATTAGTAGAAACAATATTTAATCCTCTTGCAGTTAAAGATCCTATTGGTGGAGTAGTGGCTATTCGTCATCCAATGTTTGCTAATGATGATTTATCTATGAATATTGGGGCAGATTTAGTTACAAATACTGCTATTATTCAAATGCATTTGGAACCTGAAGAAATGGTACAAGCTAATCCTAATGCTATTAAGAAATTAAATGCTCTTATGGATGAAGAAGTTCAAAGTTATTTCTTGGTACATTGTGGTGGAAGACGTTTAGGACTTTCAATAGCGGGTAAGGAACAAGAAATTTATCCAGCTGTTAAGGCTATAACAGGAGATAAAGAGTTTTTGATGGTATTTACATTTGGTGAATATGGTAATGGAGACCATTCAGCTAATACAGTTGGGGGATTATCGTTATCTTATACTGGATTTGGTAAATAAAAGAAAAGAGGGAAGATGAAAGAATGAAAAGTTTAATTGGTAAGAAGTGGAAGGACGCAGCTTCTGGTAAGATTATTGAAGTTATTAATCCTGCTACTAATGAGTTAGTTGATACAGTACCAAGTTTATCTAAAGAAGAAGTAGATGAAGCTGTTGATTATGCTTATGAAGCACAAAAAGAATGGGCTTTAGAATCTGTTGTTAGTAGATGTAAGATATTGTCTAAGTTTGCTGAGTTAGTAGAAAAGAATAAAGATGAACTCGCAAAGACGTTATCTGATGAAACAGGTAAGCCTATTAGAGAAGCTTATAATGAAATAAATAATATTCAAATTGGAGTTCCAGCTTATGTAGAAAAAGTTAAACATGAATATGGTAATTTGATATATAGAGGTACAGAAGCTGGTCAAGAGGATACTATTCAATATACAATTCAACAACCTTTAGGGGTAGTTGGAGCAATTATTCCATTTAATTTTCCTAGTGATATCTTTATTAATAAAGTACCACCGGCATTATTAATGGGAAATGCGGTAGTATTAAAACCTGCTAGTGTTAATCCTTTGACACTTACTAAATATGTTGAGCTTTTAGTTAAAGCAGGTGTTCCTATGGGAGTAATTTCTGTTGTTCATGGATCAGGATCAATAGTAGGAAGTGCTTTAACTAGTAATCCTAAAGTTAGTATGATTAGTTTAACTGGTAGTACGGAAGCTGGTATCGATGCTTTAAAGAATTGTGCAGATCATTGTGCTCATAGTTCATTAGAGTTAGGTGGTAATGATGCCTTTATTCTATGTGAAGATGGAGATTTAGATTTGGCTGTTAATGAGACTGTTTGGGGAAGACTTTACAATACTGGTCAAGTATGTTGTGCTAGTAAGAGATTTTTAATACAAAATTCTGTAAAAGATGAATACATTAAGAAAATGGTAGAGAAAATTAAGTCTTTAAAAGTAGGTATGCCTAGTGATCCTGCAACTGATATTGGTTGTTTAGTTAGTGAAAATGCTGCCATTGAAGTAGAAAGACAAGTTAATGAGACAGTTGATGCAGGTGCTAAGATTGTTATTGGTGGTAAGAGAAATGGAGCTTTTTATGAACCTACTATTTTGGATAATGTAACTAAAGATATGGCTGTTAGTAAGGATATGGAAATATTTGGACCAGTTATCTCAGTTATAGGATTTGATACATTAGAAGAAGCTATTGAGATAGCTAATCAATCAAAATATGGACTTTCTGGTTCGATAATTACAAAAGACATTAGCAAGGCTATAAAAGTAAGTGAAAAGATGGAATGTGGTGGCTTTGTAATTAATGGAGCTAGTTTCTTTAGAAGTTTTGAACAACCATTTGGAGGTTGGAAGTATTCTGGTATCGGTAATGAAGGTATAATGACTACTTTAAAGGAAATGTCTAGAACGAAGACTGTTATACTTAAGAATATTACTAAATAATGTAAATTGTGATAAATGGGTAAAGGATAGTTATTTCTATCCTTTACTAATGTTTAATGGGAGGATAAGATGTTTGATTTAAGTAAAAGAATTGTAGTAGTATCTGGGGCTTCATCAGGTTTAGGAGCTCAAATGGCAAAAGGATTTGCAGGACAAGGAGCAACCGTTGTTATAACGGCTAGAAGGTTAGAAAAGTTAGAAAAGGTAGCAGAGGAAGTTAGAGCTTTAGGAGTAGATTGTTATCCTATTTATTGTGATGTTACAGATGTTAATTCTGTTAATGAATGCGCTGAGAAAGTATTAGAAAAATATGGTAGAGTAGATGTTTTAGTTAATTGTGCTGGTAGTGCTAAGAATAATGGAGTATTAGATATGACTGATGAGGAATGGGATTTTACTATTAAGACAGATATGACTTCAGTATTTAATGTTACTAGGGCTTTTGCTAAGATAATGAAGAAGAATAATTATGGAAGAATTATAAATATTGCTTCTATGTATGGTATGGTTGGTAACATGGCTATGGGAACAGTAGCTTATCATTCTAGTAAGGGTGGTGTTATTAACTTTACAAGAGCCGTAGCGGCAGAGCTTGCTAAATATAATATTACTTGTAATGCTATTTGTCCGGGATATTTTGATACAGAGCTTACGCATGAAACTTTGATTACGGATAGTTTTACCCAATATATGAAGGCAACAGTACCTTTAGGAAGATATGGTCATGAAGGAGAGCTTAATGCTGGAGCTATATTCTTAGCAAGTGATGAAGCTAGTTATGTAACAGGAGCTATTCTTCCTATTGATGGTGGATATACGGCTGTTTAGGAATGGTTGTTTTAAATAAATAGTGCTTCTTTAGGAGAAGGACTATTTATTCCTTTTTACAATTTCCCATAATTGGAACATAAAAATAACAAATATTTGAATTATTATAGGTATGTATTAAATTTAAGAGGTGAATTTATGAGTAAAGAGAAAGATGACAATAATATAGAGAAAGATGTGTCTAAAGAT
This sequence comes from uncultured Bacilli bacterium, assembly GCA_934149105.1. Classification (GTDB taxonomy): domain Bacteria; phylum Bacillota_I; class Bacilli_A; order RF39; family UBA660; genus RUG11215. The sequence continues at coordinate 176,619 of CAKPDP010000001.1, forward strand.
AAAGAAGATGTATCTTCTTTAGAAGAAATTGTAAAAAAGAATAAAAAGGAAAGTAAAGAAATAAAGGATAAAGAGACACCAATAGAGACTTTTAAGGATAATGGTAGAACTTATACTTATGATTATATTCCTAATGGTAATACTAAGAAGGGAATGTCAAAAGATAAAAAATATGTATTGATAATAGTAATAATTCTTATATTTATTTTAGTTTGTATTGGAGGATATTTTGGAGTTAAGGCTATTAAAGATATATATGAATTGAAAGATAATTCAGATAAGCAAAAGATAGAGTTACAGTATACGACAACTGGTGATGATGTTGAAGATGGTATTTATATTACTGATGTTTCTAGTGTAGTATCTAATGTTATGCCTTCAATTGTATCTATTACTAGTAAGACTTTGGTTTCTTCAGGATTGTTTGGACCTAGTTATGGACAAAGTCAATATAATGAGGGAGCTGGATCAGGAATAATTATAGGAAAAACAGATACAGAATTATTAATTCTTACTAATAATCATGTTGTCGATGGCGCTAGTGAACTTACGGTATCATTTATTAATGATAAGAGTGTTGATGCTAGTATAAAAGGAACGACAGAGAGAAAGGATATAGCAGTAATATCTGTTAAGATTACAGATATAGATAAGGATACTTTAAATAGTATTAAGATAGCTACTATGGGAGATAGTTCAAAATTAAAAGTTGGTAATGGAGTTATTGCTATTGGAAATGCTTTAGGTTATGGACAATCTGTTACAACAGGGGTTGTTAGTGCTTTAAATAGAGAAGTTACAATTGATAATTATACTAATAAGATGATTCAGATCGATGCGGCTATTAACGGAGGTAATAGTGGCGGAGCCCTTATAAATAGTAAGGGAGAAGTAGTAGGAATAAATTCTGCTAAATATTCTTCTAGTGGTAGTAGTACTAATGCTAGTGTTGAAGGAATGGGGTTTGCAATTCCAATATCAGATGTAAAAGATATTATTACTAGTTTGATGAATGGTGAAGAAGTTAGTAATGGAGCTACTTTAGGGGTTGAAGGTTATATGACTAATTCTAGTAATTTATCAGGATATAAATTACCAGTAGGATTTTATATAACAGGAATTACTTCTGGTAGTGCGGCTGAAAAAGCAGGATTAGAAATAGGATATATAATTACGTCAATAGAAGGAGAAAATGTAGAACAATTTAGTGATTTAAGTAATGTTTTATATGAAAAGAAGAGTGGAGATAAGATAAAACTTAAAGTTAAATATCCTAGTGGTAGAGAATATAAAGAAAAAGAGATAGATGTTACTTTATAAGGAGCTTTAAAAAGCTCTTTTTCTTTTTCTTGATACTTGCTTTTTATTAACTATCGTTATAGAATTATAATAGGTGAAGGATATGAAGATACCAAATGGATTGTTGTTAGGGACATATGATTTAGATAGTGATAGTAAGTTTGTATGTCTTAAGAAAATGTTAGAACAAGAAGAAAATGAAGATAAATTAGTAGTTCCTTTAGGAGTTAGTGAAGATAATAAATATCATTATATGGGGTTAGAAGATATTTCATGTTTATTTGTTACGGGTGAGACTGGAAGTGGAAAGTCAATATTTTTAGATAGTATGATTATATCGCTAATTCTTAAGAATAGTCCTACGGAACTTAAATTTATTATGATTGATCCCAAGAGAATAGAACTTAGTTATTATAATGATTTAGAATATATGCATAGTAATGTTGTTAGTGAAGGTAAAACTTCTTATATGAAGATGTTAGAAGTTAGAAGAGAATATTATAAGAGAATTAAGTTATTAGAGAAAGATAAGAATAGTAATTTTAATAGTTTAATAATAGTAATAGATGAAGCTTGTGATTTAATGAAAGTTCAAGGATCTATGGAATTATTAGAAGAAATTACTAGTGATTGTGATAAAGTAAAGATACATATTGTTATTGCTACTAATAGTTATAGTGAAGAGTATTTTTCTAAAGAATTTATTAAAAATCTTAAATATAAAATTACATTTGATTTAGTTAGTAAAGCTGATGCTACTTTAGTAGGAACAAGAGGATCGCAGAATTTGATGATACCTGGGGAGGCTATTGCAACTTCAAAGAAACAAAAGATAAGATATAAATTACAGACACCATATATAAGTGATAAAGATATTATGAGAGTTATTGATTATGTTAGTGGTAATTATGAAAATAAAGTCTCTAAAAATTAATGTTACTATTAGTAATTTTAGTGAAGAATTAAGAAGTAAGTATGAAAATGATTGGAAAAAGCTGACAGGCAGTTAATTTACATATGGCTGTTATTAATATTTATCCCTTTAATGATGTTAATGGTAGGTGTGCAAGATTAATTATGAATTATGAACTTATAAAGAATAATTATCCACCAGTATTAATAAATGAAAGTCAGAAAATTTCTTATTATGCAATAATAGAAGAAATTAATGAGGATTTAGATTATCTAAATGATCCTTTAGATTTTGGGAATACTAAGATTTTTAATGAAACGATACAACAATTATCTATTTTAACATTTAAGAATATGCAAAAATTTTATAAATAATTTAAAAAATGGGTAATATTTTGAAAGATAATTACCATTTTTTTATTCTCATTTTTAGTTAGTTAACTTTAGAAAGATGAATTTAAAAGTGTGTTAAAATAATAAAAGTATGGAAGGTGAAAACATGGATTTAAGTGAATTAAATAGAAATCAAAGAGAAGCAGTTGAACATATAAATGGACCGATGTTAGTTTTAGCGGGAGCTGGTAGTGGAAAGACTAAGGTTCTTACTAATAGGATTGCTTATTTAATAGAAAAGGGAGTATTTCCAGGGAATATATTGGCGATTACCTTTACTAATAAAGCAGCTAAAGAGATGAAAGATAGGGTTATTAATTTAATAGGGACAGAAGCTTATAATATTCAGATCTCTACTTTTCATTCTTTAGGACTTAGAATATTAAAAGAGAATTATGAATTATTAGGATATGAAAAGAACTTTGTAATATTAGATTCTGATGATACATTAACGGTTGTTAAAAAAATTATGAAGGATATGAATCTTAATCCGAAGTTTTATAATGCTAAAGTTATTAGAAATAAGATTAGTAGTGCTAAGAATGAACTTATGAGTAAGAGGGAATTTGAAAAGTTAGAATATGATAAGAATATTGTTAGTATTTATGAAAAATATTCAGATAAGTTAAAGATTAATAATTCAGTTGATTTTGATGATTTACTTATGTTACCTATTAAATTATTTAAAGAGTATCCTAGTGTTTTAGAGTCTTATCAAGAGAGGTTTAAATATATACTTATAGATGAGTATCAGGATACAAATGAGGCTCAATATGTATTTAGTAAGATGTTAGCTAAGAAATATAGAAATTTATTTGTAGTAGGAGATAACGATCAGGCTATATATGCTTTTAGAGGAGCTAATTTTAAGAATATATTGAATTTTGAGAAAGATTATGCGGATTGTAAGACTATTTTATTAGAAGATAATTATAGAAGTACTGAGAATATATTAGAGGCTGCGAATAGTGTTATTAGGCATAATAAACAGAGAAAAGATAAGAATTTACGTTCTAATAAGGGAAAGGGAGATAAGATTCAGTATATAGTTTGTGATAATGAAAAAGAAGAAAGTAGTTATGTAGTTAAGGAGATTAAAAAGTTAATTGATGAGGGAGAAAATCCTGAAGAGATAGCAGTTTTATATAGGACTAATGCTCAATCGAGGACTATTGAGGAAGCAATGTTGAAAGTTAATATTCCTTATAAGATTATAGGTAGTTTTTATTTCTATAATCGTAAAGAGATTAAGGATTTACTATGTTATTTAAGACTTATAAATAATCATAATGATGATGTTAGTTTACTTAGATGTATTAATACTCCTAAGAGGGGGATTGGAGATAAGACTATAGAAAATATTACAGAGATGGCTAATGAAAGAGGTTGTAGTTTATTTGAGGCTATTGACGAGGGAAAAGAATTAGGATTTAAGAATTTAATTTTGGATATGGCTAAGAAATGTGAGAATTTATCGTTGACAGAGATGGTAGATTTAGTTTTAGAGAAAAGTGGTATTAAGGCAGAATTAGTTAATACTAAGAGTTTAGATAGTGAAATAAGATTAGAAAACTTGGAAGAGTTTAAGTCTATTACTAAGAATTATGAAGAAGAATATGGTGTTATATCGCTTGATGACTTCTTAAATGAAATATCTTTGGTTAGTGATGTTTCAGAACATGAAGATGGGAAGAATAAAGTTAGTTTAATGACGGTTCATGCTGTTAAGGGCTTAGAGTTTAATTATGTCTTTGTAATAGGAATGGAAGAGGGGATATTTCCACATTTTAATGCCATTCAAGAAGGGACTAGTTCTGCTATAGAGGAAGAGAGAAGACTTTGTTATGTGGCTATAACGAGAGCTAAGAAAAAATTATGGTTATTTAATGCTAAGAGAAGAATGTTATTTGGTAGTACTCAGGTTAATCCTCCTAGTAGATTTATTGAAGAGATTGATGATAAATATATAGAAACTATGAAGAAGACAACTAATTTGGTTAAGAAAGTTAATACCTTCATTAATAAAAATAATATGTTTAGGAATGATGATATTGATTATAAGGTAGGAGATCATGTTAGTCATACAGATTATGGAATAGGAGTTGTCGTAGCAGTCGATAAATCTATTATGACAGTAGCATTTCCACATCCAGTGGGAGTAAAGAAATTAATGAAAAAACATAAGAGTATATCGAAAGTAGAAGTTTGAAAGATCAGATTTTGGTCTTTTTTCTTTAGAATTACATATAATATAGTGGTGATGGTATGAATTATACTATGTTAGTTAATAAGACTAACAAGTTAGATAATGACTATGTACCAAGAGATTTAGTAGTTACTGATAGTTTGTATAAAGATAATATATATTTAAATAAAGAGTGTTATGATAATTTTAAGAAGATGCAGAGTGATGCTAATTTTTTAGGATATAGAATTGATATTATGAGTGGATATAGAGATTATAAATATCAAGAGAAGTTATATAATAAATTAGTTTATGAGAAAGGGAATAGTTATGCTAGTATTAGAATAGCTAGTCCTGGGACTTCAGAACATCAGACAGGACTAGCAATAGATTTTTGTGTGTATTTAGATAACAAATGTTATATAGAAGGAGATATTGAATCATTATTAGAGTGTGAATGGGTGCACAAGAACTGCTATAAATATGGGTTTATTGTGAGATATCCTTATGATAAAGAAGAGATTACAGGTTATAGTTATGAGCCTTGGCACATTAGATATGTAGGAAAGATAGCAGAATATTTAATGAAGAATAATTTGACATTAGAAGAATATTATAAAGATAATGTTAAAGAGATTTAGAAAATGACTTTTAGAGTTGTTTTCTTTTAATATTTAGGGTAAGATAGTGTTTAGGAAGTGATGTTATGGAGAGGCTTGATAAGGTTATAGCTAGAGAATTAGGATATAGTAGAAATGATGTTAAGAAATTAATTAAAGATAGAAGAATTATGGTTAATGATGAGATTGTTCTAAAGAGTGATTTAAAGGTAGGAGAGGAAGATAAGATAGTAGTTGATGGAGAAGAGATTGGGATCAATAAGTGTGTTTATTTAGTGTTAAATAAGCCTCAAGGATATGTATCGGCGACTAAGGACGGGAGAGATGTGACAGTTTTAGATTTGGTTCCTTATGAATATTTACATAGGAATTTATTTCCAGTAGGAAGATTAGATAAGGATACGACAGGACTTATGATTATTACTGATGATGGGGAGTTTGCTCATTATTTGTTGACACCTAGGAATCATATTAAGAAGATGTATAGGGTAGTTATAGATAAAGATATTACTGAAGAGATGGTAAAGGGATTTAGAGAGGGTGTAAAGCTTAATGATGGGGAGTGTAAAATGGCTCTTCTTGAGAAGATAGATAATAGATCTTGTTATGTAACTTTGACAGAAGGAAGGTATCATCAGATAAAGAGGATGTTTGGATGTTATGGTACTAAGGTGTTAGAACTTGAAAGAGTTAGGATGGGGGAGCTGGATTTACCTAAGGATCTAGAGAGGGGAGAATGTAGATTACTTAAGGATTATGAGAGGGAACTATTACAAAAATAGTGTTTCTTTTTTATCTAGAGTTTGGTATAATTTAGGTACTTGGTGGTGGTATTGTGGATGTTAAGACAATGAATATTATTACAATGGCTTATTTAGGAGATGCAGTATATGAATTATATGTTAGAGAATTCTTGATAAAGAAGGGAATTGTCTATGCTGATGATTTACAGAAAGAAGAAGTTAATTATGTGTCGGCTAAGAGTCAAGCTAATTTTTTGAAGAAGCTTATAGAAGGAGATATTCTTAATGATCTAGAGTTAGATATTGTTAAGAGAGGGAGAAATTATAAAAGAAATTATCATCCTAAGAATACAGATATAATTACATATAAGATGTCAACAGGATTTGAGGCTATGATAGGGTATTTATATATTAGTGATAGAAAGAGATTGGAAGAAATATTAAAATTTATAGAGGTGGAATAATGTATATATATGGTAAGAATGTAGTTAGGGAGAAGTTAAGTAGTGGCGATAAGATAAGAAAGGCTTTTGTTAGTGAGAGATTTAGAGATAATGATATTCTTTTAGAATTAAAGAAGAGAAAGATTAAGACTAGTTTTGTTCCAGGAAGAGAGTTAGATAGAAAAGTAGATGGATTACATCAAGGAATAGTTTTAGAAATAGATGATATTAGGACTTATGCTTTAGAAGAAGTTATAGATAATATTTCTCAAGAATATCCTACTTTGGTTATGTTAGATCATTTAGAAGATCCTCATAATATAGGGGCTATTATAAGAACATGTGAGGCTTTAGGTGTAGAGGGAATTATTATTCCTAATGATAGATGTGCTAGTATTAATGCTACAGTAGTTAAGACGTCGGCTGGTGCAATAGAATATATTCCTATTATTAGAGTAGTTAATTTAGTTCAAACGATTAAGAAATTAAAAGATAAGGGATATTGGATTATTGGAACAGATATGGAGGGAGAAGATTATACCACCATTGATTATAAGATGCCAGTATGTTTAATTATTGGGAATGAAGGAAAGGGAATATCTAAATTAGTAGCGGATAATTGTGATTATATGGCTAGTATTCCTATGAAAGGGAAGATTAATAGTCTTAATGCTTCAGTTAGTTTAGGGATAATTTTATCAGAGATAGTGAGTAAAAGATAATGGAATATAATGATTATGAATTAGTGACACTAGCTCATGAACATAATGAAGATGCTATTAATATTCTTTATGATAAATATAGACCTCTTATTATAGGGAAGGCTAAAGAAGTATATAAGAATATTGGTAATAAGGGTGTAGAGTTAGCAGATATGATTCAAGAAGCTATGATAGGGTTTGAGGAAGCTATTAGAGATTATAATCAAGATGATAAGGCTATTTTTTATACTTTTGTTTGTGTATGTATAGATAGACAATTAATGAGTGCGGCTTTAAAGTTTTCAAGGGGAAAACATAAGATCCTTAATGAAGCTATTAGTTTTGATGGACTTGCAGATGAGAATAATATTTTAGATTTTATTCCAGATAATAGTAGTGATCCGTTTTTGAGAATAGTTTCGATGGAGAATAAGGAAGAGATCAGGAAGAGTGCTAAGAAGATATTAACTGATTATGAATATAAGGTCTTTGAATATAGAATTCAAGGTTATAATAATAAAGATATAGCAATTATGTTAAATAAAGATAGTAAGGCAATTGGGAATACAATTCAGAGAATTAGAATGAAGATAAGTAAGATTAAGGAAAGTTGGTAAAAAGATGAAAAAACATATTATAACAGTAGCGGGTGATTTGGCATCAGGTAAAGGGACAGTTACTAAGTTATTGGGTGATGATTTGGGATATGAGATATATCGTAATGGAGAATATTTTAGGAAATTAGCTAAAGAGAAGAATATGGGGGTTACGGAATTTAATGAATATGTTACAGAACATCCTGAGATAGATAGAGAGATCGAGTTTAGTGCTTCTGAGTATGCTAGAAAGCATGATAATTTGATAGTAGATGCTAGATTAGGATGGTATGCAGTTCCAGAATCTTTTAAAGTATATATTAAGGTAGATACTGATGAGGCTGCTAGAAGAGCTTTTAATGATGAGAAAAGAAAAGATACGGAGAATTTTAATACGATAGAGGAACATAAACAGGATATTATTAAGAGATTTAATTTAGAGAATGAGAGATATTTTAATTTATATAATGTTAGAAAAGATGATATGGATAATTATGATTTTGTTATAGATTCTACGGATAAGACACCATTAGAAGTAAAGGAATTGATATTGTTAGAATATAATAATTGGTTAAGAGAAAGAGATTAAACTTAGTATAAATAATAATCAAAAGATAAAAATATTAATAAAAGATATTTTTATTTTTTTGAGTGTTTACAGAAACATTTGTTTGTGATATACTGGTGGTAGTATTTGGTTATTGATTTATTTAGAAAACCAGATATAATATATGTTTGAAAAGTTGGTGATATTATGGATAAGATAGTTGTTAAGGGTGCTAGAGAGAATAATTTAAAGAATATTGATATAGAGATTCCTAAGAATAAGTTAGTAGTAATGACGGGAGTTAGTGGATCAGGAAAGAGTAGTTTGGCTTTTGATACAATATATGCTGAAGGGCAAAGAAGATATGTAGAGAGTCTTAGTAGTTATGCTAGACAGTTTTTAGGGGGAACAGAGAAACCTAATGTTGATAGTATAGAAGGACTTAGTCCTAGTATTAGTATTGATCAGAAGACTACTAATAAGAATCCTCGTAGTACGGTGGGAACAGTTACAGAAATATATGATTATTTAAGATTATTGTTTGCAAGAGTAGGAGTTCCTTATTGTCCTTATCATCATGTTCCTATTGCTAGTCAAAGTATTGAAGAGATGGTTGATAAAGTTTTAGGATTAGAAACTGGAACAAAAATAATGGTTATGGCTCCGGTTGTAAAGGGAGAGAAGGGGACACAAAAAGATTTACTTAGTGATTTATTAAAAGATGGATATATTAGATGTAAGATCGATGGAGAGATAGTTAATTTAGGTGAAGATATTGAACTTGTAAAGAATAAGAAGCATAATATTGATGTAGTTGTAGATAGACTGGTTATTAAAGATGATATTAGGAGTAGACTTACTGATAGTATAGAGAGTGCTTGTAAGCTTTCTAAGGGGAAAGTTATTATAGATATTGTTGGGGAAGAAGAGATGCTTCTTAGTGAGAATTTTGCTTGTCCGATGTGTGATTACTCTCTAGAAGAATTGGAACCTAGAATATTTAGTTTTAATGCTCCTTATGGATCATGTTCTGATTGTAAGGGACTAGGAATAAAGTATAAGTTAGATCCGGATTTGATTATTCCTGATAAGAATAAATCGATTAGAGAAGGGGCTATTGTGACGGTAGATTTAACTGATGGTAATAATATTATGAATACAGAGATATATGCTGTTAGTGAGTATTATAATATAGATCTAGATAAAAAGATAAAAGATTTATCGAAGAGGGAGTTAGATATTATATTATATGGAAGTCCCGATATGTTGAATTTTAATTATGTGGCTAAGAATGGTAACACTAGAAGTACAACTGGGTATTTTGAGGGAATTGTTACTAATTTAGAGAGAAGATATATAGAGACTAAGAGTGCTTGGATTAGGGAATGGATCGAGAATTTTATGGTAGAAATGGAATGTCCTACTTGTCATGGAGCGAGACTTAAAGAGAGTGTTTTAGCAGTTTTAATTAATAAGAAGAATATTTTTGAGGTTACTAATTTATCGATAAGAGAATTAAGAGAGTTTATGAAGGGGCTTAAGTTAAATAAAGAGCAGAGAGAGATAGCAGATGTTATTGTTAGGGAAATTAATTCGAGATTGGATTTTTTGATTAATGTGGGATTAGATTATTTAACTTTAAGCAGGAGTGCTGGGACTTTATCAGGAGGAGAAAGTCAAAGAATTAGATTAGCTACGCAGATAGGATCTAGACTTACGGGAGTATTATATGTTTTGGATGAACCTAGTATAGGGCTTCATCAGAGAGATAATAGAAAACTTATAAATTCTCTATTGAATATGCGTGATTTGGGTAATTCTCTTATTGTTGTAGAACATGATACTGATACGATGCTGGCCGCTGATTATTTGGTAGATATAGGGCCAGGAGCAGGAGATGCAGGTGGAGAAGTAGTAGCGTGTGGAACACCTATGGAAGTTATTAATAATCCTAATAGTTTAACGGGAGATTATTTAGCGGGACGTAAAAGAATTGAAATACCTAGTAAGAGGAGAAAAGGCAATGGTAAGTATTTAGAGATAAAGGGTGCGAAAGAGAATAATCTTAAGAATATTAATGTAAAAATTCCATTGGGGACTTTATGTTTAGTAACAGGTGTTAGTGGATCTGGTAAGAGTACATTAGTTAATGAGATATTGTATAAAGTACTAGCTAATAGTGTTTATAATAGTAAGAATAGACCTGGTAAGTATAAGAGTATTAAGGGATTAGAGAATATTGATAAAGTAGTGCAGATTACCCAGGCTCCTATAGGGAGAACTCCTAGAAGTAATCCAGCAACTTATGTGGGAGTATTTGATGATATTAGAGATATTTTTGCAATGACTAATGATGCTAAGATTAGAGGATATGATAAAGGTAGATTTAGTTTTAATGTAAAAGGTGGTAGATGTGAAGCTTGTTGGGGTGATGGTGTAAAGAAAATTGAAATGCACTTTTTACCAGATGTATATGTACCTTGTGAAGTTTGTAATGGAACAAGATATAATAGAGAGACTTTAAGTGTAAAATATAAGGGTAAAAATATAAATGATGTTCTTAATATGCGAGTAGATGAAGCTATGAAGTTTTTTGAAAATCATAAAAAAGTGTATAAAAAGTTGGAAGTTTTACATGATGTAGGATTAGGGTATGTCAAATTAGGACAAAGTGCTCCTACTTTATCAGGAGGAGAAGCAGCAAGAGTAAAATTAGCAAAAGAATTACAGAAAGTAGCGACAGGAAAGACATTATTTATATTAGATGAACCAACAACAGGATTACATACTGATGATATAAAGAAATTATTAATGATTTTAGAAAGAATTGTTGATAATGGAGATACGGTCTTGGTAATAGAACATAATCTAGATTTTATTAAAGTAGCAGATTATATTATAGATTTAGGACCAGAAGGTGGTAATTTAGGTGGAGAAGTAGTTGCTACTGGTACTCCGGAAGAAGTTAGTAAGGTTAAAGAAAGTTATACAGGAATGTTTTTGAAAGAAATATTAGAAAAAGAAGCTTAGTGATTGTTAAGCTTCTTTATTTATGAAGATAGAAAAATATAGTACCGATACTAAGACCAATTATGAAAGCAGAGGTAATTATAGTTATGGCACAGATACTTATGTAACCGAAACTTCCTGGTCTTCCAAAATTTTTTTGGAGAGCTAATTTTCTAGTTCTTGTGTGTTCTTGAGTTTTACTTAGTTGTTCTTCTTGTTGGTAATCTCTTTGAGTATAGGGACTTTCATTGTTGGCGATGTAAAAATGATCTTGGGGTTGATATTCTTGATAAGGGAGATTTGGGGATTGTTGGGGTTGTTGAGGTTGTTGTTGGTCTTGGTAAAAATGATTTTGAGGTTGATATTCTTGATAAGGAAGATTTGGGGATTGTTGAGGTTGTTGAGATTGTTGGGCAATTATGTAATTATTATCTTGAGAGATGGTTCCAGGTTGGTAATAGGTAGGTTGCATATCACTTTGTTGATAATTAGTATCTTTAGATAATTGATCGTAATTAGAATTATAATTATTATTTATCTTGATGCTATCGTCTGTTTCTTTAGTTATGGTTGTATATTTTGTTTGATCATATTTGTTGCTAGCTATTCCTAATTCTTTATTTATTAACATATCGTCAGTATTTTGATAAGCAACATTAGCAGTTGCACTTTCTTTAAGATTAGTTGATTCAGGAGTGTTACTACTTTGTTCTAGATGGTGGATTTTACTATAGCTTGTTACAACAGAGTTGATTAAATATTCGGTTTGAGAATCAGGATCAAGAGTGTTAAATTGATCTCTTAATTGGGGATCTTGCATTACTTCGTTATATTTTTGTAATAATAATTCTTTAGTTGATAAAGATGATAGGGAACCATTATCTTTTATAACAGTATCCTTACTAGTTCTTATAAATTTTTCTCCTTGATCATTAGTTATTTCTTGGGGTAGAGGAATATTGGGAGTAGATGGAAGAGTTTGTTCTGGCTGAGGGGTATTGTATGGTGGTATTTGATTATTGGGATATCCATAATTATTCATATAAATCCTACTTTCTACTATTTATTATCTATTTTTCTACATTTATTTTATATGAATTTTTAAGAATTGTCAATTAACATAAAGTTAATAATTTGACAAAATAGATTTTATATGCTATTATTGATGTCGGTGAGGGGATATAAGCATTTTATGTGAGCTATCCCGGGTATTAAACCTACACGAGAACTTTTAGAAGTACGGAGTCACTGTGGATCTGTACTTTTTTATTGTCTAATAAAAAAGATAGATATTTAGAAAGGAAGAAAGAAAATGGTAAGATTAAAAAGACTTAGCGAAGAGGAAAAAAAGGTATTTAATCCATATTCTGTTAGGATCGATTCAGTTCTTTTTGGAGAAATGAAATTACCTGCTTGTGATCCAACGTATTGGTTTAAATCAGTAGTTATGGAGGCAGTAAAACATACTGAAAAATATGCTGATGATGAATATACAAAAAGTATTTTAGCTGATCGTTATAGGTTACCACTTATGACTGAATCTATGGATAAAGTTTTGAGTACTAGTGATATGAATAATGTTAGTGAAGAACTTAGTGGTATGTTTGATGACAAGTTGAACAAAAAGAGTAACTGTATTGATTGGGCAATGGTTATTGCACATTACGTTGTTGATAGAGATGAAAGACAGGAATTAAAAGGTGGTATGGTAAGAAAGAGAGTTCCTTTTAATTCAAGAATTTCTTCTTCTGTTGAAAAATAAGTTTAAGTAGTTTATTATACTTAGACTTTTTTAATGTAAAATAATAAACAAATGTTTGCTAAAATATTGACGATAGATTTTTTATGTGATATAGTTAAGTTAGTTAAAAATTAATAAATAACGAAGAGATATTTTTTCTTATGGATAAAGATGATATAATAATAGTATCTTAGGAGGTTGAATATGGGATTATTTGATAAATTTAAAAATATGTTTAAGAAAGATAGCGAAGAAGAAAAGAAAGAAATAGAAAAATATGATGAAGGGTTAAAGAAAACTAGAAAAGAATTTATTTCTAGATTAAGTAATTTATCTACAAAGTATAAAAATATAGATGATGATTATTTTGAGGAATTAGAAAATATTTTGATTATGGCTGATATTGGGGTTAATACAGTTATGACTTTTGTAGATAAATTAAGGGAAAGAGTAAAGAAAGAAAAGATTGCAGATACTAGTTTTTTAAAGGAAGTTATTGTTGATGAGTTATTTATTATGTATGTTGGTAATAACATTATTGATAGTAAAATTCATTATAGTGATAAGGGGCCTACAGTTATATTGGTAGTTGGAGTTAATGGAGTAGGTAAGACTACTACGATTGGGAAATTGGCTTATAAGTTAAAAAATCAGGGGAAGAAGGTTATGTTAGTAGCGGGAGATACTTTTAGAGCGGGAGCGATAGAACAAATAGAAGAATGGGGTATTACTAGTGATGTTAGAGTTGTTACTAGTAATAGTAAAGATCCTTCTAGTGTTGTCTTTGATGGATTGGATGAAGCTATTAGGGATAATTATGATGTGGTATTTATCGATACGGCGGGAAGATTACAAAATAAGACTAATTTAATGAAGGAATTAGAAAAGATAAATAAGATAATTAAGAGAAAAATAGAAGATGCTCCACAAGAAACATTATTAGTGGTTGATGCTACTACTGGTCAAAATGGTATTAGTCAAGCTAAGGCTTTTAAAGAGATAACTGATATTACAGGTATTGTTCTTACTAAATTAGATGGTACTGCTAAAGGAGGAATAGTATTGGCAGTTAAGGAAGAAGTTAATATACCTGTTAAGTTTGTTGGATTAGGAGAAGGTAAAGATGATTTAGAAGCTTTTGATATAGAAAAATATATATATGGATTGTTTAAGGATTTATAGGAGGAAGAAATGGCTAAGAAGATAGAGGTTAAGGTTAGTAGGGATGAGATTAAAACTAATAAGAAGTTAGAAAAGATTTTTGTAATAGTTATAGGGATTATATTAATAGGACTTATTGTTATGTCTATTTTAGATTATATATTTGTACCAGCAATGTTGATTATGGGATGTTTAGAATCTTTTGCAATTGGTTATTATTTTAGAGATGATAAAGATAAGAAATATTTGGTGTATGGATTATTTGGAGTAGGGATAGTTTTATTAATTATTTCTATTATCTATTTGTGTATGAGGACTGTTTAGATGGAATATAGAGATTATATTATTATTTTATATGATTATTATCGAGAGTTATTCAATGAGAAACAACAAGAATATTTTGAGGATTATTACTTTAATAATTTATCTTTACAAGAAATTAGTGAGAATGTAAATGTTAGTAGGAATGCTATACATAAAGCAATTAAGAGTATGGAAGAAAAGTTACAATACTATGAAGAAAAATTGAGTTTGTACAGTAGAAGTAAAGAGATTAGAAAGTTATTGACTAATGTTAGTGATGATATTAAAATGAAAATAGAAGAATTGTTGTAGGAGGTAAGATATGAAGATGCCAGTAAAAATGCAAGAAAAAGAAATGCCTACTAGAGATAAAAGAGATTATCAAGTTTATTATGATTATCGTAAAAGAACTTCTGGAGGCTTTGCAGATGCTTTAATTCTTAGTACTGTTATGTTAACGGGGGTTATGTGGATTATGCTTGTGATTGCGGTTAATAAATAGGAAGGTGATTTTGTGACTGATGATACTATTTTGAATAGGTATGCTGATGAACTTACTAGTGTCAAATATATTACTAATCCAGCGATAGCAAGGGATAAAGAGATTAAAGAAT
This sequence comes from uncultured Bacilli bacterium, assembly GCA_934149105.1. Lineage (GTDB taxonomy): Bacteria > Bacillota_I > Bacilli_A > RF39 > UBA660 > RUG11215. The sequence goes on from CAKPDP010000001.1 coordinate 191,886, forward strand.
TGATCTTGGTACTTCTTACTCCAGAAAAGTCTGCTATATTGGTAGGTAAGCCTGGTATAGGTAAGACGGCTATTGTAGAAGGATTGGCTTATTTAATCCAGCAGAAACAAGTTCCTAATGCTCTTTTAGGATATAGAATATTTAGAGTTAATACAACGGCTCTTATTGGTAATGATAATAAGGGAGAAAATAGAGTTTTAAAGTTAGTGGAAGAATTAAAAACACAGGATAAGGTTATTTTATTTATAGATGAAATACATACTTTAATAGGCAATGGAACATTTGATTTGGCTAATATGTTTAAAGAAGGATTATCTAGAGGTACTATAAAAATGATAGGTGCTACTACTACTTATGAATATGAAAAATTTATTCTTAGAGATAAGGCTTTTAACAGAAGATTTGATAAAGTTGAAGTTTCAGAACCGACTGAAGATATGTGTGTGCAAATATTGTTACAGACACTTCCTAAAATTGAATATCAGACTAGAGTTAGAATGCCTTATGTTCCATACGTTAAAGAACAAATCATGAGATTTGTTGTTAATATGACATCAGAATATAAGAGGGTATATGAATTGGGATCAAGATATCCTGATATAGCATTAGTTTTAGTAAGACAGATGTTTAGTAATGCAGTATATAATAATAGAAAGTATGTGGCTTTTAAAGATATATATGATGCAATTAGATTTACAAAGGTTGTTTATCCAGATGTTATAAAAAAAGAGTTAGTAGTGTTTAAAGAAACTTTTAAAGAAGAGTTAAAATATGAGAATATAAAGGTTGATCCGGAAAATTATTTGAATAATTAATAAAAAAAATTATATTTTTTAATAGAGGTGGAATATGTTATTAAAAGAATTACTTAAAGATGTTCAATATACGGTTATTAAGGGGAATATTGAAAAGGAAGTTAAGGATATTTGTTATAATTCTAAGGAAGCTAGTTCTGACAAGGCTTTTGTGGCTATTTCAGGATTTATAGTAGATGGACATGATTATATTAATGATGCTCTTGATAAAGGGTGTAAAGTTATTATTTTAGAAAATGATAAGATAGATATTCCTGATGATGTTACGATTATTAAATTAGATAATACAAGAATAGGATTATCTAAAATATCTAGAACATTATTTGGATATCCTGATAAGGAACTTACTACAGTGGCTATTACAGGTACTAAGGGAAAGACTACTACTAGTTGGATAGTTAAAGAGATATTGAATTTAGCTTCTTTAGAGTGTGGTTATATTGGTACTATTGGAGTTTTTTATAAAGATAAGGGATATGATACTGTAAATACTACACCAGAAGCTTATGATGTTTTTAAATATATGCGTGAAATGATTAATAATGGTGTTAAGTATTTGGCAATGGAAGTTACTAGTCAGGCTTTAAAGTTAGAGAGATTTCCAGAAGTTATGTTTGATTATGGTGTATTTACAAATTTGTCTTTAGATCATGTTGGTAAGAATGAACATGAATCTTATGAAGAATATGTATACTGTAAGAGTAAACTATTTAAACAGTGTAAAATTGGTATATTTAATAGTGATGATAAAGAATATAAGACTATGGTTAAAGATTTTAAAGGAGATATTTATACCTTTGGAACAAATGAAGAAGCTTCTTTAAGATTAGTTGATTATAAAAACATTGTTAGTCCTGGTTTTAGAGGAATAGAAATAGCAACTAAGGGTAGTATTAATGATAGGTTTAAAATTAGTTCTTTAGGATATTTTAATGCTTATAATGCTTTATGTGCAATTAGTATATGTTATTTATTAGGAGTTTCTTTAGATGATATTAAGAATGGTTTAAGTCATGTCTATGTTAAAGGAAGAATGAATCAAATTAATATTTCGGATAAGTTTGATTTGTTTATTGATGAAGCATATCAGGGAGTGGCAATGGAGAATGTTTTGAAGACAATAAAAGAAACTAATCCAAAGAGAATAGTGGCAGTCTTTGGTTGTGGTGGTAACAGAAGTAAACAGAGAAGATATGACTGTGGGGAAGTGGCTTCTAAATATGCTGATTTGTCTATTTTAACGGCTGATAATCCAAGATATGAAGATAATAATGATATTATAAATGATATACTTGTTGGTATGAAGAAGAATAATGGTAATTATATAATTATTCCCGATCGAAGAGAAGCAATTAAATATAGTATAGTTAATGCTCAAGAAGGAGATGTTATCTTGATATTAGGAAGAGGTGCTGAGGAATATCAAGAAATAAATGGAGTTAGAAGTCCTTTTAATGATGAAAAAGTAGTAAGAGAAATTGTAAATAATTTAAAAGAAGAATACAAATAATAATTTATAAAACCTCGTTTTTAAAGATTAAGAACGAGGTTTATATATGTCAAATAAGTGTAATTATGTTGTAATAATAGATTTAGTTTGTTAAAATAAGTATAGATAGGAGAAATGTGTATGAGTATAAAAGAAAATAGTGCTGTTTTTGTGGGTATGCAAAATAATTATGAAAAGCTATATAAAACAATGGGAAAGGTTTTTAATGTTAAATCTGATTCTAACTTGCTACAAGATTTAGGAAAAGTAGGATTTTTGATGTTAGATTCACAACTTTTATATGTTAAAGCTTTTGAAAATGGAGAAAATGTAGAGATAATTAATGAAGAAAAAAGAAAATTAGCAATGGCTTTAGGCTTAGAAGATAAATATGTAGTTCAAAGTAGTTCGGAAGTTTTTGATTTTGACACTTGTTATAAATCTATGGATGCTACTTGGTCAGGAATGGATGAACTTTTGAGTGATGTAAATAATAGTTTTATATATGAAGATTTGGTGGGAATTGCTAAAGGATTTATTGATACACAATCTACTTTTGTATCTTTAGAATGTCCGGATGAAACTTTAAAGAATAATTTTAAAAATGAACTTAATACTAGAAAAGAAAGAATAGTTAGAACTTCTGTTAGTGGCTATTCGAGATAGAGAAAGGAATGATTTTATGGCTATTAGAGTAGCAATTAATGGATTTGGAAGAATTGGGAGATTAGTTTATAGAATAATGCATGAAGATACTAATTTTGAAGTTGTGGCTATAAACGATCTTACAGATAGTGAGCAGTTAGCTTATTTACTTAAATATGATACTAATCATAGAAGATATCATAGTGATAGTATAAGTAGTGATGATAAGGGAATTATTGTTGATGGAAAACATACTAATGTTTATAGTGAAACTGATCCTAGTAATTTACCTTGGAGAGAATTAGGTATAGATGTAGTCTTTGAGTGTACAGGAAGATTTACAGATAAAGATAAGGCTTATTCTCATATTAAAGCAGGAGCAAAGAAGGTTATAATATCTGCTCCTGCTAAGGGTGATGTTAAAACTGTTGTTTATAACGTTAATGACAATATATTAGATGGTAGTGAAGAAATTATTAGTGCAGCTTCTTGTACTACTAATTGTTTAGCACCGGTACTTAAAGTTTTGAATGATAATTTTGGAGTTGTTAAGGGATATATGACAACTATTCATGCTTATACTAATGATCAAGTTACTTTGGATGTAGCACATAAAAAAGGAATAAATTCTAGAAGAGGTAGAGGTAGTGCTCAAAATATTGTTCCTACTAGTACGGGAGCTGCTAAGGCAATAGGTAAAGTTATCCCAGAATTAGATGGAAAGTTATTGGGAGGGGCAATGAGAGTTCCTGTTGGAGATGGCTCTTTAGTTGATTTAGTATTAGAGTTTAATAAAAAGACAACAAAAGAAGAAATAAATGATTGTATAAAAAATAATTGCAATGAAACTTTAATGTTTACAATGGATCCAATTGTTTCTTCAGATATAATTTCTTCTACTTGTGGTTCTATGGTTGATGGTCAACTTACTAGTGTTTTAGATGTAGATGGAAAACAACTTGTTAAAGTTGTAGCATGGTATGACAATGAAATGGGTTATTCTAGTCAAATGGTTAGAACGGCTAAAAAGTTGATGGAATTATAATTTTTCTAAGGAATGAAAATGAAAAAAGAAGATTCTATAAGTTAATTAGATGAAGAATATAGCTTTTTGTATGATAAAATAAGTGAACTAGAAAATAAAGTAATAATATAAATACTCAGAAAAACTTTTATAAAAAGAAATACAAAGGGTGGTAAATATGAAAGTAGAAATTATAATTTAGAAATATAAAAAAAATGCTCAAATATGTAATTTAAATAATAAATTGAATTTATTTGTTGAAGAAAAGAGGTTATAAGTAAACATACTGTATAAGGATGTTTACTTTTGTTTTACTATAGAGTTATAATTAGTATGGTGAGAATATGAAAGATGAAGGTTCTCTTTTTATGAAGTTATCATCTATTGATGACTGTAAAAAATTAGAAAAGACTATTGTTAAATATGTTAATGTGGATATAAAGAAACCATCTATTGAAGTTATAAAATATTTATTGGATACGGATTATGAATATTTAATAGGAGATTATATTGATAGTAAATATGGATATGTTTATGTGTCGATAGATAAGTATAAGAATGGGCAAAATATTATAAATAATATTATTACAGGTCTTATGAATAAAGATTATAATGAGTTAGAGATAGCTAAGTATTTATATGTTAATTTGGCTTTAGTAGTAGGGTTAGATATTAATGTTATGGTTAATAAGAGTGATATATATAATTTTTCTATGATTAGTAATATTAATAATATATGGGAGAGTATTTCTTTAGGGAAAGTTAATAATGTGTCTATTACGAAGCTATATCTTTATTTATGCTCTTTGGTTGGAATAGAATGTGATTTAGTTTCTAATAGTGATAGTGGTTATTTAGTTAATAAACTTACGATAAATAATAAGAGTTTGATAGTAGATATTACTAAAGATATAGCTTTTATTCAAGCAGGATATAAAACTAGATATTTTGATAATTATAATGATGATCAGGAGTTAGATAAGAGAATAGGTTATTTAAAAAATAACTACAGTGATAATCTAATGGATATTGTCATGAAGAAAATTGATTATTCGTTGAAAAGTTTTGTTTATAATATTCTTACTTTGAGTGGAGATATTATAGGTGTAGATAATTTTGGACCACAAGAGATGGCTTTGATATATGAAGATTTATTTGAAAAATATTGTAGTGGTTATAATATAATGGTTAATAATTTATATATAAACAATGAATTAGAAAGGGAACATTTTGTTCTTATTAGTTATAATAATTTACATTATAGTTATAATTATAATAAGAAGTGTTTTGTAGAGATTAGTAATAAGAATTTATTAGAGAATTTGAATAGTAATAAAATAGGATTTTATTTAGATGAAGAATATGTTATAAATAGTTATGATACTTTGGAAGATATGGGATAATTATTTACTAAATTAATTATTTTTGATACAATATTGGTGTAATTAATGTTAGTTGATTATGGGAGGTATTAGTGGTTATGAGATATTTTATGACATTTTCTTATGATGGTAATGATTTTAATGGATATCAGAAACAACCTGATAAGAGGACTGTTCAAGGAGAATTAGAAAAGGTTTTAAGCAAGGTTAATGGGGATTTGAGTGTTAGTGTATCGGCATCAGGTAGGACTGATGCAGGGGTACATGCCTTGAATCAGAAGGCTCATTTTGATCTGGATAAAGAGATAGATGTAGATAAGTTTAGAAATAGTGTTAATTCTTTATTACCAGGGGATATATATGTAAAAAAGATAGATAGAGTTAGTGATGATTTTCATGCTAGGTTTAGTGCAACGGGGAAAGAATATGTATATAAAATTAATTTGGGAGAATATGATCCTTTAGAAAGAAAATATGTATATCAATGTAATAAGAAATTAGATGTGGTAGAGATGGAGAGAGCTTTAAAATATTTAGAGGGAACACATAATTTTAAGGCTTTTACGAAAGCTAATGAAGATGGTAATGAGGATTATGTTAGGACTTTATCACAAACTAATTTGATTAGAGATTTAAAAGATGTTAATAAGATAACTTTGGTATTTATTGGGACTGGTTTTTTGAGATATATGGTAAGAAATATAGTTGGAACTTTGATAGAAGTAGGAGAAGGTAAAAGAAGAAGTGAAGATGTTATAAATATTTTAAAAAGTCAGGATAGGACAAAAGCTGGGAAGACAGCTAATCCCGAGGGATTGTATTTAAAGAATGTATTTTACTAGTAAAAATTTCTTGTAAGTAACTTTTCTTGCGAGATTTTTTTTTATATGGTAGAATTATCTAAGGTGATAAGGATGGAAGATATCATAAAGAGAATATATGACTATTCGTTAGAGGAAATAATGGGAGAAAGGTTTGGAAAGTATTCTAAATATATTATTCAAGATAGAGCAATACCTGATGTTAGAGATGGTTTAAAACCTGTTCAAAGAAGAATATTATTTTCTATGTACAAAGAGAAAAATACTTATGATAAGCCATATAAGAAGTCTGCTAGGGCAGTTGGTGATGTTATGGGTAAATATCATCCACATGGGGACTCTTCTATTTATGATGCGATCTGTAGACTTAGTCAAGATTGGAAGATGCGGGTTCCATTTGTAGATATGCAAGGTAATAATGGTAGTATTGATGGAGATAGTCCCGCTGCTAGTCGTTATACGGAAGCTAGATTATCAAAAATTGCTAATGAGATGCTTAGGGATATAGATAAAGATACGGTTATGATGGCCCCTAATTATGATGATACTTTGTTAGAACCAACAGTTTTACCTAGTAAGTTTCCTAATTTGTTAGTTAATGGTACTACTGGTATTAGTGCAGGATACGCTACTAATATTCCGCCTCATAATTTAGGAGAAGTAATAGATGCTACTTTATATAGAATAGATAATCCTAATTGTAGATTAGAAACAATTATGAATTATATAAAAGGTCCAGATTTTCCTACAGGTGGTATTGCCTGTGGTAAAAAAGGACTTATAGAAGCTTATGAAAGTGGAAGAGGAAAGATAATAGTTAGATCAAAGGCTAAGATCGAGAAAAATCAAATAATTATTAATGAAATTCCTTTTGAAGTTAATAAGGCTCAAATAGTAAGAAAGATGGATGAAATAAGAATCGATAAGAAGATCGATGGTATTTTGGAAGTTAGAGATGAGTCGGATAAAGATGGATTACAAATAACAGTTGATTTGAAGAAAGATGCTGATGGTCAGAATATTTTAAATTATTTTTATAAGAATACAGAGTTACAGATATCGTATAATTTTAATATGGTAGTTATTGTTAATAGAAGGCCTATGTTAGTAGGAGTATTGCAAATATTAGATGCTTATATAGCTCATCAAAGAGAAGTTATTCATAAGAGAAGTGAATTTGATTTAGAACACGCTAAGGCTAGATATCATATAGTAGAAGGACTTATTAAGGCTATTAGTATTTTAGATGAAGTTATTAGTACGATTAGATCTAGTAAAGATAGGGGAGATTCTATTAATAATTTGGTAGAAAGATTTGGTTTTACGTTAGAGCAAGCTACAGCGATTGTTGATTTACGTTTGTATAGATTATCTAATACAGATATAGTTGATTTGGAAACAGAGAAAGCTAATTTGGAGAAGATAATGCAGGCTTTAACGGAAATATTGGCGGATCCTTTAAAATTAGATCAGGTTATTAAGACGGAGCTTAAATCTATAAAGAAAGAGTATGCTACAGAGAGACTTACAGAGATTAGAGACGAAATAGAAGAGATAAAGATAGATAGTACGGCGATGCTTCCTAAGGATGATGTAGTGGTAGTAGTTACTAAGCATGGTTATGTAAAGAGAGTATCTCTTAGAAGTTATGGATCTAGTAATGGGGAAGAAACTCTTGTTAAAGATGATGATCATGTAATAGGTATTTATAATATAAATACTATGGATGTTTTATTAATGTTTACGGATATGGGTAACTATATATATGTTCCGGTATATGAAATACCTGAATGTAAATGGAAAGATTTAGGTAAACATATTTCTAATGTTATAAATGTTGATAGTGAAGAAATGATAGTAGGTAGTATGCCTGTTTATGATTTTTCTGAAGAACGATATATTACGGTATTTAGTAAGAATGGTATGATTAAGAGAACAAAACTTAGTGATTTTAAAGTTCAAAGATATTCTAAGAGTATTAGTATGATGAACTTGAAAGATGATGATAGAGTTGTTTCTGTTAGTTATAGTAAAAATAGTGATGTACTGGTTGTTACTAATGATGGATATGGTCTTTGGTACGATATAGCAGAAGTTAGTGTTGTAGGAGTTAAGGCTAGTGGAGTAAAATCTATAAAATTAAAGGATAATTATGTAGTAGCGGGATTATTGTTTAATCCAGACTGTGAATATTTATCAATTATTATGGATAAAGGTACTGGTAAGAGATTAAAACTACAAGAGATCGAGAAGGGAACTAGGGGTAATAGAGGATTACTTCTTATGAAAGAAATAAAGAGTAATCCTAGTAAGATAGTGTCTGTTTATGCAGAATCTATTAAAAATAAGATCATTGTAGTAACAGATAATATGAATAAAGAGTTGAAACTAGCAGAATTATCTATTATGGATAGATATAGTAATGGATCGGTTATTGTTAAAGATAAGATTAGTGATAGTTATAGAGTTATAGATATTATAGATAAAGATGTTCTTATGAATGAGATAGGATCGGATAGTAATCCCGTTACTAAAGAAGATATTAAAGAACAGTCTTTAAAGGAAATAGATGATAGAATTATGGCTATAGATGAATATCTTAATAGTTTAGGAAAATAGAATTAGTTTAAATATTAATTCTATTTTTTATTGGTAGGAAGTATGTTATAATTAGGATAGGTGAAGTCTATGAGTACTGATTATTTTAATAAAATATTTAAAGTATTAAAGATATTGAAGATTAAGAAGTTAAGATTATATGTTAATGTTAAGTATAAGAATAAATATATAAATAGGGCTTTAAAGGGAGATTTTGAACATTTTAAGTATAGTTATAAGACAGATATGAATAGAGATGTTTTAGAATTATTAGGAGATAAGGATAATAGTTTAAGGAAATATAAGATAATTGATGAAATAGAAGGGAGGTATAAGAATAAGAGATTTATTCAAAGAGGAGTATTGATAGAAGATGTTAATATAAAGAATAAAAAGAGTACTAAAGATATATTTAATGGAGTTATAACAGAATTTGATTTAGATAAAGATTATGGAAAGATTTTAATAGTTACTAAGAATATGGAATGTTTAGAACTTAGAGAAAAAGTAGAGGTAGAGGATAGAGAATTTAATACTAATTTTGAAGTTACAATTGATGATCTGGAGAAGGCTTTGATGTTTTTGAGTCCTAAAATAATTGAGGGGATAAATTATTTGGTTAAGGAAGAAATATTAGTAGAACCAATGTTTATTATGATTGATAATAATAAATTATATTTAGGTCAGGAATGTGTATATAATTTATTTGATCCTAATTATGATGAGAAGATAAATGAGGTTAAGGTAGTAGATAATATTAAAGATACGATGTTATATATAAAGAAGGTAATAGGTATATTGATTTAATTAGGATTAGTAGGAGAATTTATAGATGAGGAAGAATAATTATGGATATTATGGCTATATAATGGTATTATTTATTATTTTATTAGTAGGAACTTATAAAATAATAAATAATAGTTATGGGTATTTTAGTAATATTAGAGATGTTAGAAGTATTATTACTAACGTTAGTAGTTTTTATTATGATAGGGGAAGTTATATACAGTTTGATAATTCTTATTTGGATAAGAATAAGACAATAAAGAGAAGTAATGGCTATGTTTATCCAGAGATGGCTAATAAGAATAATACTATTTATATGGATCAAGTTAGTTTTATTGGGAATATTTTTTATATGGGTCTTAATTATGATATTAAAGATATTTTTGGAGATTTAGAGATAGGGAGTTTGAAAAAATATGGGCAAGACATTTATAGTAAGAAAGTACTTTTAGAAGATGAGAGGGTTAATTATAAGATTAATGATAGTGTTATAGATTATTATGATAATTATGTTACGGTTACGTCGGCATCGATGGGAGAAGATGATTATCATATTCTTACTATGTATGGGGATAAAGATAGATATATAAATGATGATGATAGGGAGAATATTTATAATAAATTAAAGGATACTTTGTATGAGGGGGATATAATTGTTTATAAGGAATATGTTCTTATGTATGTGGGAAATGATAGTTTTATATATTGTACTGGTGATAGTTATGATTATGATAATAAGAAAGATTATTTAGAAGAAGTAGCGATTAGATATGGAGATATTTCGGAGTTAGATGATAAAGATAGTGAGAAGTATTTGTTTGATAGTGATAATTTTTATGTTTTTAGGATCGGGAATAGATATGGAACATGGAAGAATATACCAGAATACATGAGATCTACTAGTGAATTAGGGCTTAGGAGATATTTTAATAGTAGTATAACTAAGGGTAGTGTTCCAAAGATTAAGATCGATAAATATGGAGATAGGGATACAAGAAGAGATGTTTATGAGAATGAGAATATTACTTATACAATAGATATTACTAATAATAGTATAGAGGATATAACAATTCCTTTGATAACGGAGAAGATTAACAGTAGTGTTATTTATGTTTCTAATAGTTATAGTGATGATAGTTATAATAATGGGGAATTGACGTTTAGAAATATAATTATTCCTAAGAAAGAGAAGATTAGTATTAGTTATGTAGTTAAGGTTAATAAGGGAGAATATGTTTATGATAATACGACTAAGATAGGAAATTATTTATTAAATAATGTTGACTATAGAATAGGCCAAAGAATAAATTCTTTGGCAATTATAAATAATTATAATAAGTATAATAGTGTTAGAGATTTATATGATAAAGAATATGGAATAGATCTAGATGATTTACAAAAATATAGGGTTAATTATTTAGAAGGGGGTAGGGATAATGATAGTAATGAAGAGAGGATTAGATATATAGATAAGAATATGTTTCTTGGGGGAGATATTTTGTATGATGATGATAGAGAGAGTGTGTATATAGAAGATAATGGGAATAGTTTTTTCTATGATTATAGAAAAAAAGAAATTATTACTGATGTTTCTAAGTATTTAGAAGAGTTGTTGGGAAGTAATAATTTCTATGTGGTTAGACCTAGTTATGGATTAAATGGGAAGAAGATAGATTTTGGAGAGTTAGAGGTTTTACTTAATGATAAGTTGATTATAGTAAAAGATAGTGCTTCTTATGAAGATATAATTAAAAAGATTAGTAATTATCAAGATATTTCTATTGTTAATAGAAGTAATGAGAAGGTAGCAATGAAAGAGTTAGTTAAGACAGGAGAGAGAATAGAGATAGATGGAGATAGTTACTATATAGTACTTAGTGGGGATATTAATGGTGATGGAAAGAGAGATACTGCTGATGTTTTGAAATTACATAGATATATATTGGGAAGAGCCAAGATAGAAGAAAAATATTTTTTAGAAGCTGGTTATATAAATAGTGATAGGATTATAGATACTGCTGATGTATTAAAGTTACATAGATATGTATTAGGAAGGATTAATAGTTTATGAGAAAGAGAAGAGTTAGTTATTTAGTTGTTAGTATTATGACGATGTTTATGTTTGGTTCTTTAGTGGAAGCTCAAAGTATAAGTGTTAGTTGTCCTAATGAGGTAGTTGCAGGATCTAGTTTTGATTGTCAGATTACAGCAGATTATAATCAAGAATATGGAGGAGTGGATGCTGATGTTAGTTTTGATAAAGAACTAGTGTTAGAGAGTTTTAGTCTTGGAAGTAAATTTAATTATGGAGAACTTAATCAGAGTAGGTTATCGGTTTATTCTAATGATGATATGACGGGAGGACAGGTAGTTGGTAAGTTTAAAGTTAAGGTTTCTATAGAAGGAGTAGGAGAGAAAAAGATTTATTTTAATAACATTAAAATTGTTAATAAAGATTTTAATAATGTTAGTTGTTCTTCAGTAGAAGTTAGGATTAAGATAAAAGAAAAGGTAGAAGATAAGGTTATTAATTCTAATGATACTAGTAATTCTAGTAATAATTCAAATAATAGCAAGAAGAATAATAGTAATAGCAATAGCAATAGTAGTTCTAGTAAGGATCAAGAAGTTAGTACTAATATTAAAAAAATAAAATTTAAAGAAGAAGATCTTAAATTTGATCAAGAGAAGAATGAATATGAGGTTGATGTTAATAATGATGTTACTAATATTCAGTTGGATATAGAGTTAGAGGATAATAGATCAAAAGTAGAGATTACCGGTAATGATAATTTGCAGGTAGGAGAGAATATAGTTACAATAGTGGTAACGGGGATAGATGGGAGTGTTAATACTTATAAGATTCTAGTTAATAGGTTAGATAAATCTAACAATAATTATTTAAAAAAATTAAAGATTAAGGGTTATGAGATAGATTTTGATAAGAATAAGTTAGAATATTATATAGATATTAATAGTAAGACTAATAAATTAGAAATTGTAGCAATACCAGAAGATGAACATTCTAAAGTAGTTATGGGAGGTAATAATAATCTAGAGAATGGGAGTATTATTAGTATTATAGTAGAAGCAGAAGATAGTAGTACAAGAATGTATATATTAAAGATTATTAGTAGTAATAAACAAGATTATATATTTAGAATAGTAGGTTCTATTATAATGGTAATTATTAGTAGTATTTTAATAATAGTAAGTATTAAAAAGAAAGGAAAGAGAAGATGAAAGGTAAAAATATAGTAATAATAATTCTAGGGGTTTTAGTGTTAGGACTTTCTTTATATATTGTGTATGATAAGACACTTAGTAAAGAGAATAAAGATAATGATATAGATAAGGGTTTTGATAATGGTAATACTGTTAGTATTAAGAATAATGAAGAATTAGATTATGTATATGATGCAGATTATACTTATGATAATAAATATCAAACTTATGAAATAAATAATGATGGTTATCAAGAATTAGTAGAAATAGATAAGTATTATAATAATTTTAAAGTTGAATATAGAAAAGGAGAACAAAGAGTAAGTGATTTAAAGGTTCCTTATATTAATATAAAATCTAGTTATGGAGATTCAGTGAATAAAGAATTAAAAAAATTATATGAGGATAAGGCTTTAGAATTTGATGAAAATGCTAAAGAAAGTGAAGAGGGACAACAATGTAGGCAAGTTCTTACTTATAGAACTTATAATTATAATGATATGTTATCAGTTGTAGTTATTTATGCAACACAGTGTACTGCTCATTGGAATCTTAATTATAAGATTTATAATTTTGATTTAAGTACTGGAAATGAAATAAGTTATAAGGATATGGTATCAAGATTAGGATATGCTCAAGATACAATGTTAGAAAAAGTAGATAAGGCTTTAAAATTAAAGATGGATGAATTATTTAAAGAGGATGATTTAGATAAGGGATGTAATAATGGTTCTAGTTGTTATGAAATAGCTTATTCTAAACTTAATAATAGTATTTCAAATAATAGTGTTCTTTTCTTTACTAATAATTCAGGAGTATTAACAATTATGGCTGTTCCATATAATGATGGGGTACAGAATGGAGATGAGCATCTGGCTATGATAGAAGTTACTAAATAGTGACTTCTTTTTATAATGATTTAACAATTAGTTAATTTGATTTTGGTAATCTAGAAGTTAAAAAATATCACTTTTTTTTCCTTTTTGGTAAAATATAATTAAAATAGGATAAGTTTGAAGGTGTTAATTTATGAAAGGTAAAAAATTATATTTACTAGTTTTTGTTATGGCTATTGTAGTAGCTTTTATTTCTGGTACATATGCTTATTTTAGTGTTAGTGTTAGTAGTAGTAATAATGCTATTAGTGGTAGTATTGCTAATGTTAAAATATCTATGAATGTTAAATTACTTACTAAAGATGATAAATTAATACCACTTAAAGAAAGCTTATTAAATGATGCTGCAAAAGCCCAATGTCAGGATAGTAATGGCTATACAGCTTGTCAGATTTATAGTATTACTGTAAATAACGAAGGTAGTGTTAAAGTAAATGTCGATGGTTATGTTACTTTAACTAGTAGTACTTCTAAGAATCTTAAATGGACAGAATTATCTACTCAAACCACATACAGTGAGAATGCTAAAAGAGGTATGTCTAGATCTAGTTTAGTTAAACAAGATACTATTAAAGCTAGATCTAGTAAAACTTACTATATAATGGTTTATTTAAATGATACTAATACTGAACAAAATGATATAGATAAAGGAAGTTTTAATGGCATCGTAGAATTTAATACAGGCTCTAACTCTTTATCTAAACCATTAGATAGTACGGTGTCATTATTTGATGATACTGTAACTTTAGATTATGAATTAGATAATAATATTGATTTTTCAAAGATTAGTAGTGATACTAATGGTAAAGGATTATACATGTTAAGTAGTACGGCCTCAGATCAATATCCTATTTATTATTTTAGAGGAGCTGTAACCAATAATAATGTCTTATTCGCAGGTTTTTGTTGGAAAATAATCAGAACTACTGATACTGGTGGCATTAAAATGATTTACAATGGAACACCTTCCAATAATCAATGTACAAATACAACTGGAGAAGCAACCCAAATAGGAACTAGTGCTTTTAATAGGAATTCTAGTCCTGCCGATGTCGGATATATGTATGGAACTAGATATGTTTCATCGCTTAAAGGTATGAGTAGTGTCACTGATACTTATGTTTATGGAAATGATGTAACATATTCTAATGGTACATATACTTTAAAAGATACGATGACTAGTAGTAGTTTTAGTACAGATTATGAAACTTTGGCGACAAAATATCACTATACTTGTCTAAGTACTAGTGATACTTGTAGTAGTGTTTATTATATTGCTTGGTTTGGAGGTTCCCAGATGTCTTATCTAACTCTAACTGGAGGAGATAATATTGAAACGGCTAAAACAAAGATGTTTACTAATACTACAGATTCTAAAATAAAAACAACAATTGATAATTGGTATAAAACCAATATGACTAGTTATACCGATAAGTTAGAAGATACAATTTATTGTAACGACCGAACTATTACTAGTGGACCTTTACTAAGTAAAGATACCTCTAGTACTGGTTTTAATTATTTTGCAGGTTATACTAGGGCAAAAGCCTTTAAACCAAGTCTAGACTGTAGTAATAGTAATGATGCCTTTACAGTAGACTCTAGTATTGGAAATGGAAAGCTTACATATCCTGTAGGCTTAATGACAACCGATGAAGTAATGTATGCAGGAGGAAGGTCTGGTACAAGTAACTCAACCTATTATTTAAACACTAACCAGTCTTGGTGGTTGGGTTCGCCTTACGACTTCTTCTTCTATGTGGACGCCTGGCGCGTGCTTTCCTCTGGTAACTTCGACGCCAACGGTGTGGGCAACACCAGCGGGGTTCGTCCGGTCGTTTCTTTAGCCCCTGGGATAGGCACCTCAGGATCGGGAACTAGCACAGATCCGTATGTGATATCGTGAATGAGTAATTTGTTTTAGAGGGAAGTTACTAAATAGTGACTTCTTTTTTTTAGAGATTTATTATATAATAGTAGTAATAGAAATGAGTGATGTTATGGGGAATAAGAAATTAATAGTTAAGGATATAATTGAACAGGGTAAGGGTAAGTTATTACAAGGAGATTTATCTTTAGAATTGGGAGATTTTTGTAAGGATAGTAGATTAGTTAAAAAAGGTGATGTTTACTTAGGAATTAAGGGAGATAATTTTGATGGTAATGATTTTTATAGGGATGCGATAGAGAAGGGAGCTTCGGTATGTATTTTAGATAGTGATAAAGATATATCAGGAGTGTCTTTGAATGTTACTATTGTAAGGGTAGAGGATACTGTTAGATGTATTCAGGAATTAGCTAAATATAAGAGAAGTTTATATGATATACCAGTTATTGCTATTACAGGTAGTGTTGGTAAAACTAGTACTAAAGATATGATTTATAGTGTACTTTCAGAAAAATATAAGACTTGGAAGACGGTAGGTAATTATAATAATCATATAGGAGTTCCTCTTACGATATTGGGACTTAAGGATGAAGAAGCATTAGTAGTTGAGATGGGGATGAATCATAAGGGAGAGATAGAGGTACTTACGAATATAGCTTGTCCGACAATGGCGGTTATTACTAATGTCGGGACTTCGCATATTGGTAATTTAGGGAGTAGAGAAAATATATTAAGAGCGAAGTTAGAGATATTAGAGGGATTAGATGATCAGGGAGTATTATTTATAAATAATGATAATGATTTATTACATGATAGTTATGAAGAACTTAAGAATAAGTATAAAGTTGTTACTATAGGAATAAATAATGATAGTGATTATAGGGCTAGTAATATTAAAGATGATATTTTTCAAAGTAAGTTCGATATAGAGAATAAAGATATAGATGTAGAAGTAGAAATAGGGGGAGAAGCTTATATATATAATGCTTTAATGGCTTATGCTATAGGAGATAAATTAGGGATAGATAAGAAGTTAATTAAAAGGGGAATAGAGAAGTTTAAGTTAAGTAGTAATAGATTAGAGAGAAAGATAAATAAGAGGGGAACTATTGTTATAGATGATACTTATAATGCTAATTATGATAGTATGAAGAGTTCTGTTATGTTACTTGGTAAAGTAAGAGGTAAGAGAAGGATTGCTATCTTAGGAGATATGTTGGAACTTGGGGAATATGCAGTTAAACTGCATACAGATATAGGAGAAGTAGTTAGTGATAATAATGTAGATATATTGATTACGATAGGAAATTATTCTAAGTATATAGCAGATAGAGCTTTGGAATTGGGATTTATTCATGATAATATATATGGTTTTGATAGAGAAGATGAATGTTATGAATTGTTAGAAGCTTTAGTTACAGATCATGATGTAGTGTTAGTTAAGGGAAGTCATGGAATGCATTTAATTAATGTAGTTGAAAAAATTATGGAATTAGAGTAAAAATTAAGGTTCAAGATGAACCTTTTAATTTTTTAAAGATTATGTTATAGTTTAGGTAAGATATTTAGTTAGGAATGATGTTTATGAAGAATATATATGATTTTACTTTAGAAGAATTAGAAGATTATTTTGTTAAAGTAGGAGATAAAAAGTATAGAGCTACGCAAATTTATGAATTTTTATATAAAAAGAGAGTTAAAAATTTTGGAGAGATGTCTAATATAGGGAAGAAGATGTTAGAGCATTTAGAGAATAATTTTACTTTTGCAAGAATAAAAATGATAATAAAGCAGGAAGATAAAGATGTTAAGAAGTATTTGTTTGAACTTTTAGATGGAGAAAGAATTGAAACTGTTTTGATGTATCATGATTATGGAATAAGTGTCTGTGTATCTAGTCAGGTTGGTTGTAATATGGGATGTTCTTTTTGTGAAAGCGGAAGACTTAAGAAGAGAAGAAATTTAGAGGCTTATGAAATAGTAGAACAAATTCTGATGATTGAAGAAGATATAGGAAAGAGAATTAGTCATGTTGTAGTTATGGGAATAGGAGAACCATTTGATAATTATGATAATGTAATGCGTTTTATTAGAATTGTTAATGATCCTAAGGGGATCGATATTGGAAGTAGGCATATTACGGTTAGTACGTGTGGAGTTGTACCAGGGATTAAGAAGTTTATGGAAGAGAAGGGACAAGTTAATTTGGCGATAAGTTTACATGCTCCTAATGACGAGATTAGAAGTAAGATTATGCCTATTAATAGGGCTTATCCTTTAGGAGAGTTAATGCCAGTATTAAGGGAATATATTACTAGGACAAAGAGAAGGGTAACATTTGAATATATTATGTTAGCGGGAGTTAATGATAGTTGTGAGTGTGCACTAGAATTAGCAAATCTATTAAAGGGAATGAATTGTTATGTTAATTTAATTCCTTATAATGAAACTGAAAATATTATTTATAAGAGAACAAAAAATGTGCAAATAATGCAATTTTATGATATACTTAAGAAGAATAAGATATGTGTGACTGTGAGAAGAGAATTTGGTGGTAAAGTTAATGCTGCTTGTGGACAGTTACGTGCAAATAATTTTGGTGATAAAATTAATAATTAATAATTGGAGGTACTTATGCAAACATGTTATATGACTGATCCTGGTAGGGTAAGAACTCATAATGAAGATAATGTTATAATAATAAATAATGATAATAATGAATATTTAATGGCGGTTGCCGATGGTATGGGTGGTCATAAAGCTGGAGAAGTGGCTAGTGCAATTGCAATCGATCATTTGACAGAAGAATTTTATAGAATGGATTCTATAGGAGATAAGAATAATGCAATTGATTTTTTAAGAAATATTGTGACAGAGATTAATCAAAAGATATTTGATTATACTAAAGAAAATCCTGGTAGTAAGGGAATGGGCACTACTTTGGTAGTGGCAATTAAAACTAATAGTTATATATTATATGGTAATATAGGTGATTCTTCGGGATATGTTCTTAAGAATTGTAAGTTACATAAAGTTACTAAAGATCATAGCTTGGTTAATTTATTGGTATCGACAGGAGAACTTACTCCAGAAGAGGCAAAATATCATCCAAGGAAGAATGTTCTTATGAGAGCGTTGGGAGCTAACGATCCTATCGATATCGATATCTTTGATGTCGATATGTCAGTAGAAGGATTATTTCTATGTAGTGATGGTCTTACTAATATGCTTACCGATGAACAAATAGAAAAGGTTTTAACTAGTGAGCTTACTGCTACAGAAATGGTTGATAAACTTATTAAGAAATGTAATAGTAGGGGAGGAAATGATAATATATCTGTAGCATATTTGAGAAAAGAGAGTGGTGACTTGTAATGTTATCGAAGGGGCAAAAGATTAATGGAAGATATGAAATTATTAAATCTATAGGTGAAGGTGGTATGGCTAATGTTTATTTAGCTCATGATAATATTTTAGATAGACAAGTGGCTATTAAGGTTTTGCGTGGAGATTTGGCTAATGATGAGAAATTTATTAGAAGATTTCAGAGAGAAGCTAAGTCGGTTTCTGATTTAAGTCATCCTAATATAGTAGAAGTTTATGATGTAGGGTGTGAAGAAGGACAACATTATATTGTTATGGAATATATTGAAGGTAGAACTTTGAAACAACTAATTCAGAAGCGTGGGGCTTTGACAGTGTTAGAAGTTGTCGATATAATGACGCAACTAACAGATGGGTTAGCACATGCTCATGAGGCTTATATTATCCATAGAGATATTAAACCTCAGAATATTATGATTTTAGATAATGGAATTATTAAGATTACAGATTTTGGAATAGCTATGGCGATGAATGCGACACAACTTACACAAACTAATTCAGTTATGGGTAGTGTACATTATTTACCTCCTGAACAGGCTGCTGGAAAGAGTGCAACGGTTAAGAGTGATATATATTCGGCTGGTATTCTTATGTATGAATTACTTACTGGATCAGTTCCTTTTAAAGGGGATAATGCAGTAGAGATAGCTTTAAAACAAATGAAAGAGAAGTTACCTAGTGTTAGAAAACAAAATCCATTAATTCCACAGAGTGTAGAAAATATTTTGATTAAAGCTACGGCTAAAAATCCTAAGAATAGATATGATACTGTTAGAGAGATGCATGATGATCTGGTTAAGTGTTTAGATAATCCTAATTGTGAGAAATATGTTTATAGTTATCCAGAATTTGAAGGAGATACTAGTAATAAAGAAACACCAGTGTTAGAGAGTACTGTTAAAGGTGTAGTAGCACCAATGGATGATGATAATATTGAAGAAGCTAAGTCTCCGAAGAAGAAAAATGATAATAATAAGAAAGTGGCTTTGATTGGAGCGATTATTGGAGTAGCAGTATTAATTGTTATTTGCCTATCGGCAGTATTATTTAAAATTACAAATACAAAAGAAGTTAAAGTTCCAGATATTACGAATATGACTTTAAAGGAAGCTAGTAAAGAGCTTACTAAGAAGGGACTTAAGTATACTACGGAAGAAGAGGCAAGTGATGATATTGAGGAAAACCATGTTATAGAAACTAAGCCTAAGGCAGGTAGTACGAGAAAGAAAGGAGCTACGATAACAGTAGTTATTTCAACAGGATCAGAGTCTTATGTTTTAGAAGATTTTACAGGTAAGAATTACCGTGATGTTAAGGCTAATTTGTCTGTTAAGGGTATTAATGTTAAGGTTGAAAAGAAGACTGTAGATGATCCTAGTTCTTATATCGATAAAGAAGACTATGTCATAGGACAAAGTCCTAGTTATAAAGAGGGAGAAGAAGTTAAGTTAAAGAAGGGTGATACTTTAACTTTATATATTCCGGATATTGTTAATACTTATCCTAATATGGTTGAGGAACAATGGAGTTTAGAAGATGCTCAGGCTTTTGCTGATAAATATGGAATTAATTTAGAGGCTACAGAAGAAGAGACTAATGATTATCCAGAGGGAAGAGTAATATATCAAAATAGAAGTGCTGGTAGTACTATTGTTAGTGGAATTACTCTAAGGATTAGAGTGGCTAAGGCTAAGAGTGTATCTAAATATGATGTTTCTGTAAGTTATTCTGATGGAAATGGTGCAGCTATTAGAGATACTTATAAGGAAAAAGAAGGATTAAGTAGTGGAACTAGTGGTAGTTATGATTGTCCTGAGATAGAGAATTATATTTTAAAGACTAAAGATACACTTACTTATACGGTTAAAGATACTAATGTAAAATTAAGTTGTATATATGAGAAAAAATGATAGGTGGTTTTGATGAAGGGAATTATTGTTAAGAATATTAGTAATGATTATGTAGTTAGTTGTGATGATAAAGAATATTTATGTAAGGCTAGAGGGAAGTTTAGAAAAGATAAAATTATTCCTCTAGTGGGAGATATAGTTAGTTTTGATGATAAAACTAACTATATTTTGGATATAGATAAGAGACGAAACTATTTAATTAGACCTAGTGTTAGTAATATAGATTACGCTATGGTGGTAACTAGTGTTAAAGAGCCTAATTTAGATACTAATTTATTAGATAGATTATTACTTATAATTAGTTATAATAATATAGAACCAATTATTTGTTTTACAAAATTAGATTTATTAAATGAATTAGAAGAAAAGAAGATAAGAAGAATAATAGAATATTATAAAGAAATTGGATATAAGGTTTATACTAATGATATGGTAGAGGAAATTAAGAAATTGTTTTGTCATAAGGTGACAGTGTTTACAGGCCAAAGTGGAGCGGGGAAGAGTAGTCTACTTAATAAGTTAGATAAGAATTTAGAATTAAAAACTGATGCTATATCTTTGGCTCTAGGTAGAGGAAAACATACGACTAGACATACAGAATTATTTGAAATAAATAGGGGTTATGTAGTGGATACTCCAGGATTTTCGAGTATTGATTTTAGAGGGATGACTAAGTTAGATATTAGAGATAATACTAAGGAAATGTTTGATAATTTGGATAAATGTAAGTATAGAGATTGTTTACATATAAAAGAAGATGGTTGTTATGTTAAGGAATTAGTTAAATCGGGGGTAATACTTAAGAGTAGATATAATAATTATAAGAATTTTATCGAGAGTGTAGATAAGTAGGTGGGATAATGGAAGTAAATATTTCAATATTATCTAGTAAAAAAAGATTAGAATATGTTAATGGGCTTAATAAGACTAATTGTGATTATATTCATGTTGATGTTATGGATGGAGAGTTTGTACCGGATAAACAATTTCCGGTAGAAGAAGTTAAGGCTATAGAATATGTATCGTTAAAGCCATTAGATGTACATTTAATGGTTAGTGATCCAGAAAAATATTTAAAGAAATTAGGAAAATTAGAAAGAATAGAATATGTTATATTTCATATTGAATGTGATGTTGATATTGATAGGGTTATAGAAAAGATTAGAAAATTAGGCTATAAAGTGGGGATAGCAATTAGTCCTAAGACAGATATTAAAAGGTTAGAAGAATATTTAAAGAAGATAGATTTAGTGTTAGTAATGAGTGTAGAACCTGGTAAAGGGGGACAAAAATTTATAGAAAGTACTACTAAAAGAGTAAGATATTTAAAAAAAATTATTAATGAGAATAAGTATAAGATTGTTATTGAGGTAGATGGAGGGATTACTAATAATACTTGTAAATTAGTAAAAGATGCCGATAGAGTAGTGGTAGGGTCTTACATTCTTAAGGGTAGTAATTGTTATGAATATCAAAAGTATATTGATAATGTTAGGTTGATGAGAGAAGATAAGATTATTAAAAAAAATAAAAAAAATAACATAATTTGTATGTTACTTTTGATAATAATAGTAGTACTACTTATAGTGATAATTTATATGAGATTAAAATAAAAAAAGCTGCTTATTAATATTAATTAAGCGGCGTTTTTTAATGTTCTAGCTTCTCTTGCACTAGTTTTAATTGTTACTTTTCTACCATTAACTGTTAAAGTTACATTTTGTAAGTTTACTTTTTGAGGATGTTTAGTAACTTTTAGACAGTTAGGTCTGTTATTAGCAAAATTTGTTTTTTTATTAGTTAATTTCATTGCCATACTTAATCCCTCCTTGAAAATACATGTAAATTAACTTTATCATAAAAAGGTATACAAGTCAAGGATTATAAAAGTTAAGTTAGAAAAAATAGTAAAATATGAAGAAAAAATCTACTGAAAAGTAACAAATAATAGGGAAAGAAGATTATTGTTGGGAGGTAGAAGCTTTTAATTGAGGCTCATTTAAAAAGTAATTTTGTTTACTTACTTATGCAATTACAATTTTATTGGCTATTAATTTAATGATTTTTATGGATCATGTAGTAACACCTAAATTAAATAAGAATAAAGTTAAAAATAGTTAGTTTGGTAAAAAATATAAAGTTAGATAAAGTTCTACTTTATATTTTTTTTATGGAAAAATTAGAGATAAAAGACTATCATTATAGAAAAAATCATGATATAATTGTGATAATAGTGGGGGATTATTAGTGGGAGTGAAGAGAATGAAGAAAAATGGTAAATCTTTTATATTTATATTAGGAATAAGTATATTAACATTAGTTTTGTTAGTGGTTTTTAGTTTTGTTTTTAGAAAAGATAGTTCACTTGCTTTTATTCAAGATGGATATATTATAACTAGTAATAGTGAGAGATATTATTTTAAGAGTGGAACTACTTATAAAGAAAATCTAGAACATAAATATGCTTTTAGTGATGATAATAAGAAAGATGTTACTGTAGATATGGCTTCTTTTATTCACTATAATGATAAGTCAATAGGTTTTATGCAGAATGGGGCTATAATGGATTTGATGTCTGCGAATAAGAGTATTGTTCCTTATTATAATATAACTAATAAGAGTACAATTAGTTATAAAGATGGTAATTATGTTATTAATACTGCTACTAAGAGTTTAGGATTTGAAGATATATTAGGAAGAATTAGTGATAATAAATATATAGTAGCGGGAAAGAATTTGACTTTGAAGTTACCTGAGGTTGAGGCTGTGATAGAGGGAGATTATTTTGAAATAACTTTTGTAGAAGAAGGGGTAGTTAAAATCGAGAATCAAGAGGTTAATTACCAGACAACGACTCAAGGTACTTATATATATGCAGGGGATAAAGTTAGTATAGATTTTGGGGGAATGAAGGTAGTATATGATGGTAATGCTTCTATGTCGTTATCTCAGATAACAATTAATGGAGAAGAAAATATTGATGTTATAGATGATGAGGATAAAGCAGTTAAACCAGGTGATAGTAAGAAAGATGATAATAATAGTAATGATAATAAGAATAATCAGGGAACTAATAATGAACCAAATAATAATACTAATGATGGGTTAAATAATGATAGTAAAGATAATAAAGATAATAAAGATAATAAAGATAATAATGAGAAAGAAAATAGTACAGATAAGTATGTAGAATTATTAGATGCTAGTGTTACTACTAATATGATTAAGGCTTCATTTAAATATAATAATACTAAGGATCTAAAGGGTAATTTACTTCTTACAATTACAGATATTGGTACAGGTAGTAAGGCATATAGTAAAGTTTTAGATAAGACTAAGTCTTTAGATGATATTATAGTAGAGTCATTATCACCTAATACTAATTATCTTATGACAATTTATAGTAGTAATGGTGATATTACTAATCAATATTTTCAACAATCTTTTAGAACAGAAGAATTAGGAATAGTACTTAATAAAGTGTATGCTACTTCTAGTAGTCTTTCATATAATATTATTTATCAAGATAATAGTAATGTTAAGGCTGTTACGTTAGCTTTATATAATGAAAAAGCGGAAAAAGTAGGAGAATCAGTAACATCTACTATTGATAATAATGAAGAAATTAGATTTAATAATTTGGATAGTAATACTTCTTATACAGTTAAAGTGGAGGATATCTTACTTAATAGTCTTAATTATGTTAATGTTTATAATATTCAGAGAACAGATATAACTTTAAAGAAGAATCCAGATGCTGCTTCAATGGAATTGACGACTAAGACTAGTAAGAGTGGAGCTAATTTAAATGTTTCTAAGGTAAGTGATCCAGATAGTAGTATTAAGAGTTATACTTATAAGATATATGCTGGTAGTTATAGTGGAGATCAGGAGAATAGAATATTATATTCGAAGACAGTCGCAGTAGCGAAAGATACTACTAGTTCTAGTATGAAATTTGATTTAGCGGATTTGGATAGTGAAGATAGAAAATTAGGTTATTATCGTTTTAGTGTAGATATAGCTTATTATGATAATGAAAAGACAATGGTATTAACGAATCAGAAGATTAGTTCGGCTTTCTATTTGACGGAAGATTCTCAAGATACTCTAGAAGATGGAAAGGTAAGAATTGACTTTGAACAAGATTTTGATAATACAACCTATAGTTCAATTGCAGGTAAAATAAAGATCACAGATACTAAACATAAGATCTTAGTATCGGGGCGTGATGGATATGATAATGCTGATACTAAGTTTACAATTAGATATTATAGTGGAGATATATCAACTATGAGTAGTACTAGTATTTCAATAAATAGTAGTGATATAGATAGTGATGGTTATATAACTAAAGATATAGTTATTGATGGTCTTACTAATAATAGTGGGTATATTATTGAACTCTATGCTGATATGTATGATGAGGAAGGTAAGGTAGTTAATCAGATTATTGATAGAAGTTTTTCGGCAACAACAAAGTCAGATGTTGATAAATTGAAATTTACTTTTAGTAAAGATAATGGTAGTGATGATAATAATGTTATTAATTTTGATGGTTTAATTAGTTTGACTAATCCTGAGAGTAAAGATACTTTAAAGAGTGTTAAAGTTAAATTATATAAAGGTAGTTCGGCAGAGATTGGTAATTTAATTGGTGAAGAATTAACGATTAATGGAGAAGATATTTTCAATAAGAATTATAACTTTACAAATAATAGTTTTGGAATTACAGATGTTTTAGATTTAACTGAGAAGAGTGGAGGAACTTTATATCAGAATTATACGATCGAGATTACTGATGCTTATTATAATTCCGGTAATAAAGCTGAGGTAGAGAATAATATATATACTTATACTATTTCTTTAGCGTATATGATAGAAAGGCAATTGGAGAAACCTACAATTGCAGTTAGTCCAATAACTAACGGTAGTACTTATACAGAGTTAGATGAATCGACTATTATTGGTTATGAAGTTACGGCTGGAGCGGCAATAGAAAAATTAAAAGAAATGTTAGGTAATTTGGGTATAGAATCTATTAACTATTATATTTATAAATTAGATAGTGATGGTAATGAAGTACTTATTAAAACAATACAGTCAGATGCTTTATCTACTTCTTTATACTTTAATGGAATAAACGAATATGATCGTGGTGGTAAGTATATATTTAAATACGATATTTCTATAGCGGGTCTTTCAGATAAGTATCCTACTAAACCAGTAGCGTCTTCAGTATATACACCAGAGAAACAAAGTCCTTTATATAGTATTTATAAATCTTATAGTACAGATAATAGCATTGTTTATAAATATAAATTTACAGATATAGATAATGCTATTCATAAAGAAAGTGATGATACATATAAATTCTATTTTAAGAAGAATGATAGTGAAGAATATGAGAAATATGAACTTACTATAGATAAAGATGATGATAATTCTTATCATGAACTTACTTTTGATAATATGATTATTGGAGATAGTTATAGTATTAACTATAAGAAAGAGACTGTTTCTGGTAGTCCGGTGATGACAGAGATCGAGAGTGATGTTTTTGAAGGAGAACAAAATATAGATAATTATGATGTTAAATATAAGTTACAATATAGTGAGAATGATAATAGATTAGCTATTAAATTATTAGATAATGATTTCTTAAAGAGAATTATCTTGTATGAAGTTACTATTAAAGATACTAGTGGTAAAGTAGATGACTATGTAAAATTATTTAGTAATGATGATATAACAGTAGGCCCTAGTGGAGATAGTAATTGTTTGGTTATTGATTATGCAACAATAGAGAAATTTATTGGTAAGGATACGAAAGTTAGTGTTAAGGCTTATTACGATAATGGGCTTACTGGTCTAGATATAAAGTCAAAATATGGTTATGTATTTGAAAATAGAGAAGGAGGACATTTATATTTAGATAGTAAGGGAAATATTAAGACAGGAAATTCTATTAGTTTATATAATTTTAGTTATAAAGATAATACAATGTCTATTAGTGATTACTTTAATAAAGATATTAGTAAAGATGTAGAGATAAATTATGTTAATAATGGAGTTAATTATGGGGATTTAGGTAGTTTTGATCCAAAAGGAATTTCTTATGGTACTATTAATACTGATGATGATAATTTTAGATTTGATAGTATAATTCCTAAAGTTAAACCAGTAATTAATGAGAAAGTAGATAGAAGTATAAATAGTTTTAAGATTAATGTAGAGTTTTCAGGTTTGACTGTAGATAGTTTAAAGAATCAGTTTAAAGTAGAAGATAATAAGTATTATGTTTATGTTGATTTATATAAAGATATTGAATGTACAGATCAGATAAAGGAACAAAAGATTGAAATTGCTCTAGATAGTAGTAAAGAGATTGGCTATAAGATTACGGCAACAGAATTTACTTTGCTTATGCCTGATACAGAGTATTATTATAAGTTATATGCTTATTTAAAACAAAGTGATGGTAATTATAAGAAGATAGAATTATTTGATGCTAACGGGGTAGATGGTTATACACATAGTATTTATAATATTTCAACAATGGGATCAGATGAAATATTTAGTACAATATCGGCTTATTATAATAAGACTCATTTTAATGGTTGTTATTATGGAGATACTTCAAAAATTAATTGTAAGAATAGTAATGGTACAATTAGAATTATGGATTTACAGTATCGTAAGAAATCTGGGGTTAATTATAAATTAAAGATGCAATTATTAGATGAAAATGGTAATGATTACTTTAAAGAGACGGCTTTAAATAGGACTGATTCTTTAAAGGGAGAAGAAAAGATTGTTGATGTTTCAACTAATGCTTCGGGGTTTGATGCTTTTAGTATGTTATTAGATGATAATTTTGTTTTTGGAGATGGATACTATAGATTAGTGCTTACGGCAGTATCGGATACTCCGATAACTTTAGAAGATGGTAGTAGTGATTTTGCCTCATTAGAGTTATATAATGAAGCGTTGGTTAGTACAGATAATCAATATTCTTCTAATCCTAGTAGAGTTAATGTAGCAGAATTAAAGGATCCTACTTTCGATATAGTACCTACTTCAGAATTAAAAGATGGAAAGCCTGTTATTAAATTGACAATAACTCCTAAAGATGATGATAAGGTTATTGTTAATAGTACAGGGGAGATTAATAAACCACGAGGATATTATGTGGTAACGTTAGTGGACGCTAATGGAAAAAAGATTGTTACTACAGATAGTTATCAAATTAATGGTAAGGCTCAAAGTGTTACTTTTGATGGAAATACTTATAGTGAGATACTAGCTAATAGTTATTACTATGTAAGGATTAGTACTTATACTTATAAGAATAATAAGAGCTTAGTAGGT
The DNA here is from genome assembly GCA_934149105.1 of uncultured Bacilli bacterium. Lineage (GTDB taxonomy): Bacteria > Bacillota_I > Bacilli_A > RF39 > UBA660 > RUG11215. The sequence goes on from CAKPDP010000001.1 coordinate 220,120, forward strand.
ACTTCACAACCAGTAGCATTCAATGTTTCAAAAATTGTTTATACTCCAAGTACGGGTGGTATATCTTTAGGTAACGTTTCTACTAGTATAAATTCTAGCTCTATTGCTTTGACTTATACTGGTGCCAGTGGAATGAATGATATTGATAAGATTACTTATTCTATTGCAGTTGATGGTGGTTCTAAGTTAGTAGATTCTAAAGATATTGTGAAGACTAATAATCAGGCGATTTTTAACGTTGATGCTAAAAATAATTATAAACTTAATTTTACAGGATTAAAGTTAAGTTCAGGTAATATTTACTTAGTACAAATTGCATATTATCAAAAGAATAGTTCTGGTGGATATGATCAATTATTTGGTGGTAATATAGCTTATACTGTGGTATATGAAGATTAAGGAGGATAAAAATGAGAAAATATGATAAGAAGAATAAGATGAATATTGGAATTATTATAGGTATTAGTATTGTTATAATTGTTATATTTTCTTATTTTATCTTTAAAGTTATATCTATGTCGAGAATAGAATATAAGATAGATAAAGGATCAATATTTTATGATAATGATAAGAATATGACTTCTTTAGTACAGGATGGTTTAGTTAAAGTTAAGTGGGGATCGAAATATTATGTTTTGATCGATGAGACTAATTATTTATTGGGAAATAATGGAATTATTTATAATCCTAATAGTGGTAAACTAGCATTATATGGAAAATTTTATGAAATTATGAAGGATGCTACGGTAGTAATAAAGAATAAAGAAACAATTTTAGAGAGTACTGCTATAGGACATTTTTATAAGATAGCAGATAGAAAGTATTTGGTAGTAGATAGTAAGATAACAACAGGAGATGGACTTTTAGATACAAGTAATTATTTAATAGTAGAATTAGATAAACAGGGTAATGCTACTTTATATAATAATGAAGTTAATGTTAAGGCTATGACACAAACAAAGATTACGACTAATGATTATACTTTTGATGTAGCTAATGAGATACTTATTTATGGTGATAATAAGATTGATTTAAAGAAGATTATTGGTAGTACTAATGAATATTCACCTAAAGATATAATAGTAGATGATAAGAAAGATAATGATAGTAATACAAATAATTCTAGTAATAATAATGCTAATAATACTAATAATGGTAATGAAAATAATATAAGTAATGGTAATAGTAATACTACTATTTATGATGATAATAATAGTAAAGGGGATAGTTCTAATAATAGTAATGTTACAGAAAATATTCAAGTTACTAAGAGAACTTCGGTAATTAGAGTTGTTCCTAGTATTAGTTCTATTGCTATAGATTATGTTATATATGATCCTAAAAATGAATATAAGAATGTTTATGTAGAGATAGTTAATGAAAAGAATAATACTTCAACGACAGTTAATTTAAATAAGAATAGTACTAATGTAAATATTAGTAATTTGGAGACTGGTACTAAGTATAAGTTATATTTTAATTATACTTATATAGATAGTGATGGGAATATGAAGAATTATAATTATAATACGGTATCTGTTACAACGAAGATTCCGGTAATGGCTCTTTCTTTGAATGATATAACTAGTAGTAAGATAGGATATAAAATAGATTTAGATGATACTTATAATGTAGATAAAGTAGTTATATCCATAATAAATAATGATAAGGTTGTTGGTTCTTATACAAAGACTAATGTAGGTAATGTTAATTCATTTAGTGATTATATAGATGTTAGTAATTATGATTTATCTTCAGGTATAGTTACTGTTAAGATTTCTAATATGGTTATTGATGGTAATAATTATGATACTAACGTTTATTATAAATTTAGTTATTAGGAGGTAGTTCAATGAAATATAAAGTAAATAATATTATTAAGATTATTAAAGATAATTATAAAATTGTGGTACCTTCTATTGTAATTATTGTTTTATTAATTTCTTTATTTATAACATTATATTTTTATAAATATAATAGTTATCATAAAGATGAAGAGATTAGTTTTTATCATTATGTTACAGCTTCAAAAGAAGAATTTAAAGCAGTACTTAGTAGGAATAGAATGAATGAAGTAATTAGTTTTAAGAGTGATGATAAAAAAATGATAATAGATACTTATCCTATATATACTGATAATTCTAAATTGATTTTATTTCCTGGATCAATGAATGTAGTATATGCTACTAATGAATTGAAACAATATTCTACTAATAAATATAGTTATTTATATTATGATATTAATGATTATAAGTTAAAAGATAAAGATTATGATAATTATATTAAACATTGCTTTTTATATGATGGTAATAATTTATATTTCTTTTTAGATACAGTTAATTTAAGTGTTAATGGAGAAAATATAGAACTTAGTCCTTTATCTTTTGTGGTTGCTAATAGTGGTAATAATATTAGTTATTATGATAAAAAGAATGATAGTTATAGGACTATAGATGTTACTAATAATGAAGCATGGGTTGAAAATAATTATTATAAAATTAATGTTATGGAAGATAAGTTAGATTATTATGGAAATAATGTTTTAATTATTAATGATCTTACATATTTAAAGAAGATAAGTGAGAGTGTAAAGAAATAGTTTGTTAAGTAGGATTCTTCTGATTTTGAAGAATCCTTTTTAGGCATTAAATGTAGAACAAATATGAATATTTAAGATTTAAATGGATATACTATCATTGAAGAAAAGTGCCAAAAGTGGCAAAAATCTTCAATGGAGGTAAAAATGAAAACGATAAAAAGAGATGTTTATTTAAACAGATTAATAAGTAGGAAAGAAAATGGTTTAATTAAAATTGTTACAGGAATTAGGCGATGTGGTAAATCTTATTTGTTGAATGAATTGTTTGTGAATTATTTAAGAGAATCTGGTGTAAAAGAAGATCATATAATTAAACTTGCTCTTGATAGGGAAATAAATAGAAAATATCATGATTCTAAGTTATTAAATGAGTATATTTTTTCTAATATAAAAGATGATGATATGTATTATGTTATTTTAGATGAAATTCAATTGGTAGAAGGTTTTGAATTTGTTTTAAATGGGTTATTGTATGAAAAAAATATAGATGTATATGTAACTGGTAGTAATTCTAAGTTTTTATCTTCTGATATAATTACTGAATTTAGAGGAAGAGGGGATCAAGTAAGAGTTTTCCCACTTTCGTTTGCGGAATTTGTGAGTGCTTATGATGGTGATAAGTATGAAGCATGGCAAGAATATATTACTTATGGAGGATTACCATTAATATTATCGAAAAAGAATGATGAAGAAAAATCACAGTATTTAAAAGAAGAATTTGAAAAAACATATATTAAAGATATTATTGAAAGAAATAATATTCAAAGAGTTGATGTATTGGATTCTATAATTAATATACTTGCTTCTGCAGTAGGCTCACTTACAAATCCTCAAAAAATATATGATACATTTAAGAGTAATGGAGAAAAGGAATTGTCTTTAAATACAATTAATTCTTATATTAGAAATATTGAAGATTCTTTTATTGTTAATAAGTTAAATAGATATGATATAAAAGGAAAAAAATATATTCAAACTCCCCAAAAATATTATTTTTCAGATATAGGACTAAGAAATGCTAGATTAAATTTTAGACAGCAGGAAGAAAACCATTTAATGGAAAATATTATATATAACGAATTATTAATTAGGGGATATAATGTAGATGTTGGAGTTATTGAAATAAGAGAAAATAATCAAAGAAAGCAATTAGAAGTTGATTTTGTATGTAATCAAGGAAGTAAAAGATATTATATTCAGGTTGCTCTTAATTTAGATACTCAAGAAAAGACGCAACAAGAAGCAAAATCATTAAATAATATTGGAGACAGTTTTAAAAAAATTATTGTGGTAAAAGATAGTATTAAATTATGGAGAAATGATGATGGAATTTTAATAATTGGAATACAAGAGTTTTTGTTGAATAAAAATAGTTTAGATTTATAAATATATATAATACTTAAAAGATAGGAAAATCAGTTTGAAAATATTGAACTGATTTTTTTAGGTAAAATAAGGGACATTGATGTGTTTTTTGGATAAAACGCCTTTACTGAATAGAAAATTATAACTTTTTAAAAGATGGTTGGATTTTAGAGAAATTTCTTCTATTTTGTTTAGAAATAGTTTGGAATTTGAACTATTTTTCTATTAAATATTGCTTTTTTTTAAGAGGACAAATATAATTAAAGAAAGATATGATATGTAATTTGAAAGAGATAATTATCAAAAAATTATAGTGTTAGGTGATTTAGTAGATGAAGAAAAAAAGTGTAGTGCTAGTTATTATAAGTATTGTGTTAATAGCAATACTTATGGCTAATAAAGTATTTCAGAATGATACTTATTATACAATTAAAGTAGGTGAATCTATAATAAAGAATGGGATTGATTTTAAGGATCATTTTGCTATTCATAGTTTAAGTTATTCTTATCCACATTGGTTATATGATGTGGTAGTATATGGAGTGTATAAATTATTTGATTTTAAGGGATTATATATATTTAATATTGTTATTTATATTGTATTGGGATTAGTATTTTTCTTTGTTAATAAGAGTATTAATAAGAGAATGACTGTGGTATCTATTATGTCTATTTTGACAGTGGTTATGATTAATGCTTATGTAGTAGTTAGGGCACAGAGTATTAGTTTTATATTATTCTTATTAGAAATATATTGTCTTAGAAAGTTATTAGATAGTGATGATAAGAAATATAGTATTTATTTAATAATTATTTCAATTATTATTTGTAATGTTCATGTAGCTGTATGGCCTTTATATTATATTTTATTCTTACCGTATATTGTAGAGTATTTATTAGCTAAATTTAAAGAGAAGAAGATAGTAAAAATTTTAGATAAAAAATTAGAAATAGTTAAAAGAAAGGGAATAAAAAAATTATTTATTACGTTGATTGTTAGTTTATTTACTGGATTAGTATCGCCATTAAAAGATATTCCATATACTTATTTTATTAGAACTTTTATGGGTAATTCTCAGTCTTATATTCAAGAACATAAGATGAGTTTAGGAATAGGAATTATTACAGTTAGTTTAATAGTTGTTTTAGGACTAATTATAATAATGATTTGGCGATCAAAGAAAAAGATAAGAATAGTAGATATATTTATGATTGTTGGACTTATGATTATGGCTTTTATGTCAAAGAGACATTTTTCTTTATTTATAATATTAGGAATGATTAGTGTTACAGGAGTAATAGTTAGATATTTAGATAAAAATAATAGAATTATTAATGATCTTGTAGATAGTAGAGTGTTTTTAATAATTGTTATATTAGAAGTACTTATGATAGGTGATATAAAGTTTAATTATAATATTAAGAATAATTATGTTGATGAGAAGATATATCCAGTAGAGGGTGTTAAATATTTAAAAGATAATTATGATGTTAAAAAGATAAGAATATTTAATGAATATAATTTTGGTAGTTATTTACTTTTTAAAGATATTCCGGTATTTATAGATAGTCGTGCTGATTTATATTGTAAGGAATTTAGTGGTTTATCTTATGATATTTTTGATGATTTTATGGATATTAATAAAGGAGATATAGATAAATTAAATAATTATAATATTGATATTGTATTTATATATAGTGGTAAAGTATTAGATAATACTTTAAAAAGTAATTATGATTATAGGGAAGTATATAGAGATAATTATTTTGTTATATATGAAAATATAGGTATTGAATAAAAAAGAAAAAAATATAGAATATTTTTGGGAAATTTTTTTAATAAAATCTTGGTTATCTAGAAGTTAAAAATTGCCTTTTTCTTTCTTTTTTTTGTTAAAATGTAGATAATGGATAATAAGGTAGGTGAAGAGTGATAATGAATTATAGAATAAAACTAGAAAATACTAAAAGAACTAGAATTATTATTATAAATATTAGTATTTTATTTTTAGTTATTGCTCTTATAATTACAGGGACTTTTGCCTATAAGACGGCTTACGCTACTAATAGTGATGTAGAAGGAGCAGTACTAGCATCTACTTATATAAAAGGTAATAATATTGGACCTGTTTTAGATTATTTGAAAGATGGTAGTCAAGGGGTTACTAAAGTAGATAATACTGGTAGTAGTACTATGAAGGTATCGTCTACTTTAGAGATATCTAGTATTTCAGATAATTTAAAGAGTAATAGTTTTAAATATGCTATTCTTTCTAGTACAGATAAAGATTTTAAGAATTGTGAAAGTGTAGGGGATGCTACTTACAGTGATTGTCAAGTAGTTGGTAAGGGAGATTTTAGTGAAGCAGAAAGTGGTAGTACTATTTCAATTATGTCTAATGATGAAGTAACATCTAATAGTACTATGTATTATAAATTAATTACTTATATAGATGGAACGATAGAGAATAATAGTAATTTAATGAATAATAAATTAGAAGCGATCTGGAAGATAAATGATGTTACAGTCTATACATTTACTTTGAGTAATACTTGTAGTAATGGTAGTGGTGGAACCACTACAGTTTATCAATCATGTGATTTAGAGAATAACTGTAAGATCTATTATAAAGATAATGGAGAAGAGATGAGTAGTACTAAGAGTGCTATCGAAATACCTAGTTGTCCGGGATATAGTTTTAATGGTTACTATAGTGGTACTAATGGAACAGGTACTATTTATATAGATCCAACAGGTTATTTAAATTCAGCTGTATTACCTACTTTTAAGAGTAATGGTACTTGGTATACAAAATGGATTGCCAATAAATATACAATAACTTATGATAGTAATGGTGGTAGTACATGTAGTCCTAATACTAAAGAAGTAACTTATGATAGTACTTATGGAACATTATGTATTCCTACTAAGACAGGATATGATTTTATTGGTTGGAATGCTCCCAATAATTATACTGTTACTAGTAATAGTAAAGTATATATTCCTAATAATCATACTTTAACAGCCGAGTGGTTATCTAAAATATATACTATATCTTTGAATGGACAAGAGGCCACTACTTTAAATACAACGGCAGTATATTTAAAATATAATGATGGCATATATAAAGAAAGTGGTGCTAGTAACAAGATAACATCTATTACAAAGCCTGAAAAGAAATATACTGTTACTTTGAATTATAATTATAGTGATACTACTAATAAAGAAATACCTGTTACTTATACTTTCTCTGGTTATTATACTAATACTAGTGGACAAGGAGAACAATTAATAGATGAAACTGGTAATATTACTAGTAAATTTACTACTACTAAGTTTACAAATAATACAACTTTATATGCTTATTGGACAAATGGAACTACTACTTTAGAAACACCTACTAGAGAAGGATATACTTTTGATGGTTGGTATAGTGATAGTAGTTTAAGTACAAAAGTAGATACTAATTATAAACCTACTAAAGATATAACATTATATGCTAAATGGAATATCAGTAGTTATACATTAACAATTAATCCAAATGGAGGTAGATATAATGATAGTACTTCCAATACTAGTGTAACTAAAGAATATAATACTTTATATGGATTAAATACTCCTACTAAAACTGGATATACATTTAATGATTGGACTTTAGGAAGTAATTCTACTGGGACATTAATGACAGGAATTACTAATGGAACAGGAACTACTAATGGATTTACAGTAACTAAGAAGACAGATACTGATGGATCTAGTTATACTAAATATACGGTAACTTCTAGTCCTACTGTCAATACTTGGAATTATATAAGATTTCCTAATTATACTTTTACAGCAGGTCATACTTATAAAATAACGTTACAATTAAGAATAAATACTTTAGATGGAGGCGACCTTGTTTTAAGACATGCTTGTGTTGCAAATGATTATTCGTCAACTGGTAGGGTAGCTTCTTCGGTAACTTCTAGTGCAGAGGGTAAAGGTTTTATAGAATATAATTTAATAAGAACTTATGATAGTACAACAATAGCATCTTCTAATGGATCTACTAATGTAACTATAAATCCTTTATTTGAAATATATACTGGTAATTTAAAAGATAAAACAGTTAATATGGACTTTGATATTAAGAATGTTATTATTACTGATGTAACAGACAATACTTATAAATATAATCAGGGTTATGTCTATAGGTTTGGAAATGGTAATAATACAGTTACGGCTAATTACAATGCCAATCCTTTAACATTTAATGATAAAACAATTACTAAAACTTATAGTACTAGTTCTCAATCTGATACCATAAATAGTGCTAGTAATGGAACAGGTACTTACACATATAGTATTACATCGGGTAATGATAATAGTTATTTCTCGTTATCGGGAACTACTTTAAATATTAAAGCTAGTACTCCTGTTGGTACGTATAAATTAACAGTACAAGCTAAAGATAGTAATTCAGGAGCTACTAAAGATGCTACTATAACAGTTACTATTAATAAAGCAACTCCAACTATAACGGTAAGTCCTACAAGTTTAGCTTTAACGATGGGAACTAATGGTTCATTTACTTATACTTATACGGGAGATGGAACAGTATATTGTGTAAGCAGTAATACTACTTATGCAACATGTTCAGTAAATACTAGTACTAAAACTGTAACAGTTACTCCTAAATCTACTACTAGTAGTGCTATAACGATAGGATTATATGCTAGTGCTGGTACTAACTATAGTGCTTTAGGATCAAGTTCTAGTCCTAATAAGAAAGTATCAGTAACAATAAGTGGTAAGAAATATACGGTAACTTATACTAAAGGAACTGGTGTTAGTGCCATAGGAAAAACTAGTGATAGTTGTACAACATCAGGAACGTCATCTAGTTGTACTGTTACAGCACCAACTATTACATCTAGTACAGGATATGGAACAGGAAAGTGGGGTACAAGTAGTACAACACAAGGAAGCATTGCAGCAGGCTCTACTATAACATTAAGTAGTAATGCAACATACTATGCTATTGCAACGCTAAATACTTATACTTTAACAATAACTAAGAATACAGGAGTTAGTACTATTTATTATAAAATAAATGGAGCCTATAGTTGGGAAAGTACTACTACGTCTAAATCAGTGACAGGAGTAAAATATGGTACAGCAGTTACTTATTATTATACTGCTAGTACGGGATATACAGCCAGTACAACTTGTACATCATCAAGCCCTTGTACTTTAAGCAGTAATGTTACTGGTAATTTAACCTTAAGTCCAACGGCAACGTTAAATACTTATACTTTGTCAATAACTAAGAATACAGGTGTTAATACTATTTATTATAAAGTAAATGGAGAATATAGTTGGGAAAGTACAACAAGTTCTAGATCAGTAACGATAAATCATGGAACTTCAGTTACGTATTATTATACAGTTGATTCTGGATATACGGCTAGTGAGAGTTGTACATCATCAAGACCTTGTACTTTAAGTAGTAATGTTACTGGTAATTTAACCTTGAGTCCAACGGCAAAGCAAAATACTTATACTTTGTCAATAACTAAGAATACAGGTGTTAATACTATTTATTATAAAGTAAATGGAGAATATAGTTGGGAAAGTACAACAAGTTCTAGATCAGTAACGATAAATCATGGAACTTCAGTTACGTATTACTATACAGTTAATTCTGGATATACAGCCAGTACAACTTGTACTTCATCAAGTCCTTGTACTTTGAGTAGTAATGTTACTGGAAATTTAACTTTGAGTCCAACGGCAACGCTAAATACTTATACTTTGTCAATAACTAAAAACACGGGAGTTAGTACTATTTATTATAAAGTAAATGGAGCATATAGTTGGGAAAGTACTACTACGTCTAAATCAGTGACAGGAGTAAAATATGGTACAGCAGTTACGTATTATTATACAGTTGATTCTGGATATACAGCCAGTACAACTTGTACATCATCAAGCCCTTGTACTTTAAGCAGTAATGTTACTGGTAATTTAACCTTGAGTCCAACGGCAACGCTAAATACTTATACTTTAACAATAACTAAAAACACGGGAGTTAGTACTATTTATTATAAAGTAAATGGAGAATATAATTGGGAAAGTACTACTACGTCTAAATCAGTGACAGGAATAAAATATGGTACAGCAGTTACTTATTATTATACTGCTAGTACGGGATATACAGCCAGTACAACTTGTACATCATCAAGACCTTGTACTTTAAGTAGTAATGTTACTGGTAATTTAACCTTGAGTCCAACGGCAAAGCAAAATACTTATACTTTGTCAATAACTAAGAATACAGGTGTTAATACTATTTATTATAAAGTAAATGGAGAATATAGTTGGGAAAGTACAACAAGTTCTAGATCAGTAACGATAAATCATGGAACTTCAGTTACGTATTATTATACAGTTGATTCTGGATATACGGCTAGTGAGAGTTGTACATCATCAAGACCTTGTACTTTAAGTAGTAATGTTACTGGTAATTTAACCTTGAGTCCAACGGCAAAGCAAAATACTTATACTTTGTCAATAACTAAGAATACAGGTGTTAATACTATTTATTATAAAGTAAATGGAGAATATAGTTGGGAAAGTACAACAAGTTCTAGATCAGTAACGATAAATCATGGAACTTCAGTTACGTATTATTATACAGTTGATTCTGGATATACGGCTAGTGAGAGTTGTACATCATCAAGACCTTG
>CAKPDP010000002.1 GCA_934149105.1 uncultured Bacilli bacterium
TAATTATAATTAGTAGATGCAGTTACAGTTCCACCATTAGTATTAAAGGAAATGTTGACGACACCTCTAGTATTGAATGATGAGCCTTTACTAGTTGTTTCTCCGTTACCATTGGTAACTGTTAAAGTATATAGATAGTTAGTTCCAGATTTCAGTACTTTATCAAGTATGCAACTACCATTAGAACAGGCGATAGTTTTTTTCTGATTAGGATTGTTTTCAGGATAATAAGTTAATTTATATTCTGTAGTACCACAAATACTGGTATTACTTACAGTATAATTAATATTAACACTATTATGAGTTAGACTATTGATATCGGTAGTAAGACCAGTAATTTGAGGGGTATTACTATCAATAGTAGTGATGGTTTTAGTAATAACTCGGTACTTATTAGTATCATTTTTATAGCGGGCATAAATGATACCGTTTTGAGATATAGTAAATGGCCCTTTATAAGTTTCCCAATTTTTGCCATCGAAACTATAATCAATAGTGGTTCCACTTTGAGGGGCAGTAATGCTAATCTCTTTAGTTTTAAAACAAGTTGGAGGAGTAGAACTTATAATTAAAGCACCATAATTAGCAGTAATTACATTGTTTTTTACTATTTTATAATGACTCTTTCCGTCTTTAGTATAACTACATTTAGTATAGATAGTATGAGTAGTTAGTAATTTTAAGTTAGTATAGGTTTTATTTTGGGTATTAGGAGTGGTACCTGAAGCAAATGAAGACCAGTCTCCGTCATCTAGTTTGAAAGAAAGACTATTGGAAGAACCGGTATCAGTCGCACAGGTAGCACTAGCGGTTATGGTATTGGTAGTGGCAGTATGATAAGTAGTTAAGTTTATGGTAGTAGTACAGATTCCTGGTGCTCCAATATTTTCTTCAGAAATAGATTTAGTAGTAGAATCTCTTTTTACTTTGACGGCAATATTGCTTAGATCAATATTGGAGTCTTCAAATAAGTCTTTAACATTTGATCTTTTGAGAGAACCATTATTAATTAAGTCTTCTATATAGATACAGGTATATTCTTCATCATTTTCGTTTATCCAATTTATATCTTTGGAGTTTTCTTTAATGTATAAGATAGCACTCTTCTTAACATTAGAAAGAGATACTTCTTTTGCCTTAGAACGAGAACTAGAAATAAGATTTACTATTGTAGGAGAACTAATACCTATGATTATTCCTAGTAGGACTATTACTGCTAGTAACTCGACTAAAGTAAAACCTTTTTTATCGTTAAATAACTTTTTAGTCATTGCGACCACCCTACCTACTCTAATTTATTTAATGATATCATAATAAGATTATTTTGACAAGAAATTAGAAAAAACAGTTCAGAAATTTGAACTGTTTTAATATTTTTAGTAATGATAACAAGTTTTATTTTTAGTAGATTTACTTCTTGTAGATTTATGAACATTATAACTACCAACTCCAGCTGATCCAGAATTTCTACAAGTATATTTGACAGTATCAGTACTCTTATTTTTCCAACTAGTACAAACAGCACTTGTTACATTGGATTTGTATAATTTAGCATCACTCCAACTACCATAAACTGTAGTAGTTCCACAGACAGATGAGGCACTACTTTTACAAACACGATAACCACCAGTAGAGGCTGATTTAGAATTTCCATAGTTATCAGTACAAGTAGCACTAGCTGATCTGGAACTTCCTGCTCCACTCATGGTAACTTTTCTAGCATTAGTACCAGCACTTGATCCTGTATCACCATTGTTATCTTGGATAGCAACATTGCTAATACCGCTTCCACTATCGGAGCAGGTAGCAGTTACGGTTACAGAACTATAACAAGTATTACCATTATAATCAGTATGTGAATTACCATAAGAATAAGAGAAACTTAGACTAGGAGCAATATTATCAACCCAACCAGCATAGTAAGTACTATTACCATTTATTGTATAAGTATCCGAAGTTATGTGTTGAGCAACACGTCGTCCTTCATTGTGGCCGTAGGTTAAGTAGTGATTATATAAAGACACTTGATTATAGCCAAAGGCATTCTTTAAATCAGAATAAGTATCAGCATAGTAATTTAATGGTGATCCTTTATAACCACTGTCATACCAACCAACGAAGGTATAACCACCACGAGATGGGGTACATAGGCTTGATAAGGTAGCACCATAATTTATAGATTTGCTATCACACCCAGATCCGCCATTATTATCATAAGTGATAGTGAATGTTTTTATATTCCAGTGAGCATATAGGGTTTGGTTAGATGTTACAGTAACTTGCGTACTAGGAGTTATTTTAGTTCCACCAGAAGCTGCAGTATACCAACCAGCGAAATTATAACTAGTTCTTGATGGAGTACATAGACTTCCATAAGTACTATCATAAGTTATAGTTTTGTTGCTACAGCCGGAGCCACCATTGTTGTTATAAGTTAGAGTAAAGGTTTTAGCTGTCCAATGAGCGTAAATTGTAATATCACTTTCTTGTAAATGTTTAGTATCAGCAGTAACTTTGGTTCCACCAGAAGCAGCGGTATACCAACCAGCGAAATTATAACCAGTTCTAGTTGGGGTACATAAAGTACCATAGGCTTGACCATAGGTTACTTTTTGAGTACTACAACCGGAGCCATTGTTATTATTATAATTTAAATTAAAGATATCATTTTTAGTAGTAGCTGTTTGAGATTTAGTATTATTTAGGCCATTACCATTGGTAACATCGACTGTAAATTTATAGTTAGTATTACCTGGTAAGTTAGTTATTTTACAACTAGTAGAAGAACAATTTGAGGCTGTTTTTTCTTCTTCAGACCCATCACTCTTTTGGTATTTCACTTCATATTTAGTAATACCACAGGTACCTTTATTAGTAATATTGTAATTGACAGTAACTTCATGAATTATACTAGTATCAATATTAGTTATAGTTACTTGCGGTTCGCTTTTATCAATGGTAGTAATTGATTTAGTTATAACGCGATATTTATTATTATCATCTTTGTAGCGGGCATAAATAATAGTATTGCTTTCTAATGTAAATTTATCACCATCTAACCATTCTTTACCATCAGTGCTATATTGAAGGGAAGTATTTGTTAAATCACTGGATTTATTTATAGTTATTGTTTTGGAAGGAGAACAACCTTGAGGATCTTCATTAATGGTAATGGTACCATAATTGATAGTTACAAAGTTTTGTTTCTTTATTAAGTAATTACCAGCATTATCTGAGCACTTAACATAAACTGTATATTTCGTTAATGGTTTTAGAGACGCAAATTTATTAGTACTACTATATTTATCTTCAGTACTTAATTTTGAGGTTAAGATACCTTTAGTTTTATCTTTTCCATATTCACAGGTACTACTATTTACATCGACACTATTTTTAGTAGTGGTAGCAATTATGTTAAGATTAATATCAGTATTACAAGTTCCCATTTCTTGAATTTCTTCTTTTACTAGGGATTTATTGATATTTCTAGTTACTTTTACAGAGACATTATTATATTTATCTTCTTCATTACTAACACTATCATTAGTTACATAAAGGCCAATAATGTTATCGACGGCATCTTTTTTTAAAGTACCATTAGTTATTAGTTCATTTAAACTAACACAGGTATATTGAAAGTTTTGTTCTTTTTCAACAGTATCGATCCAAGTTACATTGTTAGCATTTTCTTTAACATATAAGGCTGCACTTTTCTTGATACTACTTATAGATATTTCTGTTGTTCGGGCTTTAGAATTAGTAATTATACCCGTTATCATAGGAAAACTAATTCCTACTATTAAACCTAATAGAACTATTACTGCGAGCAACTCGACCAAAGTGAACCCCTTTTTGTTTTTTAAAATTTTTGATTTCACCCTTATCACCATACTCTATTTTAGTTAATGATAACATGATAAGATTATTTTGACAATATTAAAAATTAAAAAAATAAAGAAATAACTTTCTTTATTTTTCTTCTTGTTCTAGTTTATTTAAGACACTTTTAACAACAGAAATAGTCTTTTGTCTAGCGTCTTCAGCTATTCCTTCAACAACAGGTGTTCCTTTTTCTTTAGCATATTCTACTAAGTCTTCAGCTTTCTTCTTAATTTGTTCACCTTTCTTTTTAGCAATGGCTAGAGCTTTTTCTTTATCTAAATCTGCTAGTTCTTCTTTTATTTCATTTACTTTGGCTATAACATTATCTTTTACTTCTTTAGTATCTATTCCTTTAGCTTTTTCGATTAAATCTTCAAAGAATTTTTTTAAATCTTGGCGATTTTCTTTACCAGATTTTGGGGATAATAGCATGCCTAAGCCTACACCAACACCTACTCCCGCTAGTAATTTTGCAAAACCTTTTTTATTCATCTTCCTCATCACTCTCTTTCTTTTTTTTTCTTCTAAAAATAGTTTTTAAGACTACAGTAATGTAATCAACTATTTTATCACTTATTAATGATAGTCTATCAGTAGTATTGTCAATTATACTAAACAATCTATTTAGAGAATTAACTTTTCTATCTACATTGTCTACTACTAATTGCATTTTGTTTATAACCATGATAAGTTTTATACCTAATACTATTAAAACAACCAATAATATAGAACCTAATATGTATATTAAAAATTGAAAAAATAAAGATACATCCATTAATCATCATTCCTTTCTTCATACATGGAATCTATTAAATTAAAGAGGTCATCTGTTAGTTCAAGATCTTCAATTGATTTTTTCTTAGGCTGTTCAGAAGCTGTTGGAAATTCTGGCTTTTCAGGAACTTCACCCATACTCTTTTTTAGAGTAGATAGAACACTAGGTTTAGATTTTGCTGGTTCTTTAAATTTTATTGGTTCAGATTCAGTTTCATTGTCTAAGTGATTAACTATTTTTACTTCTTGAGTATCATCTTCGATGCTTTTGAAACTTTCAATAGGTTCGGAATCAATAATAGGTTCTGGTTCTGTTTCTGGTTCTGTGATATTATGATTAGGTTCATAACTAACACCAAAATCGTAATAGTTTTCTTCAGCTTCTTCTATAGAAATATCTTTTTTAGAATAAGATGTTTCTTTTAAGTCTTCAGTCATATCTTCTAATAAATCTTTATCATCATTATTGTTAATACGTCCCATTCTTCTAGCTTCTTTTAGTAGTTCACAATTTTCACATGATAAATTATCTCTTATGTCGTCAGTTAAATTTCCATAGGCTTTTCTGCGGACACTTTCAAAATCAACTTTAGGAGTGGAAGTTCTTGATGGGGATTTGCTTTCAATATTAACATTGCTAACATTGGCTAAAGATTCATTTTCATTAACTTTCACTTCTTCTTTAGTATAGTTTTTATCTAAAATTCCATAGACAGGTGAGATAATTGGAGTAGCCTTGAATTTAGGCTCCTCTTTTTTTTCTTTTTTAGAGCCATAGATTGAAGCTGTTTTCTTTTTACGAGCTTCTTCTTGTTCTTTCTTTTTTTCTTGTTCTTTATAGATAACATTTTGTTTACTCTGTCTAGTTGTCTCGATAAAATCCTTTTCTTCAAAGGCAATAGGAAATTTAAAACTAGAATTTTTATCTTCAGCTTTAACTTCAGCTTTAGCTTCCATAGGACTAACCTCTTGGTAAGATGTAGATACTTCTTTTTTTTCTAGAGGTTCACTCTTGGGAATTTGTCTGGCTAAATCACTAGTATTTTCAATATTATGAGCAAAATGAATTTCTTTTTCATTTTGTTCTCTTTCTATTTTCTCACGCATAAAAGTTGGAAGGGAATTAGTTTCTTCTTTCTTAGGATTACTCTTAATAGGTATTTCTTCTTCTATCTCCTCTTCTTCATCTGTAAATAAGTTTTTGAATTTATCTAATAAGCTCATTACTTAGCACCTCTTTTTCTATTCGTCAGGAAGAACATTTTCTTCTTCTTTATCTACGTATTCTTCTAAATATTCTGAAAATTTACCATTACTATTAGGACCTTTGACTTCATAATTCATGGAACTAGAAGATACATTATTGTTATTTAAGATAGATTCGATAGTTAGATCATTATAATTGATACTATTTAAAACTATCATGCTATAGGATAATAATTGTTCCAAATTTTCTGATGTTGAATAAGCTTCTATTTTGGCATAATTGTAAACAATTTTAAAGAAATAATTATTTTCTTCTTCCTTATCTATTAAGATATATCCCTTATCATTTAATTTAGAATAATAATAGTGGTCATTAGAATTATCACTTAAATTTAAATTATTTTTATAATAGTAGCTAACTATGTCAACATATAAGTATAAATAATTATGGGAATATTCAAATGTTTGATTATAATCTTTATTTTTAATTACTTTCAAACCTTTAGGAAGATAATATTCATATCCGACTGCAGCTTTATTAACAGATTTATTGTTATAGCTTAAGATACTTGTTAATAATGCATTATAGTTTGAACTGTTATTTTTTATAGGAGTACAGCCAGTTAAGAGCATCAATAATATTCCTACTAGAAGTAATCTTTTTTTCATATTACACCTACTCTTCTATAATTATAGCAAAAAAATAATTAAAATCAAATACTTTTTAGGATATTTTTAGAATTAAGACTATTTTGAACCCAAGATATAAATGATTTTTTTATTATGAGGAAGAAATATAAATAATTAGAGTAGAAGAGAAGATAAAAATCACTAAATAGATAGTTTTTTATATACTATAGTAGAGGTGACAAAGATAATGAATAATTATAGATATAGTAATATGAATATGCGTAATATTGGAGGTTATGGTAATCCTCAAAATAATAGATTTGTAGGCGGAGGATTTTTAGGACCGTTTATTTTAGGAGGGATTACAGGAGGATTACTAGCTCCAGCTTTTTATCCTAATCCTAGACCTTATCCTTATCCTCCATATCAACAATATTCTACTACTTATCAAGTATATCCCACTAATTATCAGATGTATCCTTATGGATACTAGAAAAAGACTAGTTTTAGTCTTTTATTTATATATAATGAGAGCAGAAAAGCAATAAATTTGTTCGTCGGAGAAAATACTATTAGAAACAGAAAATTTGATATCGACAATGTCACGGGGTTCTTCTTTTAAAAATTCATTAATATCTGTTTCTAAATCTTTTTCATGAGATTCATCAAAAATCTTTACTTTCATTATTATCACCATAGTAATAGTAATAGATAAGTAATAATTATATTGTCGTTTTATAATAGTAAGTTTTAGTTTGATCAGTATCAGTAGTATATTCTAGTAAAAGACGAAATTCAATATTTAAAGATTTTATATCATTGGTACTAGAAATAGAGTTTTTGATAGTAATTTTATCTTCAGAATTAGTAGTTAGACTAGGAGCTTTATCATTAAGAAGACCATAATTAGGAAAAATATCTTCAGTATACTGGTTATGAATTAGTAATATTTTTAGTGTATTCATATTTTCTTTAGGATTAGAAAGAGTTAAGACATAATTTATTTCTTCCGGATCTTTTCTTTCTAGATGGATTTCAATATCACAAGGTAAATTTTCTCCAGCAGTAAAGTTACTAGTTTTTTCTAATTCTTTTTTAACATCAAGATAGGTGTTTTTTTCAGTTTCAACTTTATTATTGCAACCGCTTAAGAGAATTAAACAGAAGATAGTTATAGTTATTTTTTTTAACATGATGATACCTACTTATTTAGTTGTTCAGAAATTCTAATTAATCTATTATATTTGCTCATTCTTTCACTACGAGATAGGGAACCAGTTTTAATTTGGCCTAAATTTAAGCCTACGGCAAAGTCAGCTATATAGTTGTCTTCTGTTTCACCACTGCGATGAGAGATGATAGTTTTATAATTATTTTCTTTGGCTAGATTGATAGTTTCTAATGTTTCAGTAACGGTTCCAATTTGGTTTAGTTTAATTAAGATAGCATTGGCAATACCTAAATTGATTCCTTTTTGGAAAAGTTTTTTATTGGTTACAAAGAGATCGTCTCCTACTAATTGAATTTTAGATCCTAGTTTAGAAGTTAATTCTTGCCAACCAGTATAATCTTCTTCAGCTAGGCCATCTTCAATAGAAATAATAGGATACTTTTGAATTAGATTCTCAAAGTAACTAATCATTTGAGAACTAGTTAATTTTTGGCCTTCTAAGTGATAGTAGTTATCTTTGTAGAACTCACTAGCAGCGACATCAAGACCTAATTTTACGTCAAATCCTAATTTATAACCAGCTTTAGAGACAGCTTCTTCGATAAGATCAAGAGCTTCAGTATTACTACTTATATTGGGAGCAAAGCCTCCTTCGTCACCAACACCACAATTTAATTGTCTTTCTTTTAAGATAGATTTTAAGCTATGGAATACTTCGGCTCCTATTCTTAAATTATCTAAATAATTATCATGAGAAGGGATAATCATAAACTCTTGGAAATCTAGAGCATTATCAGCATGGGCTCCACCATTTAGAATATTCATCATGGGTCTAGGAAGAGTTGTACCTTGTCCTAGATATTCATATAATTCTTTATGGGAATATTTGGCTGCTACTTTGAGATTGGCTAGAGAGACACCAAGAATGGCATTAGCACCTAACCTACTTTTATTATCAGTGCCATCCAGATCGATCATAGCTTTATCTATAGCTTGTTGATCAAGGCAGTCCATACCTATTAATTTGTCTTTAATAAGGGTATTAATGTTATTTACGGCGGTTAAGACTCCTTTACCATTATATCTTTTAGGATCATTGTCTCTTAATTCTAAGGCTTCATTTTTACCAGTAGAAGCTCCACTAGGGACAGAGGCAGTGGCAGTTAAGCCTGATAGTAAAGTTATATCAACTTCAACGGTGGGATTACCTCTAGAATCTAAAATTTCTCTTGCTTTTATATCTTTTATTTTACTCATATCATTTCCTCCAAATTTTGTTTTTATAAGTTAATTATACTATATGTTTTTAGAGATAGTCAAAAAAATTATGTTACTTTACTTTTATTTAACAAATTAAAAAGATTAGAGCTTATAAAAACTTCTAATCTTTTTAATTATTTTACTATTTCATAACTAATACTATAGCTATCTTCAGAGATGGCATTATCAATAGTAGTAGTTATAGTTACGGTTTCATTAGGAGCGATAGTATCTCCAACATAGCCTACTAGGTAATTTATATCTTCCCCATTAGCATTTTTATAATTGATAACATTTTGACCTTGAGAATTTTTTAAGAAGATATGAATTTCATTTAGAGTGTAGTCAGTAGAATTATTGTTAGTTATATCAACACTGAGATAGGATTCTCCATTTTGGGAGAATAAGGTTGTATTTTGGAAAGATATACCATCTTGTTTTTGCTCTTTAGTTATATCTTCTTTAGTATTTATATTGATGTCATCGACTTCATCGGTAGTAGGATTATTATCATTAGGTTTAGATTTGTTACTTAAATTAACTATTAGAGATATGATGGCAACGACAATTAAAATACAAAATAAAGTAATTATTAATTTATTAGATTTTAATTTTTGCCAGATAGATACTTTTTCATTTACTATTTCATCAGAAGAATTCCTTTTATTTTTCACAATTACCACTCTTTCTTTATTCTTATGTTTTTATGATATCATAACTTAAAGTAATTAGCAATTAATTTTCGAGAAAAAAGAAAACTATATTAGTCTTCTTTTGATTTATCAGTAGTAAACATTTCTTTTAAAGTTGTTCCCATAGTGGCTACACCTTGTAAGTCAGATGGAACAATTATTTTAGTAGCTTTACCGTCTGCTACTTTAGCTAGAGCTTCAAAGCTTTTTAAGGCCACTACTGTTTTGTCAGCTTGAGCTTCTTTTAAAAGTTTGATACCTTCAGCTTCAGCTTGTTTTAATTTAATTATGGCTTCGGCTTCACCTTCAGCGATACGAATTTGCGATTCTTTTTTGGCTTCGGCTCTTAAGATAGCACTTTCTTTTTCACCTTCGGCAATTAAAATACTAGATTTCTTTTCACCTTCAGCTTGAAGAATTTTTTCACGACGTTCGCGTTCAGCACGCATTTGCTTTTCCATAGCTTCTTGAATATCGCGAGGGGGGATTATGTTTTTAACTTCGACACGAGTTATTTTGATTCCCCAAGGATCAGTAGCTTCATCTAAAATAACACGCATTTTAGAATTAATAATGTCGCGGGATGTTAGGGTTTGATCTAATTCTAGTTCTCCAATTAAATTTCTAAGAGTGGTAGCAGTTAAAGTCTCGATAGCATTGATAGGATTTTCAACACCGTAAGTATATAGCTTAGCATCAGTTATCTGAAAATAGACAACAGTATCTATTTGCATAGTAACATTATCTTTAGTAATTACTGGTTGAGGAGCAAAATCTTTAACGATTTCTTTTTGAGTAACATTATTAGCAACTCTATCAATAAATGGTACTAAGAAGTGTAAGCCATTATCAAGAGTTTTATAGTATGATCCTAACCTTTCTACGACATATTTTTTTGCTTGTGGTACAACTTTGATACTAGGTATTATAAAGATTACCACTAAAATTAAAATTATTATTAGTACTGGCATAATTTATTTCTCCTTCCATTTTTCTACTTTTAATTTTACACCATCTATTTCAAGGATTTTCACGTGGTCACCGGTTTTGATTTCTCTACTGGCAATAGCAGACCATTTCTTACCATCAATTTTTACTTCCCCTACTCCATCTTGAGGAATAGTTTCCGTTACTAGACCTTTTTCACCAATTATTCTATCTAAATTAGTTTTCTCACGATGATTAAATAATTTGGTTAAACTTTTTCTAGTTGTTAGCATTAAGATTACTCCTAAGATTACAAAGATACTAAATTGAATTAAGAAACTATCAGTAAAGAAAGAGATTATCATAGCAACAAGGCCACTGGCAACAAACCAAATACTAACAAGATTAATGGTTGTTATTTCTAAAAATCCTAAAAATATTACTATTCCTAACCAAAAATAAAACATTTTTTTCACTTCCTGTCTTTAGTTAGTTACTAAATTATATAATTAAAGATTAAATTTAATACATTTCTTTGTTATTGGTATTATATTCTTGTAATAATTTTACACAAGCTTCATGATCTAATTCTTGTAAATTTAAGATTTCTTTTAAGTTATTAGCTTTTATTAAATCATAGAATAATTCATCACGGAAGCCAATAGCGGTAGCATCTTGTAAATTAGATCCGTAGTAAACAGTTTTGATATTAGCCCAGACAATGGCACCTAAGCACATGGGGCAAGGATAACCAGTAGCATATAATTCACAGTCACTTAGATCGTGCGTCTGTAAAATTTTTCCAGCTTCTCTAATGGCATTAACTTCAGCATGACAAGTAGGATCATGGCTTTCTAAAACGGTATTAGAAGTTACGGTTATTAATTTACCATTTCTAGTAATAGCGGCTCCAAAAGGACCACCTAAATTATTATTCATATTTTCGCGAGCTTTAGCAATAGCTAAATCCATTATTTCTTCTTTGGTCATAAATACACCTTCTGTTCTTGATTTGATTATAACTTATTTATTGGTAAAAGTAAATAAAGGAATAGTTAATTAATGACTTTCTTAGAATAAAATTTAGTTAGAAGGAAATAATAGTTATGGGAGATGATTATATGAATAAGAATGCTGAACTATTGGAATATATTTATCAGAATGCAGATATGGGAAGTAAGTCTTTAACTAACCTACTTAATACTATTAATGGAAAAGATAATAAGATTAAAAAGATTATTGAAGACGAATTGAAAGAATATGAAAGATTTTTAAAAGATAGTAAGAAACTAATGAAAAATTATAAGGTAGAAGTTAAATCGAAGGGAATTATGGCTGGTATTGGTTCTTTTATGGGAATTAAGATGGAAATGTTTAAGGATAATAGTGATGCCAGGATTGCAGATATGTTAACGAAGGGGTTGACGATGGGACAAATAGATATAACGAAGAAGATTAAGAATTATGAGAAGGTAGCTGACAAAGAAGTTATAGATTTAGCTAAAAAGATATTAGAATTTAATGAGAATAGCATTAATGCATTAAAGAGTTATTTATAGGGAATTGAGGTAATAAGAATATGTTAGCATTAATTACGGGAACTTCTTCGGGTATAGGCAAGTCCATTGCTAATGAACTTGCTAGTTATGGTTATAACTTAATTGTAGTAGCTAAAGATAAAAAAAAGTTACTTAAGATCTATAAAGATTATAAAGTTAAGGTAGCAATAATAGAAGCAGATTTAACTAAAAAAGAAGAATGTTTAAAATTATATAAACAAGTAAAAGATAAGAAGATAGATATCTTAGTTAATAATGCCGGATTTGGAGTAACAGGTAATTTTACAGAGACTGATTTAGATAAAGAATTAGAAATGATCGATTTAAATATTAAGTCCTATCATATTTTAACAAAATTATTTTTAAGAGATTTTGTTAAAAGAAATTATGGGAGAATTCTTAATGTAGGATCAATGGCTGGTCTGATGCCTGGTCCTTATATGGCTTCTTATTATGCAACTAAAAGTTATGTTGTTAATATGACTTTATCGATAGTAGAAGAATTAAAGAGAGATAGATCTAAGGTTAAGGTAGCGGTATTTTGTCCAGGACCGGTTAGGACTAATTTTGATAAAGTAGCTAATTCAAAATTTAAAGTTGATTATATTAGTAGTGAAGAAGCGGCAAAGTATGCGGTTAAAGAGATGTTTAAGAATAAAATTTTAATTATTCCTAATAATATGAAACTTAATAGTTGGTTACTTAAGGTAACACCACTTAAATTAACTTTAAATATTTGCTCGAGAGTTCAAGAAAGAGTATCAGATAATTAATAATTTTATGTTTCATTATAGTTGACTTTTAGGCCTTTAGTTAGTATAATTGTACTTGTATATGGGGTCGTATATGGTTTCGACAGATATATATGAGTATAGATAGCAAGTCGAATGTTTCACGTTACGAGCAAAAAAATATAGCTGGAAACAACTATAACAACGCTGTTGCTTACGCTTAGTCTTTAGACTACGAGCACAGGTTCTACTATTTCTTTGTCTACGAGAAATAGATAGGACTTATAAAGTAGACTATATTATATAGAATGTCTATACTATATAATGAATTTTATAGACTAGTAAATAAAGTTCGTTGATAGTTACGGATTTATTTATGAATTTAATTAACTATCTAAACTTGTAGAAGTTTATAGGATGATATATTTGGACAGGGGTTCGACTCCCCTCGGCTCCACCAGATTGATAGGAAACTCGAACTTTTCGAGTTTAAGTAATAAACGCTAACTAGAAATAGTTAGTTTTTTTGTTATTTAAGAAAGGAAAGTGACCGAGTTATGACAATAGAAACTAAAGAACTTGTAATAAGTGAAGAATTAAAAAGAAAGGTTGAAATGATATGTAAGTTTGCTTATGTGGAATATTCATTTACTAATGGATATATTATAAATCTTAAAAATACTAATATAGCCTATGTAAACCCCCATATTTTGAAAGTTAAAGGCAATGACTACTAATATTTGAAGATAGTGAAAATGTCTTTATAAACGATTATAATAACAAAATTAAGTTTAAAGATTTAGAACAATACTTAAAAATGAACTAATATGGTTTGACAAACTAAAAATAAATAATACAATATAAAACTAATAAAGGAAGCAGTATCTATACATTAATGTTCAATTGTAACAATTTTATAATTATATAGTATTTTAATTCAAATTACTATTTATCTTTATTATTCTTAGACATATATGCTATAGTAAAAATTATACCAACAAGATTACATCCAATTGATAATCCTAATAAAAGTCCATTACTAAAGTTCTAAAAATTACTTGTTCCATTTTTGACAAAATATATACATACTAAATATAACAAATCTCTAATCCAATTAACAATGTTCCTATATAAACACCAAATTATCAATTAATGTTTTAAAGTTTCTTTAGTGTTAGTTATATTGATATGTTAGTATAGATTTTGGGATCATATATTTTCTTTTTTGCTTATCATTAGTAAATGTTACTGTATCTTTTTATTATTAAGCTTAAGTATTTTTATGGTAATACACATATTTATGTTCAAATGAAGATAGATAATATAGAAAAGGACTTAATTCTCTATTGAGTGAGAATTAAGTCAGTAAAATCTTAATTGTTATAATGGATTTTAGCAGAAATTATTTCATATTTTTCGCATTTATCTCCATTTAAAGTATATACTTTTGAGCAAGTATATTTTTTGGTAGCATTAGGGAAATCATTTTTATAACATTTAGTACCACTAGCGACAAAGCCATCATCACAACCATACATGCCTACGGCATCAGTAGTGATGCTGGCATAGCATTTACTACCACGAAGTTCTGTATCGTCAGTACAGATATATTTAGGAGTAGCTTTTATTCCAGCAGTTTTAGCACATTGATTACCTACTAATTCATAGCCACTAGGACAAGTAGATTTCTTGGTAGCGGCACTACTAGAATTAGCGGCAACAATGCAATAACCATTACCATCATATGTTCCTTGGGAACAGTAATAATTCATATTAGCGCTTTTAGTATAATGGCATTTTCTATCATAGTAATTATACGTTCCTTGGGAACAACTTGGATAATAATAGCCCCAATTATGGGATGGTTCGGAAGTATAATTACAAGTACTACCGCTTAAGGTTCCACCACTATCACAACTATAATTAATAGAGGCTTTAACTTTGGAGGTACCATTTTTGATACAAGTAGTTCCTGATAATGTATAAGAAGAATCAGGACAACTATAACTAACAGATGGAGTTACATTGGTAACTGTTAAACATTCTTGACCTACTAAGACATAATTTTTAGGACAACTATAGGTTACGGCAGCATCAGCAGATTCTTCTCTTTCACATTTAGTACCGTTGAGAGTGAAGCCGTCAGCACATTTATAGACAAATTCAGGATCTCTAACATCATTACTAACACAAACTTCACCATTAAGGGTATAATCTTTAGGACAACTGTAACTTAGTTTGGCTTCTTCTGATTCAAGAGTTTTTTGACATTTATTTTTAGAATTTAAACTATATCCTTCGTTACAATAATAATATCCAGCAACACAAAATCCACCTTTATTAACATATCCAGTTCCACAATTTCTATTAACCATATACGCTCTAATACTTAGTACTAAAATTAGAGAGGCCCCAAAATATAAAAGACTACGATATCTTAAACTATTTATTTTTCTAAAGAAAGTAACTATTTTACCATTACTTCTAACTCTTCTATTATTAACTTTATTTAAAGTTTTAGTATCAAATATTCCAACTGTATCTTCGTATTCATCTTTGACATATTTAACTTTATTATTTTTTTCAACTAATTCTTTATTGACTGTTTCTAAAGCTTTTTTCATTTCCACGGCATTAGTGTAGCGGTCATCTGGGCTAAGAGAACAAGCTTTTTTAATTATATCCATAAGCTTCTTAGGAACATTCTTGATAGTTGGGAGTTCCTTAGCACTCATTCTTATTTTAAGGGCTTCTTTTTCACTTACTTTTTTAGAAACGTAAGGTAAATTTCCATTTAAGAGTTTATACATAACAAGTCCTAAAGAATAAAGATCAGATTTTTCGGTTATTTTTTCTTTTTTATAGCTTTCAGGGGACATGTAATTAGTGGTTCCGAAGGAAAGAGCATTATATTCTTCAAGATTGGTGGCTACGCCAAAATCACCTAATTTGTAGTGATTGTCTTTACCAATAAAAATATTACTAGGTTTTATATCGTTATGAATTATGCCTTCTTTGGCACATAACTCTAGAGAAGAACATATTTCTATTCCAAGTTTGATTACTTCTTCATAACTTATTTCTTGATTTTGATATTTTTTATTTAGATCAGTAGCATATTCCATTCTAATATAGATATCTTGACCTTCATTATTGTTTTTGGCTTCAGCAAAAAAATCATAGCAATCAATGATATAGCAGTTACCATTAAACTTTTGCATGACGGCTATTTCATTTTTTACTTTAGCAATTACTTGATTGTAATATTTATCTATATCAGAATCATTTTTTAGTAGTCCTTTGTCTTTTAAATTAGATATAGTGGCTTTATCTTTAGATAAACTGATATATTTAACAGCACAAATATAGCCATCTTTATTAATTGCTTTATAGACAGTTCCAAAATTACCGGTTCCTATCTTATTAGCGATAGTCCAACCATTTCGTAAATTATCTCTCATATTATCTACCACTTTCTAATTTTTTCTTTAAAATACCATAACAAATTCCTACTAAAATAATACTCATAAGGGCAATAATCAATACATCATTGAAGAAGTGTTGGGAAGTGAAAATATAGTAGCTTTCACTATCTCTAACGTAACCTGGGATTACTTCTTGAATAGCGGATACTAAACTATTTAGATCGTTAGTAGTTCCCATAGCTTCAACTGACCAACGACAAAGGATAAAATTAGATATGGCATCAACTGCTCCTTCTAAAGGGAATAACATTCCGGAAAATAATAATTGGGGAACTAATAAAAGGGGGGCATAGGTCATGGCTACAGAGGAGTCTTTAGATAAAGAAGAAACTACTAAGCCAATAGTTGACGCTGATAAAATAGTAATAAATATAACTACTACGGTTTCTAGGTACCAGCTCCAAACTACTCCTTTAACGGGAACATCAACAAAAATTTTGAAGGCCGTTACTAATAGGAAGGATTGAATTAGAGCCAATAAAGCTAGATATAATATTTTAGAAATAATATAGGATGATAACTTTAGATCAGCCATATATTCTTTTTCTAAAATTACTCTTTCTTTACATATTTCTTGAATAGAATTAAGAAGTCCTAACCAAACAGCGGAAGTAGCTATGGAAAAGAGAATAGATTTAGTTTCTTCGTAGGAATAGAATAAATTTTTAGTAACAATTAGGGATAATAAATAGGCAATCAAAGGAGCTTGAAGAATAAGTAATAGTAGTTGTTGTTTATTATTAATTAACTTTTTAATTTGTCTTCTCATAAGGGTTAGAAATTGTTTAAAGAAAGATTTGTTATTTTTATGTACACCCATAACTTCTTCTTTATCATCATTAGGAGAAATTTCTCTAGTATCACTATCTTTAAATTTATTATACCAATCATCGGTATTTTCACTAAGTAAATTATAAATATCTACAAAATCATTGACTCCAAAAAAAGTCAGAGCTTCTTTGGGTGGACCATCGAAGCACATTTTTCCTCCGATTCCAAAGAAAACAACTTTATCACATAAATGTAAATTTAAGGTGTTATGAGTAACTAAGATGATTGTTTTACCGGAATTAGCCATTTTTCTAAGAGTTTTCATGATGATTC
Organism: uncultured Bacilli bacterium; assembly: GCA_934149105.1. Taxonomy (GTDB): domain Bacteria; phylum Bacillota_I; class Bacilli_A; order RF39; family UBA660; genus RUG11215. Next base: position 17,422 of record CAKPDP010000002.1, read on the forward strand.
TTTCGGTTCCAGGATCGAGACCACTGGTTGGTTCGTCTAAGAAAAATAGTTTAGGGTCAGCGATTAATTCGACGGCGATACTCGCTCTTTTTCTTTGACCTCCAGATAGATTTCTGATCATGACATCTTTTTTATCAGTAAGTTCAACTATTTCTAAAACAGTATTAATTCGATCTTCTTTTTCTTTAGAATTGGCATCATCGGGCATTCTTAAATTGGCAGCATATTTTAACATATCAATTAAGGATAAATCATCAAAAACAATATCTTCTTGGGGAACATAACCAATGAAATTTTTTAGGACAGAATAATTACTGAATAAGGAATTACCATTAAGGAGAACTTTTCCGCTTGTAGGTTTAGAAACACCACTAATACATTTTAAGAAAGTACTCTTTCCGGCACCACTACCACCAACGAAAGCAATAAATTCACCTGGTTTAGCCTCAAAATTGACGTGATAAGCTATGTTTCTTTTTTTACCTTTAACTTTAACTGTTTTCATAATATCGATAGCTTCTAATTTAACACCTTCATCGTAAACTTGATAAAATATTTTATTACAATTAAAGATTAATTTGACATTATTAATTAAAATAATATCTCTATTTCTTAGTAAGTTTTCTCCTTTGATGACAGAACCATTAAGAATAATCCCATTATCACCATTAAAACCACTAAGAAGATAGTTTTTACCTTCTTTTACTATTTTAGCATGCTTTAAATAAATAGATAATTTATTTAAAGCAATATCACAGTCTTTACCTCTACCAATAATGGTTTTAGTTTTATTAGTGAGATCATATTGAAGCCAACTATTTTCACTTTCACCAATGGTAACAATCATCATAACGCCACTGTTAAGAGGATCATAAGGATTATCTATTCTGATGGCATCACCATCTTTAAGGATGGCTTTGGTAACTTTTTTACCATTAATATATAAGCCATTTTTACTATTATTATCATATAAAACTAAATCTTTATTTAATTCAAAATAGCCATGATTTAAAGAAGTTAAGATAGAAGAAAGAACTATATCGTTATCTTTTTTTCTACCAAAAGTTATTATATTTTTATTAAAATTATTTAAAGAATAATTATTAACTTCAGTATTTTCAATGACGGTAATAGTATATTTTATAATTCTATTACTTTTTTTCACAGTATTTTCTGGTTTTACTTCATTATTATTTAATAATGTGTTAAAGTTTACTTTAATATAATTATTATTTGTTTGATTATTATTCATACACTATCACCTATTTTAATAAATATAACACGTAATTAACATAAATACAATATGGAATAAAAAATTTTCGAAGACTTTTCTTGGACTTTTAAATATTGAAAGAAAGATTACGCAAAATAGTAATCTTTCTTTCAATTTGTAATATTTAGTTAATTATTTAATGGAGCGTTGGTATCATTACTTGAGAAAACGCTACACTTACTAGAGTCAGCATTACATTCAGCAAAGTTCTTAACTAAATTAGTGTACTCTGTCTTATGAGAGCCAACAACGATAAAGGCATGTGAGGCTCCTTCAACATCCCATTTATAAAGTAAGTCAGCATCGTTAGTATTCATAATATGATTAGCAATGACTAAAGAATTATTGTAAGGAACAATTGTATCAGAAGTTCCATGAATAATAACTACTTTACTACCACTTGGGAAATGTCTATCCCCTGAGAAGACATTTGAGTACTTATCGTAATTATTTTCGTTAAGTCCTACTCCTACTAAATTGATAACTGCTTTCATTACTAATTTGTCGATAAGACTAGAAGAATTAGTTAGTAGTGATGTGGTAACCTTATTATTAGAAGTAGTACTAGTTCCAATTCCTATTGAGGAAGAAATTTTATTTTTCCATTCGTTTATTTGATCTTGACTGATATCAGGAATATTTATTTCACTGTTGATATTAGAATTAGGATCACTCTTAACTATTTCATCAAAGGATTTTCCAAATTTTTCAATGTATTTACTTAAATCTTTATTGCTAGAAATGTTACTAAAATCGAAGCCATCAAAACTGTTGTTCCCTAAATTAGTAGCTTCATTTTTGATATATTGAAGTAAGGCACTAGGTGTTGTGTTTAACCAACTGGTAACAGTAGATAACTGACTAGAGTTGCCCCCAGATATAGAATCGGTAATGATACCGCTCATAGAGGTATAACCACAGTCATCAATAAAACCTTTGACATGTAAAGAAGTTAAATTTTTAGTATATGGTTCCCTTCCAGTTGCAGAACTTATATCAGGATTAGTTGCAAGTTGTAAGGTTGTTGCCCCTCCTAAGGATACACCGTGAACAACTATGGTTTCAGGACTAACATTAACTCCATATCTATCTTGATAATTAGTATTAAGATCTTTTATCCAATCATAGACATCTAAGCTTTCTAAATAGCCCATGGCAACACTACCATCACTATCACCTGCTCCTCTTAAGTCAGGAGCTAAAACATTATAGCCAACGCTAGTATACATATCTCCAACAGCATTATACATTTGTTTAGCATTCATCATATTCCCGTGAATTAATATTACCCACTTATTTGATTCTTTAGATGCTAAATATATTTTGGCACTTAAGTTATTGACGCAATATTTGGAATCAATATCTTTAGTATTACAAGCTGTATTGGATTTTAATGTTAATACCTTTGTTGGAGAAGTACTATTAAATATTTTCTTTAATAGTTCATTTAGTTTAGAGGAAACATTTCCAACAAAGTCGGTCGTGCTTAAATTTTCACTACTGTTAGCAACGTTAATAAGAGAATTGGCAGCATATGAAACACCAGTACCATTTTCATACTTCTTTTGTAAAGTTGATACTTCTGAGACAAAATCCATTTTTACAGAATCAGAGTCGGTGTCAGAGTCAGTGCTAGTATCAATGCTATTAACATATGTAGTTAAATCTTTGACAAAACTTTCATATTGCTTTTCTTCGTAAGTAAGTCTCTCCTTTTTACCAGAATCATTACTTAGAAAGGTATTTTTTATAAGCAACCAGCCTAATAAGACAATAGCTACTACAATAATTATAATACCTAAGTATTTGCTTTTGCTTTTGCTTTTACTTTTTTCCATAATATTATCCTACCTTTTCAAATTGTTTTACAATATAATTGTAATATAAATATTTTAAAAATGCAATCATCTTTGTGAGTCTAGGAAATAATTTTAGTATTTTTGTAAATTAATATACTTGATAGTTTATTATTAAGAAAAAAGATAGTTATTTATCTAGAGAAGACTATTGACAAATAAAAAGGTATTTACTATAATTTAGATATATTATTTAAAACAAAGGAAAGAGACGGTATTTAGTTAGAATTTAGAGAGAGTTTGTGGGTGGTGTAAACAAATAAGAAAACTAAATATAGATCACTCTGGATGTGATTAATCGAAGAGATTAATCCGGATATTTATCCGTTATAAATTTAAGAGCACTATAGTGAATTAAGGTGGTACCGCGGTTTAATCGTCCTTAAAATATAGGGCTTTTTATTTTAGTTGTTTTAATAGTAAATTTTTTAGGAGGATGGATATGAGTAAGTTTAAAGAATTAAGAAAAGGTAAAGTTAATGAGACTGAAAAAGAAATTTTAGAGTATTGGGACAAGATCGATATTTTAAAGAGAAGTATTGAAACTAGAAATGGTAAATCTAATTTTGTATTTTATGATGGTCCAATATACGCTAATGCTCTTCCTGGTCTTCATCATTTATATGGTAAAAATATAAAAGATGCTTTTTGTAAGTACAAGACAATGAAAGGTTATAGAGTATTAAGAAAGATTGGATTGGATACACATGGATTACCTATTGAGGTTAATGTTGAAAAGAAGTTAGGATTTAAATCAAAGCAAGATATAGAAAAATTTGGAATTGAGAATTTTAATAAGGAATGTAAGAAGGCTACCGCTACTAATATTAAAGATGTATGTGATTTAACTAAGTTAATGGGACAAGTTATTGATACAGATAACCCTTATATTACTTGTAGTAATGATTATATTGAATCAGAATGGTGGATTGTTAAACAGTTTGCTGAGAAAGGACTTTTATATCATAGTAATAAAGTATTACCATATTGTACAAGATGTGGTACAGAGTTATCTGCTAATGAGGTAGCTCAGGAGTATAAAGAAATTAGTGTTAATACAGTTTATGTTACTTTTAAATTAAAAGATGAAGATACTTATGTATTGGTATGGACTACTACTCCTTGGACTTTGATTGCAAATGTAGCTTTATGTGTTAATCCTAGGGAGACTTATATTAAGGTTAAATCAAAGGGATATAGTTTTATAGTGGCTAAGGCTTTAGCGGATAAGGTATTGGGAGAAGATTATGAGATAGTTAAAGAATTTCCTGGTAGGGAGCTAGAATATAAGGAATATGAACAATTAATGCCAATATTAAAGCCTGATAAGAAAGCATTCTTTATTACTTGTGATGATTATGTTACGATGACTGATGGTACAGGTATTGTTCATATTGCTCCAGCTTTTGGTGTCGATGATGCTAGAGTTTGTAAGGATTATGACTTACCAACATTAAATCCTGTTAGTACTGATGGTAAATATAAAGAAGGACCTTGGGAAGGTAGAGTTGTATATGATCCAGAATTAGAAATTGATATAATTAAATATTTAAAAGCTAATGATAAATTATTTAAGAAAGAGAAGATTAAACATAATTATCCACATTGTTGGAGATGTAAAACTCCCCTACTTTATTATGCTAAACCAGCTTGGTATATTAAGACAACGGCTTATAAAGATCAAATTATTGCGGCCAATAAAAAAGTTAATTGGTATCCAAAATTTGTTGGAGAGAAGAGATTTGCTAATTGGTTAGAAAATTTAGTTGATTGGTGTATTTCTAGGAATAGATATTGGGGAGCTCCGCTTCCAGTTTGGACTTGTGACTGTGGTCATATTGAGACAATTGGATCAATAGATGAGCTTAAAGAAAAAGCTATAGAAAAGATTAATGATGAAGAGATAGATTTGCATAGACCTTATGTTGATAATATTCATATTAAATGTTCTTGTTGTGGTAAGACAATGTCTAGGGTTAAAGATGTTTTAGATGTTTGGTTTGATAGTGGTTCAATGCCTTATGCTCAATATCATTATCCATTTGAAAATAAGGAATTATTTGAAAGTCAATTTCCAGCTGATTTTATAGCTGAAGGTATCGATCAAACTAGAGGTTGGTTCTATGTTTTATTGGTTATTTCAACTTTTATAAAAGGATGTTCACCATTTAAGAATGTTTTAGTTAATGATCTATTATTGGACTCAGAAGGTAAGAAGATGAGTAAGAGTAAGGGTAATATTGTAGAACCATTTAGTACTCTTAAAGAATATGGAGCAGATGCAGTTAGATTTTATCTATTATATGTATCACCAGTATGGACACCATTAAAATTTGATATGCGAGGATTAAATGAAGTTCATTCTAAATTCTTTAATCCACTTAAGAATACTTATACTTTCTTCCAGATGTATGCTAATACAGATGATATTGATCCTAGAGAATATGAGATTAAGTATGAGGATAGAGAAGATATTGATAAATGGTTATTATCTAAATATAATAAGTTAGTTAAGAATGTTACTAATAGTTTTGAAGAATATGATTTAAATAAGGTTACGAAGTATTTAGCAGAATTTGTATCGGAAGATTTATCTAATTGGTATATCAGAAGAAATAGACAGAGATTTTGGTCTAGTGAATTAGATAATAGTAAGAAGGCTGTATATGCAACAACATATGAGGTTTTGTTAGGTCTTTCGAAGTTATTAGCTCCTATTTCACCATTTATTAGTGAAGAGATATATCGTGATTTAACTGATGGTGAATCGGTTCAATTAGAGGAATTTCCTGTATATAATGAAGAGTTAATTGATTTAGAATTAGAAGAGAAGATGGATTTAGTAAGAGATTTAATATCATTAGGTAGAAATGTTCGTGAAGAAGCTAAAATTAAAGTTAGACAACCTTTAACAGAAGTTATTTTTGATAGTAAATATGAAGATGTTATTAAAGATATGGATAACTTAGTTAAAGAAGAATTAAATGTTAAGAAAGTTTCTTATGAAAAAGATATAAATAAATATATGAATATAGAGTATCGTCCTAATTATAAGGTATGTGGAAAGATATTAGGATCTAATATTAAGGAATTTGGAGAATATTTAAAGAAGATTAATGATAAAGAGATAGAAGATCTTAATAATGGTAATTTAAAGATTAATCTTAATGGTACAGATTATGATATTAATAAAGAGATGATCGATACAAGAATTAGTTCTAAAGAGGGCTACGATGTAGCGATACTTAATAATAAGTTTATTATTTTAAATACTGATCTTAATGAAGATCTTATTAATGAAGGTTTAGCTAGAGAAACAATATCAAAGATTCAACAATTAAGAAAAGCTAATGATTTTGAAGTTACAGATCGTATTAAAGTTTACTATGATAGTTCTAAAGAATATGAAGATAGTATTAAAGATTATTTAGAATTTATTAAGAAAGAAACTTTATGTAAGGAATTTATTAGAGAAGATAATATTAGTAATGTTATAGATATTAATGATTATAAGGTTGGTATCAGATTAGAGAGAATATAGTTTAAGAATAGGCATCAGTACTAGAGGAAGTACTGATGCTTTTTATTATGATTAAATAGAGATATATTATGGGAGCTTAGAAATAGCAAATAATAATATAGGATAATAGAGAGATATTATAGAGGTCTAGATGATTGGTAAGGAGCTGGGTAATAAAAAAATAAGAGTTTTACTCTTATAGTTCTTCTTTATCTAGATCATCTAACATATCTAGTTGATTATTAATAATAGTTTTTAATCTCTTTTTATATACTTCAATATTTTTCTTTAAAACGGCAGCTTCTTGTTCATTTTTACTAGCTTCAATTAGCGACTCATGAATTATGGAATTAGCATTTCGTTTAGCATCTTCAATGATTACTTCAGCTTCTCTTCTAGCTAGTTCTTTCATTCTAAGACTAGTATCTTCGGCCGCTAATAAGGCTTTAGCTAGCTTATCATTATCAATTTTATCTTTAGATGATAAAGAATTAAGGCTTTCTTTAGAGGTAGTTTGTTTTTTTAATTCGTCTATTACTTTTAAATATTTACTATTTTCTTCATTTAGTTTTTCCAATCTACTAATAACGACATCAATAAATTGATTTACTTCATCAATGTCGTAACCAGTATTAACTATATTAAATCTTTTCATAAGTCACCTCAATAAATTACCATTCTAAATCAATATCATCTTTTCCTTTACGTTGTTTATCATCTTCATCACTGATAGCACCTTCAACATCAACGTTTTTAGGAGTACATAAGAAAATGCCACCACCTATTTTTTGTAAATCGCCACCAATAGCATAGACAGTTCCACTTAGAAAATCAACTATTCTTTTAGCTTGATCTGGTGTTACTCTTTTCATATTAACAACAACAGTATTCTTTTTCTTTAAATGATCAGCTATTTGTTGACTTTCAGAATAAGCACGTGGTTCTAATAAGATCATTTTTCCTTCTTTACTAGGGCTAGTTTCAGTACTAGCTGTTTCTTCATAGTATTCTTCGTCGTCATTATCTTCGACTAACATTTTTTTTAATTTTCCACCTAGAGCCATATTACCCTCTCCTATCTTTATATATATTTTAATTTTAGCATAACTAAATGTAAATTACAATTATTTTTTAGGGTTTTTCGATAGTTTAACATAATTAGACACTTATCTTTTATTTTTTTAAAGAATTTAAAATCGTGAGGAGATTATTTTTTTACACAGGTTGCTTCTTTGGTTGGGGTTAAGGAAACTTTATATTGTTTAGTAGATTTATCGAAGGAGATAATGGCTTTGATATCTAAATCGGTATTTGTTAAGGGATTTTTTAAGTTTCCTTTAAGATAACTTTGAGTTTTAAGGTCAGTAGCATTGATAGTAAGGGAACCTTTCGATACTTTATCTAGGAATTCACTATTATAACGATTATCACTTATGTAGTTGGTAGCAGCATTTTCAACGGAGTCAAAAATACTGTTACAAGAATTTATTTTATTTTTAGTAATAAGATTGGTAACATTAGGAGTGATAATAGCGGTTAAGATAGCAATTAGGGTAATGGTAGCTAAGAGTTCGACTAGAGTAAAGCCACGATTATTTAGTTTAGCAGCTTTAGAAGATAAATATTTTTGAAGCACTCGTTCTAGTTCTAATTTATCAATAGGTTTAGCTAGATAATCATCGAGACCTTCTTGAAGATAATTTTCTTTCATGCCACTAATGGCATTGGCAGTTAGAATAACGACAGGTGTTTGAAAGTTTTTATTTTCTTTTAGTTTGTGATAGGTTTCTACTCCACTCATTTTAGGCATCATATCGTCCATGAGAATTAAATCGTAAGTAGTTGTAGTTACTTTTTCTAAGCATTCAAAGCCACTGAGAACGGTATCAGGAACTATTTTATAGTTTCTTAACAGTCTAGTTGCCACTTTAAGATTTAGGTTATTATCATCGACAATAAGAACTTTTTTAGAGGAATAATCAGGATTAGGAGTAAGTAATGATTCTTCTTTAGATACAGGGCTAGGAGTTAAGGTAACGATCTTTTGACTAATAAAGACGGTGAATTTAGATCCGCTACCGTATTTGGACTGAACAACGATTTTACCTCCTAGCATATCGACTAAACTTTTAGTTATGGCAAGGCCTAGACCAGTTCCTTCTAGAGTAGTATTGCGATCTTCTTCTAGGCGTTCAAACTTAGTAAAGAGTTTATCAATTTTTTCAGGTTTTATTCCCCTACCGGTATCTTCTACGGCAAGGATTAATTTACAGGTATTTTTATTGTTAATGCAGTTTATATCAAAAGTAATTAGACCTTTATCGGTATATTTAGCAGCATTAGTAAGAATATTAGTTATTATTTCTTTGACTTTACCCATATCTCCATAAAGGGTATCGGGTAAATCTTGAGGATAATTTACTTTTAATTCAATAGGTTTAGCATCAATTCTAGGCTTTATTAATTTTACAATGTTAGAGAATACTTCTTTAGGGTGATAATTAGTATTAATTATTTCCATTTTACCGGCTTCTATTTTAGAGATATCAAGAATACCATTAACTATTTCTAATAAGTTATCAGAGGCCATAATAATATCTTTAGCTTCAGTCTTAGCTTCTTCTATGGTATTATCTTCTAGGATCGAATTACTAAAACCGACGATAGCATTTAGAGGGGTTCTTATTTCATGGGACATACTGGATAAGAATTCTGTCTTAGCATTATTGGCTCTTTCAGCATTGTTTTTGGCAAGTTCTAGTTCGTTTAAGAGTTTTAGATCGGGATTTTCAATAGTAAAGTACATGATAAGATCAATATAGGTAAGGATAGCAGAGATTACTAATAATCCGGGATTAAAATGTCTTACTATAAGTAATAAGAGGGCTAAGAAGATAAGGAAGAATAAGGGAAGATATTTCTTGTTCCAGATATGTTTAATGTTAAGGACTACACAAATAACTATTCCTAAAAGATATAAGGAGGCAGTTAGGTAAAGGCAGTTTACGGAAGGACCATAGGCAAACATGACTTCTTTTTCTCCAGAATTATAAAGAGGTAAGAACATGATGGATAGACCAATAATGATATTGATAACCATAGTTATTTTATAGATTAGGTCATACTTAGAATAGATTTTAGGTTTTTCTTTAAAACTAATGTGAAAGATATAAAGAAAGAAGGCACTAGCCCAGAGAAGGCAACAGATAAAATCTATTTTATTAAAAATATAAACCCCGATACAGTCGCCATAGATATAGGCTAAGAGAATTACAATTATGGCCGAAATAACTTCAATTAGTTCACTGGTTAGAAGGAGTCTATAGAGATCGGTTTCTTTATTTTTTACTCTTTTTTTGCAAAAGAAATTAATAAAAATTAAGATCGAACAAAAAAAGGCACAGATTGGAAAATATAAATTAGTCATTGTCATAGTAACACCACCTATTATTTATATGTTCATTATAGCATAATTTTTTATTTAATTATACTGATTTTAAAAATTATTAAAAAGAAAAAGAAGTCATAAATTAGAGAGATTATGACTACTCTTTCTTAAAAAAGATATTATTTTTTCTTACAAAGACTTCTTACATAAGAGGAACCATTAGGTCTAATTATGGGTTCCATTTCTTTTTGAAGCTTTTGTTCTTTAGTTTGGAGTTCATATTGAGTTTCTTTTTCCCAGTCTAGTTTATATTGAGCTTTAGAATAGGCTAAATGGCGATCCCAGTCATCTTTAGAAAGAGTGGTTCTAGGACTAACATAGTAATCTTCATTAGCAATAGTTATCTTTTTACTATGAGGATCTTGTTTAGCATTTTCTTCTATTTGGTTCCATCTTTCGGTCCAAAAGATATCTTCTAATCTAGAAGTTAAAGATTTATAATCCATATCTTTAGTTATAAGGAGACTAGGACAAACTTTAACATCTGCTGATTTAATTTTATTTATGGTTTTATAATTGTAATCAATAACAACGGGAACAATATAAACTTTATTAGATTTAGAGGCTTCAATAATAGATTTTACAAGGCCATAACCAAAGTGAAGGGCTAATTTGTTGTCTTCTAGGCACCAGATACCTTCGGGGGAAAGACCAATACTGGTCCCTTTGCTTAGAGTATCGCGAACCCATTCAGATGATTTTTGACGGGAAGCAGGATTATCTCTATCTACCCAGCACACTCCCCTAGCCTCAAATGATAAGCCGGTAATAGTACCACGGGGACCAATATGATCTTTTTGGCGATAATTTTCATCGCCGGCTAGGCAAAAATATTTTTGAGATTTTAAGGTTTCATTACAAACTAAAGAATCGTAAAAATTAGTATGATTAGAAATAAAGACACAAGCTCCATCTTGAGGAATTTCAGAAGAATAATCAATATTCAAAGGAAATCTTCTGATAAAAGGGCTTACTACGTTTAAGACTTTCATAAATTGAGGCTTCCAGACAAAGTCGGGATATATTTCTTTTAATTCTAAATAATTTTCTTTAGTCATTGGATATTTGTTGTTCATATAATATAATTCCTCCTGATAATAAATTTTATAATTTTATAAAGTTTCAATATATTTTAAATAATCTATTTGCATACATTCATTAGTACCAGTTTCTATTTCTTTAATTAATCTATCTTTAGTTTTATAGATATTATCTAATTCTTCTTTAGTAAATTCATGATTATGATATGATTCTAATAATTCATCTTCATCTATTACTTCAATATCTTTATTAAAATAAGTTATATCTAAATATAAATCATCATACATAGGAATATTATATTTAGGATCTAATCTAGCATTTTTGCAGATATCAAAATAATATTCTAAAGGATTTTTATCTTTATCTAAGAATAGTCGCATAGCATAATCTTTATTTTTAGGAATAACCTCAAAAACATAATAACCATCATCCATAACACAAATGTTGTTATGAATAATAAATTTCTCGCGACATTCAATTAATTTTTTAACACTAATATAATAATTATCGTTATCTAAATATAATTTTAATTCATATTTTTCTATATCTCTTAAATAGGTTTTACTTATAATTTTTGTCTTCATTTTAGTTCCTCTTTATTAGATTATATAATAATTATTAGTTTAATGTAAAGGTTTTAGAATAAAGAAAAAGGACAAAGTTATTTATTTTAAATAAATATTCTTTGTCATTATTATTTTACAATGTATGGATCAGTACTGGTTCCAGATCCTGATGATATCTCAATAGAAGGGGCTAAAGAAACGACAGGACGGACACCGTAGTTGTTGTACAAAGCGCCGATACTGCTGAGGGAACCAGAAGAATCCACGAACCAGGCGTACGGTTGGAAGTTGTAGAAGGAGTCAGGAGAACCCAACCACCACTTCTGGTTAGTGTATAAATAATAAGTAGAATTTTGGCGTAAGTCTCTTCCACCGGCATACATTACTTCATCAATTGTTATTAAACCTACAGGATATGTAAGTTTTCCATTTCCTATACTAGAGTCTACTGTAAAGGCATCATTACTATTACTACAGTCTAGACTTGGTTTATAGGTATCTGCTCTAGTTTCACCTGCAAAATAATTAATATCAGTACTAGAGGTATCTTTACTTAGTAATGGACCTTCTGTAATCGTTCGGTCATTACAATAGACTGTATCTTCTAACTTATCTGTATAACTAGTCATATTAGTTTTATACCAATTATCTATAGTTGTCTTTATTTTGGAATCTGTAGTATTAGTAAACATCTTTGTTTTAGCACTTTCTATATTGTCACCACCAGTTAAGGTTAAATAATATAACATTGAACTATCTCTAAAAGTATGAATATAACGAACACTACTACAAGTAGCACTAGTACTTAGACAAGTATAATGATATTTTGTCGCCAAAGTTGTCCTATCAGTACTCCAACTACTACTAGTCATGGTATTTTTTAATTTATAAGTACCATTAGAATATGTTACATCATTTCCATAGACATAGGCATCAGTGGCACTACTATATGCAAAAGATGAATCATATCTAGTTCCATACATATATCCGACATCGGCAGGACTACTACTACTATTAAAAGCACTAGTTCCTATTTGGGTTGCTTCTCCAGTTGTATTAGTACACTGATTATCAGTAGGTGTTCCATTGTAAATCATTTTAATGCCACCAGTATCAGTAGTTCTGATTATTTTCCAACAAAAGCCTCCGAATAAGACATTATTATTGGTTACTGCGCCACGGTAGTAATAGATAGGATATTGATTAGAGGCTGTAGTATGAAGAAGGTAAACTCCCTCACCATTCCTGCTACTACTAACACTACCAAAATCTATACCATTGGTAGAGGTAACATAAGTACTCTTAATATCATCACGAACAGCTTGCTTTTCTATTAATTGATATAGTCCTGATTTGGGAACACTACTACCTTTACTATCGGTATATAATTCAATATCGATCGTCGAGGAGAAATTCTTGCCCATCATAGTAGTCTGATCAAAACTACTATCGAAGTCGTCGTTGATCCAGATAACTAGCTGTAAAGAATCAGCTGTCTTTTCATAACGAGGTAAATCTTGTTGGGTAGTTGTTAATAAGTAACGACTACCATTTACTAAGTTACTAAAGTTGCCGTGTGCAATAATTTCTTTGTTTTTTATAAGTTCCCATTTTAAATACTTATTTAGAAGATTGGTATCGATATTTTGATTGATCAAAGCAATATCGTAAATGATTTCATGATCGGTAGGATTAGCTTTGGCTCCTTTAACTGTAAAACTAGAGACATAAATAGAATTTTGATAAGTAGATAAATTATCATAAGGGATAGTATCACTAGTATTATTAATAGGCATTAGACTACTAGGAGTAATGGTAGTATTTCCCGTAATAATAACATTATAGGTACCAGTAGCAATATTAACCTTAGTTTTTTTATTGATAGATAAAGCTAGAGTTACCCCAATAGTACTTATAATAATTACAACTATTAATAGAATTATTGATAATTTTATTTTCTTTTTTTCTCTTATATTATCCATGTTCTATCACCCATCATAGATACATATTTATGTATAAAGTAAATCCCTTTTTATATGTATCTTACCTTCCTTATTTAATAAGATTATACCATTTATTTTTAGTCTTGAAAATAATATTTAAATTATTTCTGGGAATTTATTAAAACAGGGTAAAGAAGAGATTACCATTTTTTATTAGCTATCAATATTATAATCAAAAATATTTATAAGAGAAAAAGGAAAATAAAATTATCATATTAAGGAATAGATAACGGTATTGTTGAAGGAAGTATTGATATAGTTAAGGGTGTAAGACCGGTAATATCTTTAGCATCATTTACTAATTTAAAATCAAGAGATGGTGCTAGTAGTAGTCCTTATGTGAGAGAATAAAATAAAGATAGAGATAAGGGTGTATATATGTTAAAAAGATTTCAACTTGATAGTGAAATCTTTTTAAATAATTATTTATTTTGTTGATAGTTATAAGCTTTAAGGATATTTTTAGCTAGTTCAGCAACGGTCATTTGACCTACTCCTCCAGGAACAGGAGTTATGGCTTGGACTTTGTCTTTGATGCTATTAAAGTCTACATCTCCTGTTAGGGTATCCCCTACTTTATTTATTCCAACATCTATTATAATAGAATTTTCTTTGACCATGTCTTTAGTTATTAGATTAGGGATACCTGCTGCTACTACTAAGATATCGGCTTCTTTAGTTAGATCTTTTAAGTTTTTAGTATAGGAATGGCAGTGGGTAATGGTAGCATTTCTATTTAAAAATAGAGATGCTACTGGTTTTCCAACGAGATTACTTCTTCCCACTATTACGACATGTTTACCAGTAATGGGTAGATTATAATGATCTAATAGTTCAATAATACCAATAGCAGTACAAGGATAGAGAGTATCTTTATTATGAGATAATTTACCCATATTTAGATCTGTTAGACCATCGACGTCTTTAATGGGGTTAATGCTATTTTGGATTAATAATTCATCTAAATGTTTAGGAAGAGGCATTTGAACCAAAATAGCATTAACAGAATTATCAAGATTTAGATTATTTATATCTTCTAAGAGTTTATCTTGAGTTATGGTTTCAGGATATTTTTTTAGTTCAAAAGTATAACCTACTTTTTCACACATTTTAGATTTATTACGGATATAAGTATTACTAGCGGGATTATCTCCAACTTGGATTACTACTAATTTAGGTTTAAGAGTAAGATTCGTTACTTGATCTTTTAGATCAGTAATTATTTTTTCTTTTATAGATCTGGCTTCTAAAATCATGTTATCATCTTCTTTCTTTAGAATTAGTTTTTAAGGCTTTAATTATTTTAGTCCAAATATTGGTACTAGAATAATTTAAGATACCTACTTTATATATTTTTAAACCATATTTAAATAAAATGTAGATAGTTAATAATAAGAGTGCAAAGGATATTATAACATCTATTATACCTATTTGACCTAATGATAATAAAGAAGGTACTAGTAAAGCTGAGAGAAATGGAAGGTATGAAAGGATCTTGATGAAGATACTTCCTTTAAACATTGAGGCCATGATGGCTAGGTAATAGCCTATTATGGAGATTATTATTATAGGAGTTTGGACTTGTTGATAATCTTCGATGTTGGTAGTCATAGAAGCTAAGATAGCAGCGACTAAAGAATAGGCTATAAAGGTTAAGAGCATTATTATAATAGTTATAGGAATTAAGTAAGCTAGTTTAGAAGTTAGACCAGTAGTATTAACACTACTTACTAATTGCGTAACTATAGTGGAGGTAGAATTATCTAGAAGTGTTCCACCACCAAGGATAAATCTTATGATAAGGCCTATGGCAAGATAGATTATTAGAAGAAGGCCTTGAGATAAGACAAAGATATTACCCGCTAGTAACTTGGAAAAGAAATGAGTTCTACTAGAAACATTAGAAATTATTATTTCCATACTTTTAGTGGTTTTTTCTTCATTTATTTCGGCTCCTATCATTTGTACTAAGAACATTGTTAACATAAAGAATGGTAAAATTATGAGAGGAAAGACAACGTTCATTATTAAATCACTATCGGCACTATTGTCTTTATTAAGAAGAGTCTTAGTTAGAGTAATACTACCATTTATATCATCTAAAGTTTCTTTAGAAAGATTATATTTAGTAAGAGCGATATTACTTCTTAAGGAATTAAGACTATAGGTTAGAATTTGGCTGGTAGTGGTATCAATGGTAGAGTTAGCTATAAGATTGGCCTTTAAATAGTTTGTGGGATCAGGATCTAAGACAAGGATTAGATTATCGGTATCTTTTATTTCTTTAATGGCATCATCATAGGATTTAGAATAGTGTTTTAGAGTAGTATTAAGATCAAGGGTTTTAGTGTATTCTTTATAAGTAGTTTCTAGATAATCATAAGAATTATTAGTATTATCTATTACTAGAATATCTATGTTATTACTAAAGTCACCACCAAAGAATTTAACAATATTATCGATATTTAAAAGACCTACGATAGCGATTAGAAGAATTATATTGGCCCAAAGGAACCATTTAGTTTTCATTTTTTTACTAAGGCTAATTTGGGTTAGGTAACTTAATTTATTTATCATATGCTTCACCTACTATACTTATAAAGATTTCATTTAAATTGGCATCTTCAACATAGAACTTAGTTATATTGTATTTGCTAATGGTTTTGAAGATGCTATTTATATATTTTTTATCTTCTATTTTAACTTGGTATTCGAGATTATCTTTAGTTACTTCTAAGACTCCGGGAATGGTTTTTAGTTCTTCGGGTTTGATATTTCCTTGGATAATAATATTTTTCTTTTTATAATTTTCTTTGATGTCTTTGAGATAACCAGAGATGACGGTTTGACCTTTGACGAGGATTAGAAGTTTTTCGCAGAATAATTCGACATGTTCCATTCGGTGTGAGGAGAAGATAATGCTAGTTCCTTGGGCTTTTAATTCTAGGATGACTTTTTTAAAAAGTTCAACATTGACGGGATCGAGACCCGAAAAGGGCTCATCAAGGATCAAAAGTTTTGGTTCATGAATGATGGCACTAATAAATTGAATTTTTTGTTGGTTACCCTTAGATAATTCTTTTATTTTTTTGTTTTTATATTCGGTTATGTGAAAGCGATTTAACCAGTAATCTAATTTTTCTTCGATAAGGGATTTAGGCATTCCTTTTAGGACGCCATAATAAGTTATTTGATCGAGAACGGTTAGTTTGAGTAAGAGACTACGTTCTTCAGTTAGATACCCTATTTTATCGGTTACGGAATAGTCTATTTTCTTACCATCTAGGGTTATAGATCCAGTATAATCATCTATTAGATTCATAATCATTCTAAATGTGGTAGTCTTACCAGCTCCATTTAGGCCTAATAATCCAAATATTTCTCCGTCTTTGACTTCAAAACTTAGATTATTTACGGCACATAGATTACCATAATATTTAGTTACATTTTCTACTTTTAACATCTTGGTCACCTTCTTATTTTTATTATAACAGATTTAAAGGAATTTGGCTTTAGAAATATTAAAAAAGTAGGCATAATGCCTACCTTGATAATTACTTTTCTTCAGTCTTAGTCTTTTTAGTTGTTGTTTTAGTTGCTGTTTTAGTTGTTGAAGCTTTCTTTGTAGTTGTACTTTTAGTAGTTGTAGCCTTTTTAGTAGTTGTTTTCTTTTCTGCTTTAGTATCTGCTACTACTGGTTCTTCTTTTTTGGCTTCTTTAGTTTCTTTAACTTCTGACTTTGATGCTTTTGGAGTATATGCTTTTCCTGCTAAGGCATCTTTAGAGATTGTTACTAAGTCTTTGAATGTTTCTGGACTATCGATAGCGACTTCACTTAACATCTTTCTATTGATAGTTACTCCAGCTTTAGTTAAACCATTGATAAATCTAGAATATGTAATATCGTTTTCTTTACAAGCAGCATTAATTCTAGCGATCCATAATTTTCTAAATTCTCTCTTCTTTTGTCTTCTATCTCTAAATGCATATTGTCCTGAATGCATTACTTGTTCATGAGCAGTTCTATATAATCTATGTTTACTACCAAAATATCCTTTGGCTTCTTTTAATACTTTTTTTCTTCTTGCACGTGCAACAGTGCCACCTTTAACTCTTGTCATTTCTTACATCCTCCTCTACTAAATTAAATCCTTAATTCTCTTGTAATCTGAGTGACTTAATTCAGAACCTTTTCTTTTTTGTCTACTTCTTTTAGCACTGTTTTTTCCAGTGTTGTGGTTGATACCTTGTCTAGTCATTTTAATTGATCCGCTTTGTCTTTTTTTGAATACTTTGGCACAACCTTTGTGAGTTTTCATTTTATTCTTACTTTTCTTTAATTTTGCCATTTTTATTTCCTCCTACTTTTTGGGTGTCAATTGCATGAAGATTGTACGACCTTCTAATTTGGGCTTTATTTCAACTACTGCTATATCACTTAGAGTTTCTTCAAATTTTCCTAGGACTTCTTTAGCAAGTTCAGGGTGAGCAATTTGACGTCCTTTGAAACGAATGCTAGCTTTAACTTTATCACCTTTTTCTAGGCTCTTACGAGCATTATTGACACGGGTATTAAAGTCATGAGTATCAATAGTAACAGATAATCTGAATTCTTTGATATCAATAGTAGCTTCTCTTTGTTTCTTTTGAGTCTCTTTAGCTTTCTTTTTCTTTTCATAACGGAATTTATTATAATCCATTATTTTACATACTGGTGGATTAGCAGTCTCATTCATTAGAACTAGATCAAATCCAGCATAACTAGCAATAGTTAAAGCATCTTTTTTGCTTTTAATACCTAATTGTTCTCCATTTGGTCCTATAACCATCATTTCTTTACTTCTAATTTGTTCGTTAATTGGGTTTTCCCTTTCTTTAGCGATAATTAACACCTCCATAAAAAATGAATACAAAAGAATTTGTATTCATCATCTAGACCTAATTAATATTTTGATATTTTATATATTGACTATATATTTATAATAATTGGGCTTTGTTACCTATTACCTAGAGGCAATCAGGTGAGATAAATACATCTTCTTTCCGTTTCTTTTCTTGTTCATTATAGTATAAATATATGGGCGTGTCAATGGTTTTATGTGAAAAAAGTGCTTTTTTCTACGAGTTTTTTATTAAAATTACTTTCTTGGTAACTTTTTTATTTTAATAATAGTTTTAAGGCTTCTTTGATTTGGTTTTCAAGAGAAAGATCGTAGTTTACTTTAGGTAAGACCTTCTTGATATCAGATTGTTTATAGCCTAATCCTTGTAGGACTTCCATTAATTCAACATTAGTATCTTCGGTTTTGAAGAGACCAGTATTGGTAGAGGTTATCTTGCCTTTGAGATCAAGAATTATCTGTTTAGCTACTTTATCCCCTATTTTAGGGAATTTCTTAAGATATAAGATGTTTTCTCGCTCGACAGCATCGGCTATACCAGTCATAGAACCAGTTGCTATGATAGGAAGAGCCATTTTAGGTCCAACGCCTTTAACACTAATTAGTTTTAAGAAAAGATCTTTTTCTTCTCTATTTTTAAAGCCGTATAGAGAATGTTCATCTTCTTTGATACAAGTATAAGTATAGATAGTAGTATAATCATCAAGACTATAAGAATAAGGATTAGGGACATAGATTATATATCCTATATTGTTATTATCAATAATAACATAGTTACTACCTATTTCAGTTATAGTTCCTTTTATATATCCGTACATTATTTTAGCTCCCTTATATTTTTTGAAGTTATTTTCTTTAAGATATCACTATCGATGGTTAAATTCATAGTGTCTCTTCTTTTAACTTTATTAATAGTATCTGTTATTAAAAGATCTATTAGAGTTTTATAGGTAATATTTAGTTCTCCCCACATGTGATGGGTTAGAAAGTTAGGAATAGTGTTGATTTCATCAACATAGAGTTTTTTGGCTTTGTTATCATAGAGAAAATCTATTCTGGCTACTCCAGAATTATTAAGGATTCTGAAGGTGTCTTGAGAAGTTTTTTTGATTTCTTCTTCGAGTTTCGAAGAGATATCGGCTGGAAAAACTCTTTTGACAACGGCATTATCATCATTATCCCAAATAAATTTATCACTATACTTACGGTAATCTTTATCATTTAAGATTTCTTCAACAGTTGAGACTTGGATACGGCCATTGCTCTTTAAAACACCACAGTTAAATTCTCTTATATCGCTTAATAATTCTTCGACCATAGCTTTATCATCATACTTTAAAACTCTGTCAATAGCGGCATCTAATTCTTCTTTTTGTTTTACTACTTCTATTCCGACACTACTTCCAAGGGAAGAGGGTTTAAGAATTAAGGGATAGTGCATTTCATTAATTTTTTGAAAGATTTCTTCTTTGTTTTTAGCATAATCATCATTGGTAAACCAGGTGTATTTTACAACATTAATGTTATTAGCTTCTAAGATTTGTTTCATGAATACTTTATCTTGGCCAACGGCACTAGAGTAAACATCACTTCCAATATAAGGAACGCCTGTTACTTCTAAGTAGCCTTGAAGAGAGCCATCTTCGGTTCCTCGGCCGTGAACAAGTGGGAAAGCTAAATCAATGTAATCTATTTCTCTTTTGAAAAGACCTGTAGACTGTAAAATAAATCGACCATCTTTATTGATTAAATTAACTTTTTTAGCATATCTCTTTAGTAAGTCATAGTCTTTAAAACTATCGATGTAACGAAGACAGCCACCAGTATACCAAACTAAATCTTTTGTTATGTAGATAGGAACAACATCATATTTTTCGTGATCTATTTGTTCCATGGCTTGGATAGCAGTAACAATAGATATTTCATGTTCAACACTTTTACCACCAAATATTACTCCTATTCTTATTTTCATTATAAATCACCTTCTCTTTTTATTATAACTGATTTAGAAATAATTAAAAAGAAAAATAGTAATACTTGACACAAATATTACTATTTAATAGTTAGAATTTTATTCTTTCTTCTAGATATTTATCAATATCTTCTATTCTTATGGTCTCTTGGATCATAGTATCACGGTTTCTGATAGTTACAGTTCCATTATTGATAGTTTCGTCGTCAACAGTGATACAGAAAGGAGTACCATAAGCATCTTGTCTTCTATATCTTTTACCAATACTTCCTGCTTCGTCATAAGAAATGTTAAATTTAGTACATAAGTGATCATATAGTTCGTTAGCGGCATCACTATGATATTTCTTTACTAAAGGTAAAATACAAGCTTTGTATGGAGCTAGATAAGGATGGAATTTCATTACTTCTCTGGTAGTTCCATCTTCTAGAGTTTCTTCATGATAAGCATCACAAAGGATGGCTAAGACAAAGCGATCACAACCAATAGAAGACTCTATAACGTAAGGAATATATCTTTCGTTAGTGTCAGGATCAAGATATTCCATAGATACTTTAGAATATTCTTGGTGACGAGATAAATCATAATTAGTACGATTATGTGTTCCCCATAATTCTCCCCAACCGAAAGGGAATTTATATTCAATATCACAGGCTTCTTTAGCATAGAAAACTAATTTTTCATGATCTTTAAATCTTAAGAAATCAGGATTAATATTTAGATCAGTTAAAAATTTCCAAGCATAGTTTTTATAATAGTTATAGAAACCAGTATCGGTATTTTCTTTGCAGAAGAATTGATGTTCCATTTGTTCAAATTCGATAGTACGGAAAGTAAAGTTACCAGGAGTTATTTCGTTACGGAAAGCTTTTCCAACTTGGCCAATACCAAAAGGTATTTTAGTACGCATAGTTCTATTAACATTTAAGAAATTAACAAATTCTCCTTGAGCAGTTTCGGGTCTTAAATAGACGATACTACTTTTATCTTTAACTACTCCCCTATTGGTTTCGAACATTAGGCCAAAATCACGAATGTCAGTAAAATTACTCTTACCACATTTTGGACATGGTACTTTATGTTCTCTTATGTAAGTCATCATTTCTTCTTCAGTTAGAGCGTCCCCATTGATAGAAGGATCATACTCTTCAATTAGCTTATCAGCACGATGACGAGTCTTACATTCTTTACAGTCAATTAAAGGATCAGAGAAACCAGCGACATGACCAGAGGCTTCCCAAACTCTTGGATGCATTAAAATTCCCGCATCTATTTCATAACTGTTTTTTTGCTCTTGAATAAATCTTTTACGCCAAGCATCTTTGGCATTATTTTTTAATCTACTTCCTAAAGGACCGTAATCCCAAGTGTTGGCTAGGCCACCATATATTTCACTTCCTTGAAATATAAAACCATATTGTTTACAATAATTAACTAATTTGTCCATTGTTAAATTGCTCATTTTTATCTCTCCATTTCTTTTAATAAATCATTAGTATTATTTACTATAATAAAATTTTGGTAATCATCTTTGTTGGTAAATTTCTCATTAGATATCTTTGTTAAGTGATTAAGAATATTATCATAATAATTATTATAGTTATAGATAATTATTTTTTTATTATCATTATTAGTTCTTTTTTCTTCGATCATTCCAAATAATTCTGCTAAGGTCCCTAGACCACCGGGAAGAAAAAGTAAGATATCTGATATATTATAAATTTCTTTAGTTCGGTCCATAGTCTGTTTATATATTTTGGTCTTTTCTTGTTCTTCTAAAGTTAGGTTATTAGCGTATTTGGTTACGGTTAAGTATTTATGATTAGAGAATGATTTTAGATAAATTCCCATCATAGAATTATTAGGAATACCACTGGGGATTCCACCAATTACTAAAGTATTATCTTTTGCTATTAATTTTGATACTTCTTTTGCTACGGAAAGGTATTTAGAATCTATAGTGTCATAAGAAGAACCAGCGATAAAGATATTGATATTGATCACCTCCATAATATTAAAAAGGATCCTCTTTATGCTATGTAAGGACGAATAGTTATCCGCGGTTCCACCTTACTTATTCAAAGAGAATCCCTTTATTATATACAGCTCCTGGTTTCCAAGCCAATCTTCGCTCTTTTTTTATATATCTAAATTTTAGCACTTAGGATTATGATTGTCAATGTTTTTTTGAAAGGCTTTTATTTAAATATTTTCAATTAATTATTGGACTAACTATGAGTTATGGCCCAGAGTTTCATATTAGTATAGTCAACAGTTCTAGTACAATCAGAATTATTTACAAATTTCAAGTCTATATGATACTTATAAAATATTAATAAGTAAAATTTGATATAAATATTTCCAAAATATTTTTAATGCATATATTATAGTGGTGAGGGAATATGTTTAATAATATGTTTAATGTTTGTAGAAATTTTGTGGGATGGAGATTATTTTGCTTTATAGGAGCTTTAATTTTATCAATCATTACTTTTTATCAAATAATTATCATGTTATTTATTCCAGGATTTTGGTGTGCATTTATTACTCTTATGGAATTTGGATTATTAATTTTTCTTATCTTTTGTACCTTTTTTTGGTGGTGGTGATAGGTTTTCAATTAATTTAGAAGTCTTATAGAGATAATCAATTTGTAATCTTAATTCTTTGCACTTTGAATATTCA
Source organism: uncultured Bacilli bacterium (assembly GCA_934149105.1). GTDB lineage: Bacteria > Bacillota_I > Bacilli_A > RF39 > UBA660 > RUG11215. Next base: position 40,687 of record CAKPDP010000002.1, read on the forward strand.
TCTTTATCTAATAATATTTTATTAGGAATTAGCATTAGAGAAAAGAGAAGAGCTTTCTCATCTTCTAATAAGGGATAAACACTTTCATAGTGTTGAAAAAGACTAATAAAATCAAAAGATAAAGCATATTTTTGATAAAAAAATAGTAAATCATAGATGGGCATATCAATTTTACTTTTTCCCCAACTTAAAAGATAAGATTTACTATTTCTTAAATAATGATCGAGAGATAAATTATTATGAATGGTTACTAAACGAACTTTTTGTTTATTTTTAATAAGATTATACCATTTATTTAAAAGATAATTAGAGTGATCCAAGCTAGAAAATATCATATTAATATTTCTAGCCAGGAGATAGTTAAAGGGGGACATGTATATTTCTTTATCAATATTAGTTATAAGATCTAAGTAATAATTGTTTAGATAATTTAAATTATCTAAAATATCTTCATATAATTTTTTATAATCATCAATATCTAATTCTTTATAGAAGGTTGTTTTGGCATGTAAAAGAGCGGTTAAGTGAATTATATCTTGAGCTTGTTCAGCTTCTGTTCCTTTAATATTTAAATTATCAATATATTCAAAAATATCATAATTATTTTTAGTTATTAATAATTTAGGATAATAGTCAAAAGCTCTAGAAGATAAATAATTATAAATATTAGAAAGAGAATTAGTATGTTTTTTGATGACGTAATTTTTGTTAGTTCCTTTAATAATACTGGCTGTATTCTTAAGAGTTATTTTTTGGCAAGCAATATTTAGTTCTTTTAAAATAGTTCTTAATTCATTATTCATTATGACTAGGAATAACTAATTTATCATATGGTTTTAGGGATGATATATCATTATAATTTTCTAATTCTTCCTTAGTAATATTATATTTAGTTAGGATAGTATCTAAAGTATCTTCTTCTTTGACAATGTAAACATAATAGGTTGTATAAGTATCTTCCATGCTAATATTATCGAATAAATTTACAGAATTAGAATGGGGATTAGGATTAGAATTATTATTAATATTGGTGTTAGTATTGATATTGTTATTTTGATTTAAATTAGTATTTTCTTCTTGCTCAGGAATAGGGGTAGGATTATTAGGAATTAATTGTGCTAGTGGGGAAGATGATTCTCTAGAAGAAGTTTCAGGTTCTTTTGGTGATGGTTCTTTAGGAATTTCTGGTAATTCTTCTTGAGGTGGTTCTTCTTTTTTGACCTCAATTAGGGGTTCTTTTTTATAATCTCCTTCAATAAAGACATCAATGTTTACTTTTAAGATTTCATCATTAATTATTTCATAATAAAAATTTTCAATATCTAGAGTTATGGTACTAGGATCATATTTATTATCAATAGTTATTTCGAAGGGGATTTTATAATTAAAGGTTTCTCTATTTATAGATGATGCAGTTATTTTATAATCACCGCTTACTAAGAATTCCCCTACAATGATATCATTATCTATTTTATAATCATGTTCTAGGGAAATAGATGTTACTTCTTTTAATTTAGTTTTAAATAAGATTTCTTTTTTAAACGGAATTGTTTTTCTCATTATGACCTCCTAATAAACTATATTATCCTTATGTAAAGATATGAATATTTTTATTGATAATTAAAAAAATAATAGTTATAATTTAGGTATGGTGATGTTTGTGAGGACGATACTAGATGATAATAGGTATGAATTAGAAATTAAGAACTCTAAATTTATAGCTTTGATATATAAAGTTAAGACTAAAGATGAAATTAAGATGATATTGGAAAGAGTTAGAAAAGAATATAAAGACGCTACGCATTATTGTTTTGCTTATATTATAGATGATATGGTTAAGTCTTCAGATGATGGAGAACCTGGTGGAACGGCGGGAATGCCAATATTACAAGTATTACAAAAACAGGAACTTAATTATGTGTTAGGTGTGGTAGTTAGATATTTTGGAGGAATTAAATTGGGAGCGGGTGGTTTGGTTAGGGCCTATACAAAGAGTATTTCTTTATGTTTGGAGAATGCTAATGTTCGAGAGTTGAGAGAAGGATATCATATTATTTTAGAGATAGAATATAGTTATTTGAAAGAGTTAGATTACTTGCTTAGAAATAGTATTATTAATTCTAAAGAATATAATAACAAGATTAGATATGATCTAGATGTTTCTTTAGAAATGGCAGATATTTTAGAGAAAGATAAGAATATTATAATTGTTAAAAAGACTAATAAATATGTAATAGATAATATTTATTAGTCTTTTTAATGGGTATAGACAAGAGAGGGATTTCATAGAGTTAGATAGGTGAATTCTATGAAAAGTAAATTTATAAGATCTACGATTGCACTTATTATTGGAGGATCTATTTCTAAAGTATTGGGAATGTTTATTAAGATTATGCTAACGAGAAGTATTTCTTCTACGGGTATTGGACTATATATGTTAATATTACCAACTTTTAATTTATTTATTACTTTATGTACTTTAGGAATGCCAGTATCAATATCTAAAATTGTTAGTGAGAATAGGACTAATAATAAACGGTTAGTATTATCTTTAATACCTATTTCTTTGATGTTTAATTTGATACTTATTTTAATTTTATTTATTATTAGTCCTTATATATCTAAATATTTACTTAGAAATAGTGATACTTATTATCCTTTAATGGCAATAGGATTAACTCTACCTTTTATTTGTATTTCTAGTATTATTAAAGGATATTTCTTTGGAAAAGAAAGAATGATTCCACATAGTATTGCTAATATAGTAGAACAGGTTACAAGATTATTCCTTATTATTTATTTTATTCCTAAATTATTAGTATATGGAACTAGTATTGCTGTGACAGGAGTAGTACTTATAAATATTTTAAGTGAGTTTGCATCAATTATTACTCTTCTCTTTTTTATTCCTAAGGGAAATGTTATTACTATTAAAGATTTTAAATACAATAAGCAAAATCTTAAGGATGCTTTAGATATAAGTATTCCTACGACAGGATCAAGATTAATTGGCTCGCTTACTTATTTTTTAGAGCCAATTATTCTTACTTATATTTTACTTAAAGTAGGATATTCTAGTGATTATGTTACATTAGAATATGGAATTATTAATGGGTATGTTTATCCCCTATTATTAATTCCATCTTTCTTTACTTTGGCAATATCTAACGCGATATTACCAATTATTTCAAATAATTATAGTTTGAGAAGATATAAGGTGGTGAGGAATAAATTAAAGCAAGCTATAGGGCTATCTTTAATAATAGGTATTCCTATTACAATTATTTTTATGATTATTCCAGATGTTTTATTAAAAATGGTTTATGATACAAACTTAGGAGTTAATTATGTTAGGTGGCTTGCTCCCCTATTTCTAGCTTTCTATATTCAAGGGCCACTGACTTCTTGTTTACAGGCAATGGGAAAAGCTAAGTGTGCGATGAATGGAACATTAATTGGTTCGTTTATAAGAATTGGAATATTGGTGGGAATTAGTTATTTAAAAGTAGGAATATTAGGATTAGTTATGGCAACGGTGGGAAATATGCTCTTTGTTACAGGGCATCATTTATATCATGTTTATAAGTATTTGAGGGTTAAATAATAATGGGAAGTTAGAGGAAACGTTTAAAAAAGGCTACTAGTAGGTAGAAGACAAAGAATTAGCAAATAAATTGTGAAGATAAAGAAGTGTTAAGGAGAATTAATAAAAGTCATACCGGAAATGGTATGACTTTTTAAAAGGAAAATTAATTACGAGTTAAAACTTTACGCTTGTGATTCTCGTTAATTTTAGGATGAATTTTACTTATTTTGATGGGAACTAGATAGATTAAAGCATTTTGACGAACCGGCCTTACGTAAAGGCACTCATCTTCTTCTAGGGGGTGTGGAAGTTGATTATTTAGGGTTTGGAGACCTTCAGCCGTCAAAGTTTCAGAAGAAGAGTAAGAGTTATCACTAAGAGATTCTTTTTCTAAAGCAGGTAATAGAACTTGGGAATTATACATTCGAGGTTCAAAAGTTAGACGATACTCTTTAGAAATATTATCATTATATAAGTTGTGAAAGTGACCATCACTATCCATTCTTACGAAATCGAACTGAGCAAATTTATTAAAAAGAAAATGTAGTTCGGTTTCTGAGGTCAAGTATTTCAAGGCCCCTTCGGGAGTTTTTTCTAACAGTCCAGGAAGGAAGGATCCTAATTTGATAGTCAAAGAATCTTTAGTATAGTCTATCATGTATTCCGTTAAGAGTTTTCCTTGAACATTATTATGTTTAGCCGAAGTTAGCCAAAGAATATATTTATTGGCATAGATGTAAAGAGGCGAACTAACGGCTAGTTTTTGATACAGTTTAGTATTTTTAGGGATAACCAAAGTTCCAGATTGTTCTAGGAAAAGAGGTGATGATAATTTGGTATTTAACATTTTGTCACATTCCTATCTTTTAATTGTAAATATTTTTGATATTCTGTTTCAATGTAGCGATCTGTCATACCAGCGATAAAATCAATTACTTTCCGATTATCATTAGTGGTATTTAAATAATCACTATTTTTATACTTTAAAAAAGAATGGTAAATCGAACATTTAGGATTGGTAAGATTATCGCGATAGTATAAAAATAATTCATTGAACATTATAGTATATGTTTCTATTTGCTCTTTAGAATGAGCAGGAATATAAATATATTTATAGTTAAAGTTAATTAATTCTTGAAGAGCTTGGAAAACAGGATTGGATAGTTCAAGGTGGTCTTGGCCTCTACTATGGGTGATGATATCTAAAATTAGGGTATTTACGATTTGGCTATTGGTATTTCCAAGGGTAGTGGCAATATTAGAGGGGATATCGGTTCTTTTGATAACGCCAATTCTTAAGGCATCTTCAAGATCTCTTCCAATGTAGCCAATGATATCACTAATTTTAACTACGCAGCCTTCAAGGGTCATGGGAAGGATTTTTTTACTAGCGTCTTTGTCATGATAACAAGAATGATATTCTTCTAGAAATTCTTCAGGTGTCTTAGGCTTATATTGATAAATGTTACTAAGAATTTCACCATTGTGGGCTAAGATACCGTCTAGAACTTGGACAGTTAGGTTTTTGTTTTCCAGGGTCATAAATTCTCGAACGCTTTGGACATTATGATGAAAATAGGTTTGATCGTATTTAAGACTGATATCATTTAGAATGGCTTCTCCAGTATGACCGTATGGAACATGGCCGACATCATGGCCTAGGCTTATGGCTTCAATTAATTCTTCATTAAGGGATAAGGCTTTACCTATGGTGCGAGCTATTTTGTTGACAAGGCCAACATGAATTAACCTAGTACTGATGTGATCGTTATGGTAGTTAGTGAAGACTTGGGTTTTATTCATATATCTAGTATAGGCTAAGGAATTTAGAATGCGATCACCATCTCGTGAATAGTTAGAACGAATATCTAGAGTAAGGGGTGATAGTCTTTTAGCGTCTTTATCTAAGGCAGCATAAGGGCTTAGATTTTCTTCGTATTTTAACATTATTTGGCGAACTTCTTGGAAATTTTCTAGGGGCTGGTTAGTTTTTTCTATTGGGGCAGTGTCTTTGTGAAGAGATTTATTATTATTATTTTTTATTGAATTCATATACATATACTCCTTAAATAGCTAGATTTTGATAATTACTGAGAAAAGAAATACTAACCGATGTGGGTTAGTATAGGATCGCTATAATCTAACTCACTTTGTAAATTTATCAAGTTATATTATAACATACTTTGGTATTTATTTTTATCTAATTGGCTTTAAATCAAATTTCGTATAAAGATAGTCAATTAGGAAATACATAATGCTAGTAAAAATAACGGTCATAAGGATACTGTGGGTTAGGATTATTAAGAGAAATTTAGGATTATAATTATTATAGCCAATGATGGTAAGGATAAGGTAAGAGAGGATATTATAGATGACGATGGCTATTAAACCAGCAATATTAGCGGTTAAAATAGTATCAGATAGCTGGCTTTTGAAAAAATCGATAAGAAAGGTTATAGCGAGAAAAAGAGCAGTATTAAGAATAACACTATTGGTATAAGTTAGATCGTAAAGGAAGCCAAAGATAGCTACAAAGATATAATATTTGGTGGGATTTTCAAAGTATTTACGAATGATTATTAGGGTTAATAAGGTATAGATAGTAGAAAAGATGGTAGGATTTGTCAAGGTGTAGTTGAGGCTTGTAGAAATGAAGCCTTGGAAAAAGAAAGATAATAAGGTTACGATTATAATAGCTGGCATTAGTCATCATCACTTCTTTTTAGGACACTAACGTAATTTATATCATCAAATTTAACGCTAGGTTTAACATTTATTACTTTGGCCAAGCCAAAAGAATCTGTCGAAATACTGGTAACGGTTCCTACAAGAATTCCACTAGGGAAGATTCCACCTAGACCACTGGTATAAACCATGTCCCCTACTTTGACTTCTTCGGTGTTACTTACGCCTTCTACTTCGATGGTATTGTCCGAGATGGAATAGCCATTAATGAGACCAATAACCTTGTTGTCGCCATTGGTTATTGAAACAGAGATTTTATTATTGGTATCACTGGTAGTTAGTAATCTAACATCAGAGGTAAAATTGTTGACATTGATTACTTTACCAATTAGGCCTTGGGAATTAATTACAACCATACCATTTTCAAGACCACTGTTTTTACCTTTATCAATAGTAATGGTGTTGTACCAATAATTGGTATTTCTATTGACAACGGTAGCATTTTGATAAGTATAGTCAGTAAGGACATGTTCTATATTTAACTCTTCTTTTAGTTCTTTTAATTCTTGTTCTAATTCAGCATTGGTGGCTTTAAGACTATCTATTTGATCAATATTACTTTTTAAGATATCATTTTCTTTCTTGACGTTAGTTAGATCAATATAATCTGTTACTATATTTTTAACAAAATTAAAGGGGGCAATTACAACTTTTTCAACTTCTACTACGACATCTTTCAAAAAGCCAGTAACTTTATTCTGGCTGTGTTCTCCCCCTTTTAAAGTATAAGATAAAATGGCTATTAAGGCGATTATTAAGATTAAAATTATAATTACAATAAATCTAGTTTGAGTTTGTTTTTTGTTATTCATAGCCATACTATCACCATCCATTTATAATTATATAATAAGAAGCTTAAAATTTAAAGTTATTTTAAAGAAAAAAGGAAGAAATTAAATCCTCCTTCAAAATTTTACATTTGTTCTTTAATTTTATATTGTCCTAAACCTTTTTTAGCTCTATCTCTTAAGAAGTATAATTTAGCTCTTCTTACTTTACCTTTCTTAGTAACTTTGATATAAGCTATGTTAGGACTATGAACTGGGAATATTTTTTCAACACCAATACCGCTTACAACTTTTCTTACGGTAAATGTTTCAGATACTCCACTTCCTTTTCTAGCGATTACAACACCTTCGAAGTCTTGTACTCTTTCTTTAGCTTTTCCATTTTTAGTTTCAATAATTTTACATCCAACAATTACTGTATATCCTACTCTAAATTCAGGAATGTTAGGATTTAATTGTTTGTTAGTAATTTCTTCAATTGTCATCATTACTTTTTTCTCCTTCTATTTAATTATATACCCAGCAATCATATAGATAATTATATTTATAATTAATTTAGATAGCGGATTGCTTTCGGTTATTAATGATATCATACTTTTTAAGGAAATGCAAGTATCTTAAGAAATTTTATTGAGGGTATTTATGAAATTACGACTTTTCAGGTACAAGCCCGAATACCTATCATAATAGTCTTCTATAAATTTATTTATTTCTTTTTTGATATTAGGACTAATTTCTAATTTGGTTATTTTAGAGATATCAACGTAATAAAACATTCTTATTAATTTGACAGTTTTATCGGTTACTATAGCTTCATTTTCCAAACAGTTTTTACAAAGATATCCCCCTTTATAACTAGAAATAGTAACAATATCACTAGTAGAGCCACAACTTACACAATGATCAACTACTGGTTTTATTCCTAAACATTCTAGGTATTTTAATTCAAGAATATTAGTTATTACTAAAGGATCAAAATTAGCTTCAATTTTTAGAAGGCTTTCTAGATAAAATTTATAAATAGGATATTTAGGATTATGTTCATATACTTTATGAGATAGTTCAGTCAGAAACATGGCATAGCTTATTTTTACAATGTCACTTTTAATATTCTTAAATTTATTAATAGCATCATATTCTAGCAAATTAGAAATATTTTCCCGATAGTTTATTTGAAATTTAGCATAAGTTAATTTACCTACTCCGGCGATACGACTAGTTAGTTTTTTGCAGCCACGAGCAATGACACCAATTAATTCATTATCACTAGTTAAGATATTTATTATTTTACTACTTTCTTTATAATCAACTTCACTGACAACGATTCCTTCTATTTGTTTAATCACAATTAATCACTTTTAATCACTTTCTTTTTTCGTAAGTTCTTTATATTTTAGATAGTATTCAATTTTACCTGTTTTAGTAAATAATAACCATAAATCATGGGAGCTCATTTAATCACCTCTATTTAATATTGTGATTAAATGATAAATTTTATACATTAATTAAAATCTTTAAAGCCTATCTCATTTAAAAAATTGTCTTTATCACGCCATTTTTCAACGACTTTAACAAATAGTTCTAAATATACTTTTTTATTTAAATATTCTTCAATATCATGTCTAGCTTCAGAACCTATTTTTTTAATCATATTACCATTATGGCCAACAATAATTCTTTTAATACTTTCTCTATCAACAATTATAGAAGCTTGAATGCTTACAACAGTAGGACTTTCTTCAATATTGTCGACTTTACACATGACAGAATGAGGAACTTCTTGTTTGGTTAAGTATAATATTTTTTCTCTTATTAATTCTGAAATATGAAATTCAGGAGTATTTTCATCAGTCATATTTTCAGGATAATACATTATATCTTGAGTTAAATATTTTTTGATAGTTTTAATAACATCATCAACATTTTTTGATTTTAATGATGAAACAGGAATTATCTCTTTAAAGTCATATAGATCTTTATATTCTGTTATTGTTTTTAAGATATTTTCATAAGAAACTTTATCGATTTTATTAATTATTAATAAAACGGGAGCAGGATTATTTTTTAGACTATCAATTATATATTTATCTCCAGTTCCTAAGGGTTTGGTTATATCTATAACAAAAAGAATGACATCGACATCATCTAGAGAAAAATAAGCTTCCTTATTTAAAACTCTTCCCAATTTATTTTGAGCCTTATGGATCCCTGGGGTGTCAACAAAAATTATTTGACAATCATCTTTAGTATAAATACCTTTAATCATATTTCTAGTTGTTCCACTCTTATCCGAAGTTATGGCAATTTTTTTATTCATAATACTATTTAGTAAGGTACTTTTACCAACATTAGGTCTTCCAACGATCGATACAAATCCACTTTTCATTTTTCTTCCTCCTCTATTTTAAATTATCTTCCCCAAAAGGATGAGGACACAACTCGGCAACAGTATAGGTAGTGGTATTACCACTATAAGTATGAGAAATTATTTTAGTATCAGGAGTACAGAAATCACTGATAGTATGGCGACAGATAAAACAAGGAAGGCATTCACTTTCAGTTTTACTCATGATATGAATTTCTTTGATACTATTTTTAGAATAGCCTTGAGTAAAGCCAGAATATATGGCATTTCTTTCGGCACAAGTTCCAGCCGCAGGACTGGTAGTTTCAACATTAACTCCAGAAAATTCAGTTCCATCTTTCATAACGACAACGGCTGCGACAGGATAATTAAAGAAGGGACTATAGGAATTATTTAATAAATTTCTTAACTTTTCATTCATATTTTTTACTCCTTATCTATTGATATTATAAGCTTTTAATAATTCTTCTTGTTTAGAAAACATTATTTTTTCTTCACTTTCTATCATGTGATCATAACCTAACAAATGAAGAAGACCGTGTGTCGCCAAGAAACATACTTCTCTTAAATTAGAGTGTCCATATTCTTTAGCTTGATCATAAGCTACATCTAAGGCAATATAAATATCTCCTAAAACTCTAATCCCAGTCGCAGATAAATCATTATCTGAATTATCTTCTAGGGCAAAACTGATAACATCAGTTACTCTATCAGTATTACGATAAGTTTTATTTATGTTATGAATCTCTTCATTAGTTACAAAAATGATATTGAAAAGAGCATTTTCTAAATTTTCTTTAGTTACAACAAACTCTAAATAATTTTTCAATTCTCCTAATTCAGGAATTTCTATTCCTCTATTATTAATTATTTCAAACATTTTTACTTCTCCTTTTTAGTCAAACCAATTAAATATATTTAAATTAAAGGAATAAATAATAACAATTAAAATGATTATGACTATTATAAAATTAACTACATTATCATTTTTAATACCATTCGGAAGATGGGATACCAGGCAACTAAAGCCATAATATAATAAGTAGCCACAGGTTCCACCCATAGTATTTAGAATAATATCATCAATATCAAAGGTTCTTCCAATATGTAATTGGACAACTTCGATGGTACTGGAAACTAATATGGTTAGAATAATGGTCAACCACGGTTTTTTGACTTTTAAAATATCAGATACAAAATAACCATAAGGCAAAAACAATAAAATATTACCAATTATATTCTTAAAAAATAGTCTAGTACCAAAATCATATCTAAAGATTTCTCTAAAGGGCATAAAATTAGAAGTTCCATAATTTACATCTTGAAATGTTACTACTTCGAATAAACAGAGAATATAGAGAATAAATATTAGGGCGTATAATTCTTTATATAGAACAAATTTTTTATGGCTTTTAATAAGATAAGTTATTCTTAAAGAACAAGTTATTACAGCGATGATAATTATAACTGGTAATAAGTCTGGTATGACAGACATTATCATATTATGAACCATTTTGAACATATAATTACCTCCTAAATATTCTTAATATCCCTCTTTTTAAATATAACAAATATAGTTAAAAATAGCAATAGAAAATGAATAATATATACTATCATAGAATTTACAATTGTTACATCTACATACTTATTTAAATTACCATTTATGTAGGTCAAGAAGTCCCAATTACTAAAGATTAAATACTTAGTTATAGAATATTTACTTAAGAGAGTTAATAGAGGGTTAGACATAGTGTAAAGGCTTAGAGTAAATAATGAAGAGAAGATAGAATTTAAAAAGATGGTACTTAAAGCAAAACTAAGAGTAAGAATTAGAATTAACTTTGGTAAAGATATGAATATTCTTAAAAACATATAGATATAGAGAGGATATTCTCTTAAAGATTTTAAGTTAAAATCATATACTACTATAGGGATTTTCAAACTATCAATTTTAAAGATTAGACTACCTACCCATAATTCACTTATAATTAAGAAAATAATAGAGAGCAAAAGAATTATTATACAAGTTAAATATTTGCTTAAAATAATTTGAGTTCTAGAATAAGGCTTTATTAGTAGTTGTTTAATAGTTCTTTTAGAGTACTCTTCACTAATAATACTAGAAGAAATAAAAATTATAATGATAACTAAAAATAGTTCATAATCTTCAACGATTGTTTTAAGGCACCCTCTAAGATCATTTTCTTTATTGATATTTTGCTTGGTAGTTATTATATATTTGGATAGTTGCTGTTCTTCTTTTAAATTATTAAAAGTTATTTTTTCTTCATAAGTGTAAGGAGTCGAGAGATTATTTAATTTTTGAGAAGATTGGTAATAGCCTTCTACCGCTTCATTTAAATAGGTAGTGCTATAATTAATATTATTTTTTATTCTTAAAGATAAGACTTCTTTTTGTAATAATAATTCTTTATTTTGAGGATCAACTTCTAAATCAGATTTTATTTTATCTAAATCTTGATTAATAAAATAGATATTATCATTTTGAGTAAATTTTTCTCGATACTTATTATAAAGTTCTTGATAAGAAGCTTCTTTTAGGGAATCTGGTTCTTTATATTTATAATAATTGAGGTTATAGACGATATCATAAAAATAGTTATTTACAGTATTATATTGAAAGGAATTTGGAGGATAACTTATTTTTAATTTTAATAGGTCTAAATCAGTTAAAAGAGAAATATATTCTGAACTGTCTTGATTTAAGCCTTTTAACTTAGTTTCTAAAGCTTTAATTTCTTCCTTAGAAGTATCTTTATCATTTAGATAAAGACCATCAGTGGTGTAAGTAGTTTTATAGAGAATATTATTTAAAACTAAAAATAATAACATAATTAGATAGAGAATATAGATCGCTTTTTTATGAAATATCTTATATAATTCATTAGTAATTAAATTAATCATTAGAGATTCCCGTCCTTTCAAAGAATAATTGTTCTAAAGAAGATGTTTCTTTACTTATTTCATATATTTTGATGTTGTTATCTAAAAGAATTTTTAGTACTTGATTTAAATTAGTATTATTTTTTACTAGGATAGTATTTTGATTAAGAATATTTAAGTTATAATTAGTTAAGTTTCGGCTGTCATCTACTTTAATTAGATAATTGTTATTAAAAGCTTCTTTAAGAGAAGTATTATATAGTAACTTGCCATTTTTTATTAAACAAATATTGGTACAGAAAGTTTCTAATTCACTTAAAATATGACTAGAGATTAGGATTGCTTTCTTTTGAGTTTGGGCTAAATTCAAAAGTAAATTTCGGATATCTTTTACACCTTGAGGATCGAGTCCATTAAAGGGTTCATCTAATATTAGTAATTTAGGATCAGGGACTAGGGCTAGAGCGATTCCTAGGCGACCACGCATTCCTAGAGAATAAGTAGTTACTTTATTATGAATACTTTTTTCTAAGCCTACTAATTTTACAATTTCATTTAATTTATCTATAGAAACGTTATATAGTCTAGAGGCTAAGAGAAGATTTTGAAAGCCTGTTAAATACATGTAGGTATCTGGTTCTTCGATGATAGCCCCAACTTCTTGGATAGCTTTTTTATAATTTTTAGTAATACTATTATTATTAATTAGGACAGTACCACCAGTTATTTTAGTAAGTCCTAAAATCATTTTGATAATAGTAGTTTTACCAGCTCCATTAGGTCCAATAAAACCTAATATTTCTCCTTCAGAAATAGAAAAGGAAACATTCTTAATAATCTCTTCTTTCTTTATTATTTTTACTAGATTACTACACTCTAATATTTTAGTCATAGAAAACCTCCTCAATTTATAAATTAGAATTTTCATAAAAACTATAATAATTGTTGTTACCAATTATCAAGTGATCTATTAAGGGAATGGAATGGAGAAGACTTATTTCCTTTATCTTTTTTGTTATTTCAAGATCTTCTTTACTGGGAGTAGCATCTCCAGACGGATGATTATGAATACAGATTATATAGGTAGCAGATAAAAGATAAGCTTCTCTAAATATATCTCTAGGATGAACTAAACTATAATTTATACTTCCTTTGAATAATAATTTATGAGAAAGATATTTTTTCTTATTATCAAGATAGAGAACATAAAACTCTTCTTGTTTTTTATCTTTAAAGAGATAATTAAAATATTTAATAATATTTAGGGGATTAGTACATTCAATTATGTCATCGAGATTAGTTTCAGCATATACTCTTCTTCCTAATTCTAGAGCTGCTTGCAATTCAATGGCCTTAACAAGGCCTATTCCTTTAATACTAGTTAATTCTTTTAGAGATAGTGTTTTTAAAGATTTAATATTAGGTATTTTTTCAAGAATTAAACAAGATAATTCTTTGACAGAACAAGATCTAGTACCAGTTTTTAAAATTATTTCAATTAATTCTTCATTAGTTAAATTTGAAGCCCCTACTTTTATTAATCGTTCTCGTGGTTTATCATTGTTAGGAATATTTTTAAAATTCATCTTTTTCCCCCTTCATTAGTATTATTAGAGATATTTACGGAAAAACCTTTTTTTCAGAAGAATTTATAAAAAAATTAATATGATTGATTAGTCATATTAATTTTTTAAAAGTTAAAATTACTATTTAACCTATAACTATAAAAGAAAGTAAAATGATGGTAAGGAAATAAGTAAATGAGCATAGATTATGATCATAATAATATTAATCTTTAGGTTAAATCTTGAACAAATTTTAAAATATTTTGTTGAGTTTGTTGAGAATAAATATTGCCTTTTTCTTCATAACAATGAATTAATTTAATACGAGAATGGGGATAATAATTTAAGGTATGTGGAACATTAAGATTTGTTAACTTTTGATCTAGAGCTTGGGCTTCTTTCCAAAAGGTAGCAGTATTTCCATCAGAAATAAAGGTCTTAGGATAATTAGAATTAACATAATTAAAGACAGAGGTTTCTTTTAGATAAGAATTATTGGTTAGATCTATTTCTTGATAATAAAGTCTACCCATATTATAAAATAACCAATCATAAAGAAGATTATTAGTTTTACCAATATTGTTACTGCGATAAAATCCCCCTTCTAAGATTAAGCCTTTCAATTGATTTCCTTGAAGATAAGGAATTTCTTCTAAAAGGCTGGCATAATCAGGATTAGTTTCCAGATTAGTCAAGGATGAGGCTAAGTTAGCACCTGCTGACTGACCAATTAAAATGATAGAACTCATATTTAAATTTAATTTTTCGGAATTATCTAATAGATATTTTAAGCCTTCATGTAATTGTTTAATGGGAGTTGGGTAATGATTTTGAGGGGTTAGAGCATAATCTAAAGAGACAACATTATAATTATTGGTAATAAAAGTATAAATAGTAGAATTTTTAAAATTATTATCCATTGTTAAAGGATTACCTGGAACTTTATCACCCCAAAGGAAGCCTCCTTTATGAAGGTAGATTATAGTAGGTTTAGATAAATCAGTAGTTGTATAATAGATGTCTAGGTAACTATTAGGATAATTTTTACTATAAGTTAGATTGGCATTAAGAGTTATATTATTACTTAGAATATGGGTTCCAGTTTCTATTATAGTGGTTGTATTTTTTATGTTATATAACTTACGAATAATTGGAAGAGTTAGACTGGGATCTATGGTAGTTATAGTTATAAATAAAGAAGGGATAATAGTTAAAGAAAAAATTATCAAACTTAGAGAATGATGGTTAACTTTTTTTAAGTATTTAAAAAATAGATAGTCCCCTACTCCTAATAAAAAGATTCCTAAGGCTACAATGAAAAGGCGATAAGGAAAGAAGAAAGAGAGTAGAGAAATGATAGTTATAAATTTAAATAAATAATTTGATTTTTGGTGAAAACAACTTAAAAAAAGAGTAAACAAAAAAGCTATTGGACTTATTATTCTGGGTATATTTATGCAGAATTGATAACTAATTCCAAATAAGATATAGATAATACCAATATAACTTAGAGATTGGTTAGAAATAAGTCTTTTTATTTTCATATTTACCTCTTTCTTAATCAAAATAATCAATTTTCATAGCTTTTTTGACATTCTTTAAAGTTTCTTGGGCTCTAGTTTCAGCGGCTTTTGTTCCTTCTAAGAGAATACTTTTTACTTCTTCAGGATGATTTTCATAATAAGATCTTTTAGTACGAAAATCTTGTAAAAAGGCTGTTAAATTTTTTACTAATTCTTTTTTGCACTGAACACAACCTCTAGAACCTTTTTTACATTCTTGACATATTTTGGATAATTCAGGATTATTGGTTACTTTATGATAGTAATATACCATACAGATATCAGGATTAGCAGGATCATCTTTTTTTATCTTGTTAGGATCGGTTACAGCACTCATGACTTTTTTATTCAATTCTTCATCACTATCTTTAAGATAAATAGCATTTCCTAGACTTTTACCCATTTTTTCGTTACCATCTAGGCCTTTAATACGCGCTATAGGAGCTAGATAAGGTTCGGGTTCAATTAGAGTGTCACCATATATTTTATTGAATTTTCTTACTATTTCACGACACTGCTCGATTAGAGGCAATTGATCTTCACCAACGGGAATTAAGTCTCCATGCAAAGCTGTTATATCGGCAGCCTGAGAAACAGGATAACCAACAAAACCATAGGTTACGCTTTCTCCATCGTTACCAAAAATCTTTTTCTTTTGAGCTATTTCAGTTTTGACAGTAGGATTACGATATAATCTAGCCATAGTAACTAAATTAGAATAAAAGACAGTTAGCTCGGCTATTTCTGGAAGAGAAGATTGTAAGAAAATATGAGCTTTCTTAGGATCTATTCCACACGCTAAAAGATCAATTGTTAATTCTTCGATATTTTTTCTGACTTTATCAGGATTATCAAAATTATCAGTTAAAGCTTGAACATCAGCGATTTCTATAAATGTATCATATTTATCTTGTAGTTTTATCCAGTTAGATACAGCTCCAAAATAATGGCCTAAATGTAAATTACCAGTAGGTCTAATACCTGTTAATATTGTTTTCAATATAATCACCTCTCTAATTTTAAATTCATGAAATTAATATAATTATATCAGAACTTATCTATTTAATAAAGATATGATAAATATAAATTAAAAAAAATAGATATTTCTATCTATTATAATTCATATTGGTAGCGAGAGGGGGATTTGAACCCTCGACACCGCGGGTATGAACCGCGTGCTCTAGCCAACTGAGCTATCTCGCCAGAACCATTTTCCCTTGGGAACAATATAATCTTATCATATTTATGATATTTTGACAATATTTATTGTTTATTTTTTTTAGAAAATGGCTATTTAGAATAGAAAGCCAATAATTAGCAAATAATTTAAAGGGATAATTATTTTTTACCACTAAAGACTTCATACCAGGATTTAATGTTATCTTTACCAATTGTTAAATATTTTTTAATAATAGTCCAAGAAATATTAGTTTGCTTTTTAATATTAGACCAAACTTCTTTAGCTGTATCACAATAAGAATTATTGGAATTACAAATAGTAGCAGTTAATTCAAAATATTTGGCCGCTATTAAGTTTTTAACATCATGATATTTAGAAGATAATTCTTCTTTATAATCAGGAAAGAGACTATCTATTTGGTTATCAATTTTAAAAGTAATATTTAAAACTTTAAGTTTAGCAGTAGTAGATAAATCTTTAAATTTATGATTTTTAATTTCACCATCATAAAAGAGAAAATCAACAAGAGTAATAAAAGTTGTCTTAGCTTTTTCTTTGAAGGAACTAGTGGCACTGTAAGTGGCTATTTCCTTTGAGGCAGAGTTAAAATAAGCAATAACATCATCTTCAGTAGTTTCCTTCTCAGAGGTAATTGTTGGTTCAGAGGTTGAATTTGAAGAAGATGAAGTTTGAATCTCTGGGGAAGATGAAGATGAATTTTCGGAATTAGAAGGAGTTTCCTTACTAGAATTAGAAGTATCTTGATAAGACTCAGTAGTGTCATTCGAGGTATTTTCTTTCTTCTTGGTAGTACTTATTAGTTCTAAGGAGACTAAATCAATAGTACTAGGATCAGTATTATGAACTTTGCCTTTATAAGTTATATAGATAAGATCTTGTAATTTATAAGTATCTTTAGTGTAAATAATAAAACTAGAACTGGTTTTAGCTTCTTTTTCAGTTGATAAAGGAGTTACTATCAGGTAATTGTTTTTAATTTCGGTAACAGTTCCATAGAAAGAATTTAGTTGATTATTATTTTGGCGATAAATTAAGGCAATGGCAATAGTAATTATAATAATTAAAATAATTATTATTAGAGATATTTTTTTACTTTTCATATTATTCCTCTTTTCTTGTTACAGATATTTTAGCATATTTTTAAATATTAGCAAGAGTTTGGGTAATAATTAAAAGAATATTAGGTAGAGGGCTAGCCCAAATATTCTTTTACGACTTTAATAATGCGATTAGTTTCCGCTACTAAATCTTCATAGTGAGTATTTATGTATTCTTGATTATGGTTTTGACTTTCTATTTGATGATTGTAGGCTAATTCGGCAAGATGGGTAAAACCTAAGTATTTGGAATCACTTTTTAGAGCATGAACTAAGATGGCATAATTTTCAAGGTCACCTTGATTTTTATATTTTTCAATATTGGGCATTCTAGTTTCGCTTTCAGTTAGAAAATCAGCTAGGGTATCATTATACATATCTACATCCCCTAATAATTCAATGGCTGTATCGGTATCAATATCATTATCTTGTAAAAATGTTAATTCTTGCATTTTATTTCCTCCTATGATATCAGTCTAGCATTAATTGATTGATTATGCAACAAAATTATTAAAATATGAGAAAAGAAAAAAAAGAATAGCAAGGGCTATTCTAGAAATTATCTTTATCTCTTAGGAAAGGTGGAATATCAAAATCGGACATGCTATCGTCGTCAGAAGAAAGATTGTTTTTATGTAAATCTTCTCTTCTAGTAGTATTCATAGAATTTATATTATGATATAGAGGTTCGGTTTTATTTTCAAAACCAGTAGCGATAACGGTTACAATTACTTCATCGTTAAGGTTTTCATTTATTACAGCTCCAAAGATAGTATTTATATCAGTATTAGCAGCACTTCTAATTATTTCAGCAGCTTCTTCTACTTCAAATAATGTTAAGGAAGAACCACCAGTAACATTGATAATGGCATCGGTTGCACCTTCGATAGAAGTTTCTAATAATGGTGAAGATACGGCTTGTTTAGCAGCTTCAACTGCTCTACCCTCTCCAGAACCAACACCAATACCGATTAGGGCATTACCACGATCTTTCATTACAGCTTTAACGTCTGCAAAGTCTAGGTTTACTAAGCCCGCTACGGCGATTAAGTCTGATATAGATTGAACACCACGATGAAGGACATTATCTACTTCACGGAAAGCATCTAACATAGGAGTGCTTTTATCTATTAGTTCTCTTAATCGATCGTTAGGAATAACGATTAAGGTATCAACATGTTTCTTTAATTCTTCTAGGCCTTTTACGGCTTGATCCATTCTTTTCTTACCTTCAAAACTGAAAGGCTTAGTAACTATTCCAACGGTTAGAGCTCCTAAATCTTGAGCAATTTCCGCTACGACGGGAGCAGCACCAGTACCAGTTCCACCACCCATACCACAAGTTACGAAAACCATATCGGCACCTTGAAGAGCAGCTTCAATTTCTTCTTTACTTTCTAGAGCAGCTTCTTTTCCAACTTCAGGGTTAGCACCAGCTCCTAGTCCGTTAGTTAATTCACTTCCTATTTGTAATTTTGTGGGAGCAAGTGATTTTAATAATACTTGTGAATCGGTATTAGCAACAATAAAATCTACTCCTTTAAGGCCAGAATCTATCATTCTATTTACGGCATTATTACCGCCACCACCAATACCAATAACCTTAATTTTGGCTAATTGATCCATTTCTAAACCGAGCATATTATTCATTACTTTTCCTCCTTATTACCAATAAAATTAGTAAAAATTCTACTTATAGCATGATCCTTTTTGTTTTTTTCTGTAGGATTTATTAATTCTTCTGTTTCTGTATCGCTTATCATAGAATATAATCTTCCTCTAGTGTCCATTTTATCTATAAAATATTTTATCATTCCCAAAGCTGTTACATATTTATTATCTCTAACGCCTAGGGTATTAACAGTGTATATTATAACATTTTTATCAAATATTTCATATATTAAATTTTTAAAGGATTTTATTTCTGTAAGACCACCTGTTATGATTAGGTAGTTCATTTCGTGTTTAGTTAGTAAAAGTATTTGCTTTTTGGCTAACTCTAATATTTCTGTAAGTCGGCTCATAACAACTTCTGATACTTCTAATTGATTTAATTTAACGAAATCTCCAAGAGTATTTTTTACTTCGTAGACGTCATTTAGTTGACAAAATCTTTTATGAGAACTAGCAAAACGTTCTTTTAAGGTTCTAGCATCAAAGACACTAACGCCAAAGACATAGGCTATATCTTTTTCAACGTTTATGCCACCCATCTGTAAGACTTCAGTATTCATTAATTTGCCTCTATTGATGATACTAACGGTAGTTGTATCATGGCCTAAGTTAATGATAGCACCGATTTTTCCTTCTAAATTATCGGTCTTTACTTCATGATAATCAGCCATTCCAGATAAAGCAATATCTACAACATCAAGGCCAGCTTCTTCCATGATACCTAGTACAGAATAAACACTTTTCTTGGGTACTGATATCATTATACCTTTTATTTCTAACTTTTGTCCATTTTTACCTACGGGTTTACTAATTCCTTTATTTCCATCGATTATGAAGTCAATGGGAACAACGGTTAGTAGTTCATAGTCATCAGGAATTTTTCCATAAACGGAGTTTTTAATAACTCTATTTACATCATCAGTTGTGATTACAGAATCATCATTTTTTATATCTTGAGAGCCTGTTACTAGCATGAAGTTAACATTATAACTAGGGATATTGACAATGACTTTTTTTACAGTTATTCCTAACATGTTGTTAATTACTTTCATACCGTCTTTGATCATATTAACAGCCAAGTTAGGATCAGTTATTAAGCCTTTGCGAACACCTTTAGATTTTATAGAATGAGAAGCTAAGACATTAATTTTATTATTAAAGTACTCCCCTACTACAAATTTAGTAGTATCAGTTCCAATATCAATACTAGCTACAATTATTTTCATGATACCACTCTCCTAAAATGATACAACTTAATTATACAATAAATATATTTTAATTGCAATAAGGTAAAATTAAAAAGGCTTAGAATATAAGCCCATTATGAATTTTTTTACATGGTATTAACTTTAGGACTACCATTTTCACAACGGTTACCCCAAGAATCTATTATTTTACCATTTTTACAGACACAAATTATTTCACAATTATTACTACATTTTTGGCACTCGTAGCCTTTGGTTTCAAACTTGATATTATCAATTTCAAAGTCAAAAGTTTTTTCGACTGGATTTCTAGAAGAGAGGATAGCAACGCCGAGGCAACCCATAAGATGAGAGTTTTTATCGACGATAATTTTTTCTTTAGTTATATCTTCGAAGGCTTTGATAACGCCAACATTTTTACTCACTCCTCCTTGGAAGACAATGGGAGCACGAATTTTTTTACCTTTACCAACATTATTTAGATAGTTAGTAGCAACGGCTTTGCAGAGTCCGGCGACGATATCTTCTTTTTTATGACCAACTTGGGCTTTATGAACTAGATCGGACTCAGCAAAGACGGTGCAGCGAGCTGCTATGTTAGTAGGATTTTTACTGGTTAAGGCAATAGGTCCAAAGTCTTCTATTTTAATTCCTAAACGACTAGCTTGACTAGAAAGAAAAGCTCCAGTTCCGGCAGCGCATAAAGTATTCATGGCATAATCTATAACGATACCATGATCTAAAATAATTATTTTGGAATCTTGGCCACCTATTTCAAAAATAGTATTGACATCGGGATATAAGGACGTAGTTCCGATAGCATGAGCTGTTATTTCATTTTTAATAACATTGGCTCCTAACATAACACCAATTAATTTTCGTGCTGATCCTGTGGTTCCTACTCCTACTACTTTATATTTAGTTAAATCAAGTTGTTTTTTGAGACTTCTTATTAATTTTCTTACGGCAGCGATAGGATTTCCTTCCGTATAAAGATAATCACTAGCAAGAATTTTTTTAGACTTATCTATTATTACTCCTTTGGTAGAAATACTACCAATATCTACTCCTAAATAGCATTTTTCCATAGATACCCCTTTCTTTTATATACTATGTTAGAACTTTTTTATTATAACAGGAGAAAAATAAAAAGATTGTCATTTAATCTAGATAGAAAAAAACATATCTAAATAGATACATTTTTATTCATTTTTTGATAATAATTTAATTTCTTTTTTCTTTTACTTCTTCTAACTATTAGACTGATTAAAGAAATTAATATAATAAGAATAGTAATACTTATACTTACTATTAAGTAAATAAAGAGATCATGAGCTTTATTTTTATAAATATTTATTTCGTCATCATAATATAGCTGCAAGCTTTCTTCATTTTTATTATAGGTATAATATCCTTCAGTTCCGGTAGTTAGATTGACACCATATATTAATCCCACCTTGGAGTTATTATGTAATTTGTAGATAGTAGTTTCAATATTATTTAGGGTTATGCTATAAGCTTTATAATTAGAATTTGGTAACTTAGATTTTTTTAAATATAGGGAGGTACTACCAACGGTTATTTGTTCATATTTAGTATAAGTTTTTTTAGTTTTATCATATATATATAAGGCAATATCACCTTTACTATCTTTTAATCCTACTAAAGTTAGTTTTAATTTATCATTATAATAGGCAACAACGTCTTCTTCGCCTATTTTAACAGTTGTTTCATCAAAGGTTTCAAGCTTTGGTAATTCAGATTTTTTTCTAATAACAGTGTATTCTTGATTATTTACTTTAGTAGTTATAGGATTTAACTCTTTAACATTGGCAACTAAATTATAGGTTTTAGTAGTTCCATCTTCGGCCGTTACAACTATTTCTAGTTTGTTAGCCCCATCTACTACGTCTCTTTCACCAGCACCTGTAATGGTAGCCTTACGATCGGCGGCAGTAGCTTTAATATTAATTTTAGTTGTAGCGGCCTCAAGATCAACCGTGTAATCTTTGGTATCAGAATTGAATTCTGGAGATAAGGTTGTGCCTTCTACTTCAAGGCCAGAAAGATTGGCATTACTGCTTTTTGTTACAACGACTGGTTCGGTTACTTTTATAGTAGCAGTCTTAGTTGGTAAAGACAAATCATTACCATTACTATCAGAAACGGAAATCGGTTTAACAGTAATAGTAGCTGTTCCGGTGATGGTAGTTTTTAAAGATATAGTTTCAGTACCGTTTTCACACCAAATACGTTCATCACTAACAGAGGCAACATTACTATTGGAAGAACTAATAGAATAGCCACCAGCACTATCAGTACATTTTAAATAAAGGGTGGCACTTTTGCCTTTAGTTACAGAACTAGGACTTATAGAAATTGTATAACCAGCTGCATAAACATTACCCGCTAAGAAGGTAAAAGATATTATGGTAGTTATTAAGAGATAAAGATATTTATTTTTTTTCATGATATTCCCCTTTTCTATTCTAAGCTTGGCTAATAGAAGCTTTTCCAAGAATAGTATTTTTTATGATAATGTAGTCGGCAGCAGTAACACTATTACTCTTATTGCTATCAGCGGCTTCTTTGCTTATATTAGATAAGCTTATTTTCCCTAAAATATAATTTTTTATATAAATATAGTCAGAAGCAGTGATTTTGCCATCACCATTGACGTCACCATAAATTATGATATCATAACTATATTTAGTACTGCCATCAGTGTCAGTTATAATTATTTTATCGCCAGTTTTTAACCTTTCACCATCAGAAAGTCCAGCTCCAGAAGAATTTAAGATGCTGACATTTTGAGCAGAAGATAATTTATTTTTAATGGTTCTCACAGTAGTTCCTACAGAAAAGCCTGATAGATAGCTATTCTTTTTGACAGTAGCACTCATGCTTTTTATATAATGATCGGCTCCTTTATTGGTAACAGGTGTAGGAGTTGGTTCTGGAGCAGGTTCAGGATTTGGATTAGGTGTAGGATCTGGTGTAGGATCTGGTGTTGGCTTTGGATCAGGATTATTATTATCGCCACTTACAGGACAAACTTTGCTATCGGTATCACTACTAGTAGTTATGACAGAGCTGTCGCCACCACTGGCATAGACTAAACCAGCACGGATAGGACTTTCTTCACTACTGTAGGCTCCAATGTTAAAGAAATTGTAAAGCCATTTATAAGTTACACCTTTATAGGTAAAGATTTTACCAGTAGTAGCAATAGAACCATTAGTTCCAGACTCTTGTTTAGCTAGGCTAGCTAGATAAACAGGACTGACGTTATATGCCTTTCCAGCTTCAACAAAGATACTAGCATAAGATTTATTATCACAATCAGAATTTTTTTCCATGAAAGTATTATTTAAAATAGTTTGAACAACTTGTTCAGTATAATTAGAAGAATATTTTAAACTTTCAAATTGTAAGATACCAGTATCGTTTAAGAAGTTTCTAGGATCTAGATAATACTCTGTTGTTTGGGTATTGGCTAAGTACCAACCACTTTCTGTACTAGTATAATTGCCATTAGCATCTTTTTCATAGTATATTTCATTACCATTAATAGAAGAAAGAGCTTTTTCACGGGTTACAGAATAATTAAAATCTAAATTGGTATTTAGGGCTTCAAAAGTCCAATTAGGATAAGTATTATGAAGTAATCGAAGTTTCTTTTTATAACTTTCTGGGAAACCTTGAGAATTTAATTGATTTTCAAAGTTTTGATCAGTGATATTGCTTTGACCAGAGGTATCAGTTTCTTTACCTGGTAAGGTAGTAGTTTCAGGCATATTATTATAGATAGGAATAGTAAAACTTAAAGGTAATTTTAATAATCCATTGTTGCTGTAGGCCCTAAAGCTGGTTTTAGCTTCACTAGTAGGAGCTGCTAGATTAGCCATATATTGATGAGTAAAGACTTTGTTAGTACTATTAGGGTTTACGTTAAACTTTTTTAAATAAGATGTATATTGGCCTTTACTAATGTAAGTACTAGTTAAGAATTGGGCTCCACCTAGAATAGCTTTACTAGGAGTAGTCCAAGGTCTTCCATAGGAAGTATCTTTCTCATTATCTTTTTTGGTAGGAGTACTAGAAAGATAGGCACTACAGATATAGCCAGTAACACCATCATAACTAGCTTTATACCAATTTTTTTTACAGTAACTATTGCTAGGAAGATCTTGTTCGAGAATATCGACGCCTTCAAAGCAGGCTACTTCTTTAACTTTTTGGGATTTATTGGTATCATTGTACATTATTTCTGGATCAAAATTAGTAGTACATTTTACATAACCTTTAGCTAAATCAACGTATTCACCACAGATGCGAGCATTAGAATTTAGATAAGATATTTGATACCAATTTTTACAGACATTATCTGATCCAGCATTTACATCAATAATGGTTACGGTAGCCCCTTTATTGACTGAGCCAATAATTTTGCCAGTATTAAAATCTCTAACATTTACACCAGTTCCTGTAACAGTACCAGTAGTTTTAGCAGAAACGGGATAAGAAAAGGTTAGAAGAGAAATTATGCTTATAATTACTAGGGAAAGCATTTTTTTCATGGATAATCACCTCTACTCTCATATTCAAGGTAATTATAACAAATATCGACATAATATTCTAGTATTTATAAAGATTTTTTTTAAAAGTTTTTTATGTAAACTATTTGGTTTTAGGGTATCTTACAAAACTGGCAATAAAAATAGCAATTAAGAAAAAGAACATAGTTATAAGAAGGTTATTTAGGAAGATAGAGAGGAAGGCAATAAGAAAACAAGTGAGACAAAAAATTACTTCAGAAGAAAGAAGATAGGATAGGATCGGGATATCGGATGGAGAATGGTAAAAATTTTCAAGGCTAGAGACTTCAAAATTTTTAATGCCTATTCCTTCTAGGAAGGCAATTAAATAAAGAAGAACTTTATTAGTTAGAATTAATTTAAAGAGAAGGACTATGACAAAAGAGATGTTTAAGTATTTAAATAATTTACTAGGATTAGATATTTTTCCTAAGTAATAGGTAAATAAAAGGGAGCTTAGACCTATTAAAATATTAAAAAGACTAATATAATTTAAATTAGAATTAATATTTATATATAAATATAAGGGTTCTAAGAGTAAGAATATGACTTTAAATTGTTCTAAAATTACAAAGAGAGGATTATTTAATTTAGTAGTGAAGAAGATTTGTTCTTGAGGAGGTGTAGTTTGAAGATTTAAAATAGGAATAATACTTAGGATAGAGAGAATAATTACTAAGATGGTAGTTAGAGTAAGGGAATAATTACTTGTAAGATAGGAACCTAAATAACTAGATAGCATTAAGCCTAGATAAGTATAGATTAAGCTTAAGCTAACTTGAGAACGATTATTTAGATATTTTAAACCTAAATAATGACGAGTACTATGATAAGTATAGTTAGAGATAGATAAGAGAAGTGCTAAGATAGTTAGACTTAAAAGATTATGTTTTAGGGAAGATAGATAGTAAAAGCTTAAACCTAGAAAGATACTAGAGATAATTAAGAGGATTTTATAATTATGTTTATTTAAAAATTTAAGGCTAAAGATATTTACAAAGATACTAGAAAAATAATAGATAGATAAGTAAATAAAGATTTCTTGGAGAGAATAATTTTTATTATAGAGAATTATTAAAGAGAAAATATCTACTATGTTACGAGCCATATTAGAGAGTAATAAAAAAACATTATATTTTTTAGTAGACATATTATCACCATAATTAGTATGTCTTATTTTTTAAATATAATGTTTTAATTTTTAAGCTTGTTTTTTATTAACAAGATAGATAGTTGTTCCTATTCCTAGGATTCCAATAATACACAAGAAGATAACAATACTACCTCCAGAATTAGGATTTTCTTTAGCTTTATCTTTCATAACGATTTTTTTATCCGCTACTGACTGGCCATCTTTATCATAAATATTTCCTTCTTCATCAACGGTGAAGAGAATAGATTCGGCTTCTTGATAACCTTCAGGGGCTATTTTTTCGACTAGGTAATAAGTACCACTTGGTAAGCCTTTAATAGTAGTAGGTGTTGTTCCAGAAATCCAAACAGCAGGATGGTTATTGGAAAGGATAGCAGGAGCACAATCACCATTGTAATCGGTTACGACTACGTATTCTCCATTTTCATTTTTACTAGTTAAACAGATAGCCATGCTAGCTCCTGGTAATTCACTGCTGGTAGCCATATCTTGTTTACTAATAGATAAATCAATTAGATCATTATATAAAGTTAAAGTATTAGTATCTTTATCATAAGTGGTAGATTTTTCACCATTGTCTACTAATTTAACAGTTCCTTCATCATCAATACTAAATTTACTAGTAGTTTTAACTTTTTTATAACCATTAGGAGCTACTTCTTCACTTAGGCAATAAGTGCCTTCAGCAAGGCCATAGATAGTAGCAGGATTTTCTGATGAGGTCCACTTCAATCCTTTAGTAGGATCGATACCAGTTATGGTTTTAGTGGTAGTTGTTTCAACGACATCATCTCCCCCTATTTCACTGCTGTCATCTTTTTTTTCATCGTCAGTGGTATCATCTTTTTTAGTGTCTGTTTTATCGTCTTTTTTATCAGTAGTGATGTTAGTTTGAGTATAGACAAAGTTTAGAGCAGTAGCTAGTTCATCAGTACATTTGCCATCTTTATCAGTTTTATAGATAGCCATCGTAGCACCTGGTATTTCAGCAGCTGTATCTTTGCCTGTCATAGACTTTTTACTGATATTAATAGTGTTCATAGCATTTTGAGCAGTAATATGGTAACTACCATTAGTAGCACTAAAAATAGAAACAGTACGGTTAAAGTAGTCACAATTTTTATCATATTTACCAGTTCCATCAACACAGATAGTATTAGTATATGATGACCCTTCAATGGTACTAGCTATATCGGGACTAGTACACTCAGATGTTGCTAGGTTATTGTTATTAGTAGTTCCTTTTTTAACAATGGCTTCATCAGTTTCACGAGTTTTATGAATACAATAGTTAAGAGTTTTAACAGGGGTAGTAGTACCACCATTTTCATCATCAGTAGTAGCATTAGTAGTACAAGCAGCTTCGGTTGGATCGTACTCATACTTAGTAGTAGTAACTTCTTCATTCTGATCGTTAGTAGTTGTCTCAGTGGTTTCTTTAATACAAATAGATTTATTAGTGGTTTCAGGACTAGTGGTAGTTGAACAAGCTCCTTTAGAAATATTAGAGTTATTTTCAACACCTTTTTGAACTTCAGAAGTTATATAATCATCACTTATTTTATCATAAACACAATATTGTTTAGAGTCATGGTAAGCTTTATATTCGGCTTCGGTAATTTCTTTATTTTGATCATCATCTAGTTTTAGATAATATTTAGTAGTAGTATCCCCTATTTTGATGTCAGTACAAACGGTACCAATTTTTTTATAACCTACAGGTGGTTTGTTTTCTTTATAGCATAATTTATTTCCGTTCTGGTAACCATCTTTACCATTTTCAAGGCCACTAGTACTACAATAAGATTGATTATCGCCATCAATTTTACATAATTCTTTAGTAACAGTATCTTCACTACCAATATAAAGTAGCATACTAGCACCATTTAGGTTACTACCGTGAGTGTCAACTTTATTTAAACTAGCCATGTAACTAGAAGTGTAACTGAAAGTAGTGCTACCACTAGTACTTCTAGTAATGGTTTGAGGATTAACGTCATAAGTTGCTAATTTTTGAACGGCATCAGGAGAGTCGGCACGTTTATACATACTGATAGCAGCATATTTACTAGAGTTACTTCCACTATAACTTAAGGTTACGTTACCTCCATTATTACTATTCTTATCGGTTAAGATAACTAGGTAAATGGTTTCTCCTTCCGAGATAGTTTTAGAACTAGAACTTATATTAGTACAACTATTGGTATAAGAAGCAGTTGGGCAAGAGTAAACAGCTCCTCCGGAAGAGTTAGAAGCAGTAATACTGTAACTGGTTCTATCGCCACCATAGGTACTAGGCATATTACTAAAGGTTATGGGTTGAGTTATATATAGGGCTTGATTCCAAGAATAATTTTGTCTAGTCATCATACGATTATTATTTCCAATAGTAATATTGATACTTGGTAGAGAAGTAGTCGTAGAGCCTTCGGTGAATTTATAATTACTTTCAACTTCACTCTCAGCTTTCCAAACAATATTCATAATATACTGACTAGAAGCATAGCAGGCATCAGAATAATGGCCAGAATAAGTAAAATGACAATTTAGGGCTTTTTGAATATTCATATATTGTTCTTTACCACTATAAGCTTCTTTAGTTAGTTCAATTATTCTGGCAGCTGCAAAGGATCCAGAACTTATCTTATTAAAAGAATTATCTTCAACATAAGTACTATTATTCTTAGGAGCCTTCATGTTTAATTGAACACAATAAGCTATATTATCATCAATAGTCTTATTATAAAAACTATATTTTCCACTACTAGTTAAGCCATCGGCATTATAATAGATCCGGTTAGAGGTACTGGTATCAACATTATAAGTAGCAGCTTTAACATTAGGAATTACTAGTAATAAGGAAAATATTAGGGTTGGTATTAAGGATTTTAATTTATATTTCATATGGTACTCTCCTATCTATTCTTACTATAGTTCATGATATCATAAAACGAGTTATTTGGCAAGAAGGTGAAAAGAAATTATGAAGATAAAAAAAAACTAGATTTATTCTTTAGTAGCAT
Source organism: uncultured Bacilli bacterium (assembly GCA_934149105.1). Classification (GTDB taxonomy): domain Bacteria; phylum Bacillota_I; class Bacilli_A; order RF39; family UBA660; genus RUG11215. Next base: position 70,153 of record CAKPDP010000002.1, read on the forward strand.
CTAGTTTATTTATTTTGATACCTTTAGTTACGAATTTGGCTTCATATTCTGTCATAATGTTATCAAGGGGATTTTCTTTATGAAGATCTCTAGTTTGATAATTGATCTTGTAGCCATTGTCTACTAGGGTTTCTAGAGAATAATCAAAAAGAGGATTATTATCAGTTTTCATAATAATATGTTTAGTATCTTTAAAGATATTATCATAGATAGAGAGAAATTTAGGACTAGTTAGACGTCTTTTAGCATGTTTAGCTTTAGGCCAAGGATCAGAAAAATTTAAATATAATAGAGATATTTCTTTAGAAAAGATATCTGATAATTGTTCAGCATCCATTCTTATTAATTTTAAATTATTTAATTCTAGGGAATTAGATTTTTCGATAGCTCTTACGATCACACTATCAAATTTCTCAATCCCTATAAAATTAATATTAGGATACTTTAGAGCATTTTCAATAATAAAAGTACCTTTACCAATACCTATTTCAATATAGATAGGATTAGTATTATTAAACAATTTAGACCAGGATCCTTTATAAATAGTAGGATCATTTATGTAATAAGTACCTTGATTAATTATAATATCTGCATTTTTGACATGTTTTAAACGCATGATAATCACCTTCTTCTTTGTAGTTATAAGTATAACAAAGGAAGAATGGTTAGTCAATTTATTAGAAATATTTTGTAGATATTTAGGATATTTATCATATAATGTATTAGTAAAGGAGATTATATGGATAATAGAGATATGTTTTATGGAGGATATCAAATGATGGGTCCTGTACCTATGTATCCTAATATGGGTACTAATATGTATCCTAATATGCATAGTAGTAATAATAATAATTATGATTATATAGATAATAAAATTAGTAGAATTGAAAATCAGATTAAATCTATTAATCAAAGGCTTAATAGGTTAGAGGCTCCTTATAATAATAAATATAATAGTAATTATAATAATGAACCTGATAATAATATGTATATGATGTAGAAATACTCTTATGTAAGGGTATTTCTTTTTATTTAGATGGTTCTTTGTTTTTTTAGAATTTTTAAGATAAGTTTTCTTAGGATATCGATGGGAATAACGGTACTGGCAAGAATGATCATGAGAAGAAATTCTTGGGTATTTAGTCCGATGGTTCGGAATATGGTTCCACCATAATAGATCATAAGAATTTGAATAAGGGCAATTAGAGAGATAATTAAGATAAAGATTTTGTTTTTAGTAATGTATTTAAAGATATTTAAACTAGTGGTACGAGAATTAAGACTATTAAAGATACCCATGAAGATAAAAAGGCCAAAGAAAGCGGACATAAGATGAGTGTTACTACGATAGAAGGAATTTATAAAAGGAGACTTTAGGAAGAAGAGACAAAGAAGAGAAGAATAAAGACCTGTTATTAGGATTTCATTTAACATATAGGGATTAAGAATAGCTTCAGTTTTAGTTTTAGGATATTCGTTCATGTAGTCTAGATCGGGTGGTTCATAGGAGAAGGCTAAACCCGCTAAGGTATCCATGACCATATTGATCCAAAGCATTTGAATAACGGTAACAGGAGTGTCTATGCCGATAAAGGGGCCTATTATAGAGATACTGATGGCACACATGTTGATGGTTAGTTGGAAGATTATAAATTTACGAATACTTTTAAAGACAGTTCGGCCATAGAGAATGGCTTTGGTTATAGATAAAAAATTATTATCAATTATAACGATATCACCTGCTTCTTTAGCAACATCAGTACCACTACCCATGGCAAAACCGACATCGGATTTTTTAAGGGCAGGAGCATCATTGACACCATCGCCAGTCATACCGACGACAAGACCTTGTTCTTGAGATAATTTAACGAGGCGACTTTTATCTTGAGGAAGAGCTCGAGAGATGACTTTGAGATAAGGTAATTTTTCTTTTAGTTCGGAGTCTGACATGTTATTTAGTTCGGAGCTGGTTAATAAAAGATCTTGAGGACTGGTGATCAAGCCTACTTCTTTGGCAATACTTTGGGCAGTATCTTTGTTATCACCAGTTATTAAGACAGTTTGAATATGGGCTTTAGTTACTAAAGCTAGAGCTTCTTTAACCTCATTTCTTATTTCATCTTTGATAGAGATTATTCCTACTAGAGTTAAATGTTTAAAAGAGGTTCTATAGAGATCACTTCCTTCTGCCACTAAGATGATACGCATACCATTTCGAGATTTATTAGTAATAATACTTTCGATTGTTTGAGGATTTTTTAAAGGTAATTTAAGTCCTTCTTCATTATAATAGAAATCACAATAAGGAAGAATTTTTTCATAAGATCCTTTAATTAGGAGCTTTTTTTCACCATTTAGATTGATAGTACAGGTAGAATATTTATTGAGACTATTGAAATTAGTTTTAGATATTATTTTGACAGAAGAACTGGGATTTAGTTTAACAAAATTTAAAAGAGCTCTATCAGTAGTGTTACCCCCTACTATCTTATCAATGGTTTTATCATAATAGGCATCATTATTATAGACAAGATTTTCGATAAAGAGCCTGCGATAGTTAGAAGGAAGTTCAGATAGATGATTATAAGTTTTGTTATTAGCAAGAGTAACTTCTACTACTTCAAGGGTTCCTTTAGTAAGAGTTCCAGTTTTATCAGTGAAAAGAATGTTAAGACTACCAGCGGTTTCTATTCCGACTAGTTTTCTGACTAAAACATTGTTGGTTAACATTCTTTTCATGTTAGAAGATAAAACTAAAGTTATCATCATGGGAAGACCTTCGGGGACGGAGACTACGATTATGGTAACTCCTAGGGTTAGAGCATGAATTAAGTAATCAGAAATGGTTCGAAAGTTAGTGATGGTAGAAAGAATTTGGTTTTTATCAAAGTTGTTAGCTAGAACTATTTCGGCGAAAAGATAAGATAACATGACTAAGATAGCACTTATGTAACCGATTTTACTAATAGTGGCCGCTAAGGAACTTAGACGAGTTTTCAAAGGAGACGGACTAGATTTTTCTTGAATTTCTAAGGCCATTTTGCCATAAAAGGTTGCATTACCAATTTGGGTTACTAGGACTTTAGCGTAACCATTAGTCACTATGGTTCCGCGATAGACGGGGCTATTTAGAGTTTTTTCTTGTTCATGGGTTTCACCATTCATAGATGATTCGTCGACTTCTAATTTTCCAGAGACTAGCAGACCATCGGCAGCGATTTTATCTCCAGACTCTAAGATCAAAATATCATTTAAGACAACATCATCAATATTTATTTCAGTAGGAGTATTATTCCTTAAGACTTTCACTTTTATCTTGGAATATTCTTCTTGTAATCTTTCAAAAGCTTTGGCACTGCCATACTCAGAAATAGTGGAAATAGAACTTGAGACTAAGATAGCGATGACGATACCTAAAGTTTCATACCAATCAAAATCTTGAAAAAGAAAGATAGTTTTGACAGCTAGAGCAATTAAGAGGATCTTGATAATAGGATCGCCTAAAGTTTCTAAGAATAATTTAAAGAAAGAATCTTTTTTTAGAGTAGTTATGCTATTAGTTCCATATTTTTTTCGGCTTTCTAGGACTTCTTTAGTAGTTAAACCAGTTTTATGTTGCATATCTTATCACCTAATAAAGTGTATTAAGGAATAAGATAGTTAAGAAATAGTTTAAGGATACAAAATATAACAAAAAAAGAACAAATTATTGCTCTTTAATGTTATTTCTTTTATAGAATATGATTAGAGATAATCCAAAGATAGAAATACAAGTTCCAAGAATAGTTAGCCAAGGATTTTTTAATGATAAGGTATCTACAACATTTACATCATTAGTAATACTATTATTCGAATTAGTACTAGAACTTTGGGAATTCTCATTATACATAACTAATTTTATATCTTTATCTTTAATAGTGAATTCAACGACATCTTCATTTAATGAATAACCCTCTGGAGCACTTTCTTGTTCTAGAGTATATTTTCCTTTAGGAATAGTATTAACTACATAACTCTCTTTAGTAGTAGTCCATCTTTCTATTACTTGACCTTTATCATTTTTAATGCTTAGAGTAAAACCTTCAATTTGATCACTGGTATTTTTATCTAATAATGATATTGTTACTTTGTAATAGTTTTGATTATTTTTGGTTTCTTCCCAATCGGTATTGTTCTTACTTTTAATGACAACATTTCTTAAAACTAAGCCAATACCAATAATAGCCAAAATTATTAGGCCATATTTTATTACATTGCTCAAATTTATCCCTCCCTGAATGTGATTTATTTGATTATTTATACTATCACTTAGAGGGGTAAAAGTCAATTAGAAATACGAAAAAAAGAACTATTTTTAGTCCTTACTTTCTAGATACGTACTTTCCATCTTTAGTACTTACAATTATTTCTTCGCCCTCACCTATGAATAAAGGAACTTTTACTAACATACCAGTTTCAATAATTGCATCTTTAGTAGCATTAGTAGCGGTATTTCCTTTAATTGCAGGTTCAGTATTGGTGATTTTATAATCAATTTTTTCAGGAAGTTCAATACCAAGCATTTCATTTTCAAAGAAGATTAAAACTACTTCTAAGCCTTCTTTTAAGTATTTTACTTCATCTTTTATTTGGCTTTTATCGATGTCAACTTGTTCATAAGTTTCCATATTCATAAAGCTATAACTATCACCAGTGTTGTATAAATATTGCATTGTTATTTTACTAACATGTGCTGTAGGAATTTTAATACCTGCATTAAAAGAATATTCGGCAATAGAACCTGTACGAAGATTTTTTAATTTTGCTTTAACAATAGCAGCTCCTTTTCCAGGCTTTACGTGTTGAAATTCTAATACTTGGTATAAATTTCCGTCGTAATTAATAGTAACACCAGTTTTAAAATCATTAACATTTATCATTTTTCTTGACCGTCCTTACTATTTTTTTTCTGTATGTTCAGTTGTCTTTTGACATTTTGAGCAATATTTATTTAATTTTAACTTTTCAGTAGTGTTCTTTTTATTTTTACTAACAGTGTAGTTTTGATTTTTACATTCACTACAAACTAAAGTTACTAATACTCTATTTTCATTCTTCTTTGCCATAATATTCCCTCCTTCAAAGTAATCTTTACATATTATATCACATTATCTTTAAAATTCAAATAATTTATGTATTTTTTATCTGTAGGTTTATTAGATTAAGTTAATTATCACCATATAATTCAAAATATTTATTAACGACGGCAGAAGATACTCGTCTATTGATACTACTAGCATAAGTGGAATTTCCATTATCTATATCAGGGCTCATGACAGCAATAGCCATTTTAGGATTGTCGTAAGGAGCATAACCGACGAAGCTGGTACTAATAGTTTCAGTATCGACTTTGCCATCACCATCGGTATCGATGAAACTTTGACTGGTTCCGGTTTTGCCAGCACTGATATTATCGTAGTTTCCCATATAGCCATTACCAATGCCGTGGCTAACCGTCTCTCTTAGACCTTCATGAACTCTATCCATATATTTCTTTTCGACATCAACGGTACCTTCAACTTTGGTAGAAGTAGTATAAATTTTTTCATCAAAGGAATTACCATTATCATCTGGTTTATAGACTTCTTTTAATAAGTAAGGTCTATATCTAGTTCCTCCGTTAGCAAGAGTAGTTATGTACTGAGATATTTGAATTGGGGTATAGGTATCGTACTGACCAATAGAGAAATCTAGAAGATGACCAGGAAGAGTGCTTTTACCACTATAACCTAAACTTTCGTTAGGAAGATCAATTCCGGTTTTAACGCCTAAACCAAAGGATTTATACATATCTCTATATTTGTCGAAGGCACTAGGATCTATAGTTAAGGCTTTATCATAGACATAGTTTCCACCACCAACTTTGATGGCTATTTTGTATTGATAAACATTAGACGAGTATGCTAAAGCAGTTATATCATTGATTCTACCCATAGTACGCCAAGAACATTTTTCAGGGGTTCCTTTTATTTTTAAACATTCATCAACTTGGTATTCGCCAATAGAGATAGCACCATATTTATAACCTACTAAAATAGAGGCTCCTTTAACAATACTACCAGGAGTTACAGAAGTGGTTACAATACCAGGTGTATAATCAATAACTTTATATGAACCATCACTTTGAGTTACAACTTGTTTACCGGCCATGGCAAGAATTTCTCCACTATTAGGATCAGTTATAACCACAAAGGATCTATTATAATATTCAGTATTTTTCTCTGACTTGGCAGCTAAGACTTCTTTAGTTAAAACTTCTTCTAGATATTGTTGAAGTTCAATATCAATAGTTAAAACTAGATCGTTACCTCTTTTTCCTTCACTTACTAATTCATAACTATTATCACTTAGAACGCGATAAACCGATTTAGTTCCTTTCAAATAATTTTCATATTGATATTCTAGATAACTTATCCCTACTCTATCATCTAGGCTATAACCATTTTTTAGATAATAATCTTTTAATTCTGAAGGTATACCTTGATTAGAACTAGAGACACTTCCTAAGATAGATTTAAATGTGTCGCCATAATTGTAGACGCGTTCCCAATCTACTTTAGTATTAAAGCCTGGTAAGTCATCAATATGTTCAGAAATTAGAGCATATTCTTCATTACTGACATCGACGTTTTTAATTATTTTTTCAGCATAACTGTATCCTTTATTCATAAGGTAATAGATATAAGCAGCTTCTTTATCGAGATCATTATAGATACTTAGATCTTCTTCTGTTATACGTTCATATATTAAATCTTCTAAATCATTATCATCGAATTTTCTTTCTTTGTATTTTTGTAATTCTTGAGAAGTTATTTTATTTTGGGCTTCTTCTTTATTAGAAGCATACCAGAAATCTTTAAGAATTTTATCCGTTAATTTAGAATAGTCAACTTCTATTAGATTAGCTACTTTATAGGCTAAATCTATTTCTTCTAAACTAGTTACACCACTTACTTTTTTATAATAAATAGTTTTAACAGCTTCATTATCAACTATTAATTTATGGTTACGATCATAAATTCGACCTCGTGGAGCACTATTTCCTTCAATAGTATTTTCGGTTGCTTTAGCTAATTCAGTGGTATAATTATCAACTTTTAAGACTTGAAGATTAAATAAGCGAGCAGAGATAATGCCAAATAATAAGAAAATTACAACGGTTATAAAGATGTAACGACCATCAATTATAGCATTTAAATAACTATTAGTAGACCTAGAATATTTATTAAAAGATAAAGGAGAACTCTTTCTGGAATACTTATATTTCTTTTTAGAGTTATTTAAAAATAATCGGGAATTAGGTTTAGATATTTTCTTTTGTTTATGAATAGTATTAAGAGGCTTATGGCGGCCAAATAAAGTAGCATGAGATGTTAATTTTATTTTTTTATTTTTAGAAAATAGTTTCATATTACAAGCCTCCTTTTCACTTAATTATTATATCATTACCAATATTAGGATGCAACTTATTTGCAGATTATTTACACATAAAAATTAGAGCTTTTTAGCATTTTTAAATAAAGGTTACATAGAATTAGTTAGGTGAATAATAATGAATATATATTTGATAGAACAGTACGTTAATAAAATTACAAAGAAAGATATAAATAAATTTTTTCTGAATAGAGGAATTAATTTAACAAAAAGAGAATTAGACTGTTTATATGATCATTTAAAGAAAGATTATAAAACATTTATTTATGGTAATCAGAGAGCAATAATGGATGAAATAAAAAAAGAAGTAGAGCCTAATACTTATAATCAGTTAGAAATGCTCTACTATCAATATAAAGATAAATTAAATTTTAATTAATTTTCAGAATTAACTTCGTAACCATTTTTTATTACTAGGACTAAACCTTTTAGTTTAGAGTTAGTAGTTTTAAGATTAAATTTACGATAGTCATATTTTAAGTATTCGTCATCAGTAGTAAGATAATAGTGATCAGAAAAGACTTTTTTATCTATATCTTCTACTATTTCTTTTAAATCCATATAGCCGGTATCATCGATCATTCCAAGACCAGATCCATCAATAATCCTTTGATAACGATAACATAAACTATTTTTTCTTCTCTTGATCCTAAATAAGTTATAGTAAAATCATCGGGTGTTCCAAGATCATATTCCATTTCTAGTTTGTCATTCTCATTTAATTTAAGATTAGTTAGTCTAGTTTTAGAAGCGTATTGATAATCAGGAAAATCTGATAAATCATTAAAACTACTGTATTTATCATTTTTATAAGTTATGTTATAAGAATGATACGCTAAGGAATTAAAGCTTGCTAAGATAGTATAGGCCAGATCGGCAATGGTACTATTAGAATTTACTTCTATTTACGCCAAATTTTAGTTTCTAAATCTTTGATCCCAATTTCAAATAGAAAAACTTCATTCATAATATTTTTCCTCCTTTATTATGAAATTTAGGTTAAATACTGGTTGTTGGTATTATTAAATAATAGCAAAATGAGAAAAAAGCAACTAAAAAATAAGTTATCGACCACTTTTTGGTGCTTGTATGTCAAAAGTGATCGATAACTCATGCTTTTTTTATGATTTTTCAATATTTTATTTTAAATCTTCTTTATTATAAATAAAATCTACTATATTAACATTATTTATTCCGTTTATATTTTTCTAATTGAAATTCTATAAATAACCTAAGTGTTGAATGATAATCTTTTTGTTATATTTTTTTATTAATATTATTTATTTTTTATCGTAATACTATACAAGTTAAAATACCGGGCTGACACCGTTGGTGTTGTTCGCATTGTTGTTGTTGAAGTTGTTAGGCGAACCCGACCACCACACAAGCAGAGAGAACTCGGGATCCAGAATTTTTTTACGGTTTAATCCTAAGTTAATCTATATTAAACTACATAATTATATAGCTTAACCCAATTTTTCTAAAAAAGTTTTCCTTTCTTTAAAATTCTAACATCTAATTCTAGCAAGTTCATTCTGAACTTGCTATCTCCCACCCGGCCACCTTTATATATTTTTATTATCTTTGTTTTTACTATGCTGTTAGTTTGCTTGCCCTCAAAGGGTTTCTCGGGCTTTTTCTCAGTCTAAAGAGTACTGGGACTTAGTTTTGATTTTTTTACGAAATTACGTATGGACTCGTGCTAGTTCCCGATCCTGAGGTGCCTATCCCAGGGGCTAAAGAAACGACCGGCCGAACCCCGTTGGTGGACCTCACAGAGTCGCTATCGTAGAGGCCACCACGGGAACCCACGAACCAGGCGTACGCATAGCCGTTGCTGTTGAAGTGGGAAGGCGAACCCGGCCACCAAGAATCGTTATTGTTTAAATAATAAGTAGAATTGTCGGACTTGTAGAAGTGGTATATTCCACCTGCATACATTACCTCATCAATTGTTATTAAACCTACAGGATATGTAAGTTTTCCATTTCCTATACTAGAGTCTACTGTAAAGGCATCATTACTATTACTACAGTCTAGACTTGGTTTATGGGTTTCTGTTCTAGTATTACCTGCAAAAGTATTATCATCAGTACTAGAAGTATCTTTACTTAGTAAAGGTCCACTAATAATAGTTCGGTCATTGCAATAAATTGTATCTTCTAACTTATCTGTATAACTAGTCATATTAGTCTTATACCAATTATCAATTGTTGTTTTTATTTTAGAATCTGTAGTATTAGTAAACATCTTTGTTTTAGCCGTTTCAATATTATCTCCTCCAGTTAGGGTTAAATAAGATACCCTTGAACTATTTCCAAAATAATGAATATAATAAACACTACTACAAGTAGCACTAGTACTTAGACAAGTATAATGATATTTTGTTGCCAAAGTTTTATAATCTGTACTCCAACTACTACTAGTCATCGTATCTTTTAAGGTATATGTACCATTAGAATATGTTACATCATTTCCATAGACATAAGTATCAGTGACACTACTCATATCTTTAAAAAATGAAACATATCTAGTTCCATACATATAGCCGACATCGGCAGGACTACTACTATAATTATTATTAAAAGCACTAGTTCCTATTTGAGTTGCTTCTCCAGTTGTATTAGTACACTGATTATCAGTAGGTGTTCCATTGTAAATCATTTTAATGCCACCAGTATCAGTAGTTCTGATTATTTTCCAACAAAAGCCTGCGAATAAGACATTATTGTTAGTTACAGCTCCTCTAAAATAATAAATAGGATATTGATCTGAAGCCGTACTACTTAACATGTATAATCCTTTACCATTAGTATCACTACTAATCTTTGAAAAATCAATATTATTATCTAATTCATAATCTAAAGTTACAGTATCATCAAATAATGACACCGTACTATCTAATGGTTTAGATAAAGAGTTAGAGCCTGTATTAAATTCTACGATGCCATTAAAACTTCCTTTATCTATATCATTTTGTTCAGTATTAGTATCATTTAAATAAACCATTATATAGTAAGTTTTACTAGATCTAGCTTTAATAGTATCTTGTTTAACTAAACTAGATCTAGACATACCTCTTTTAGCATTCTCACTGTATGTGGTTTGAGTAGATAATTCTGTCCATTTAAGATTCTTAGAAGTACTACTAGTTAAAGTAACATAACCATCGACATTTACTTTAACACTACCTTCGTTATTTACAGTAATACTATAAATCTGACAAGCTGTATAGCCATTACTATCCTGACATTGGGCTTTTGCAGCATCATTTAATAAGCTTTCTTTAAGTGGTATTAATTTATCATCTTTAGTAAGTAATTTAACATTCATAGATATTTTAACATTAGCAATACTACCACTAATAGCATTATTACTACTACTAACACTAACACTAAAATAAGCATATGTACCAGAAATAAAAGCTACTACAATAGCCATAACAAAAACTAGTAAATATAATTTTTTACCTTTCATAAATTAACACCTTCAAACTTATCCTATTTTAATTATATTTTACCAAAAAAGGGGGGGAAAAAGTAGCTTTTTAACTATAGAGTTACTCTGTTTTCTGTAAACTTCATGTTAAGGATATGACTCGTTTGTTAGCAATATTACAATTTGACAATATCAGAAGAATTTACCTATTTTAGCCTGATTTTAGATTTTTTTTAAGAATAGAAAAATAAAAACTCAATTGTGGTAGCTGCTATTGACGGTAAAAAAATCACTAAAAAGAAATTTAGTGACCTTCCTGCTTTTGTTAAGTACCATTCGCCTTGTTCTTCTTTTAAAAATCCTCTGCTGTCAAAATCTCGCTCTTTTCTATCATACTCTAAGCTTCTTATTTGATCTGATGTTAATTTTATTGAGGCATCTCCCTGTCTAAAATAAACTTCATCTTTGTTAGTTCTTACAATATAATTCATGGCTGGTTCAATTTTATTCCATAAGGATTAAATCCTTCGATTATACCATCATCAGTAATTCCTACTGCTACTACTACTCCATGGCAAAGGGAGCTATTTCGTTGGCTAAATCTTGAATTGATATTTTAGCATATTTTTTTGATTTTTATTCTTTTTTTAGAAAATATTGTATAATTTGTGAACGGCTTTGAATGCAAGTGAACGCTTTAGCGTCTGGATTTCTATTCCACTTAACCGGACGGTTTCCAGTTTTCTACCCTACTTAACTGGACAGTTTTAGGATGAAGATGTAACTATTTAATAGTTAACTGAAGTTAAAAAAAATCATAATAATTGATTTCTTATTATGATTTTTAAGGTTATTCTAATTCAAAGGCTCCAGTATATAGTTGATAATATTGACCTTTTTGATCTATTAATTGATTATGATCTCCTCTTTCAATTATAACTCCATTTTCTAAGACCATGATAGCTTTAGAATTTCTAACGGTTGATAATCTATGAGCTATAACAAAGACGGTTCTACCAGTCATTAATTTATCCATACCATTTTGAACTATTTCTTCGGTTCTAGTATCAATACTACTTGTAGCTTCATCTAAGATCATAACGGGTGGATTATCGAGAGCAGCTCTTGCAATAGATAATAATTGTCTTTGCCCTTGGGATAAAGAGGCTCCATTACCTGTTATGATAGTATTATATCCTTCGGGAAGCATTTTGATGAAGCTATCGGCATTGGCTAGTTTAGCGGCTTCAATGCATTCTTTATTAGTAGCATTAGGTCTAGCGTAACGAATGTTATCTATTATGGTTCCTGTAAAAAGATTAGTGTCTTGGAGAACCATTCCTAATGATTTTCTTAGAGAAGATTTTTTTATTTTATTGATATTTATACCATCATAACTTATTTTTCCATCATCTATATCATAAAATCTATTAATTAGATTAGTTATAGTAGTTTTTCCAGCTCCAGTAGCTCCAACAAAGGCTATTTTTTGGCCAGGTTTAGCATAGAGACTAATATTATGAAGAATAATTTTCTCTTTGGTATAGCCAAAGGAAACATCAAAGAAACGGACATCTCCTTTTAATTCTATATACTCTAGGGTACCATTATGATGAGGATATTTCCAAGCCCAAGTACCAGTATAATTTTTACTTTCTTCTAATTTACCATTTTTATATTTAGCATAAACAAGAGTTACATAGCCATCATCTTTTTCACTTTCTTCATCTAAAAGCTCAAAGATACGTGAGGCTCCCGCTAAGGCCATAATAATCATATTTAATTGGGAAGTTATTTGATTTATAGGTATAATAAAGTTTTTAGTAAGTTGAAGGAAAGAAATAATTACACCTATTGTTAGGATACTACTACCTTTTATTGCTAAGGTACCACCAATAGTGGCAACGAGGATATAGACTATATTACCAATATTGGCCATGACAGGCATAATGATACTAGAATATATTCCAGCTTTGATATTATTTTCACATAATTCTTCATTTAATTTATCAAAGTCTTCTTTACTCTCTTCTTCGTGAGTAAAGACTTTGATTACTTTAGAACCATTTATCATTTCTTCAATATAGCCATTTAATTTACCTAGGGAATTTTGACCCCCAATGAAATATTTAGAAGAAATAGTAGTAATTTTTTTAGAGATTATGCTCATTAAGATGACAGAGATTATTACAACAATGGTTAGAGGGATACTTAGATATAGCATAGCGCAAAAGACAGTTATGATAGTTATTACTGAGGATACTAATTGAGGAATACTTTGGCTTATTAATTGTCTTAGGGTATCAGTATCATTGGTATAATGACTCATAATATCACCATTACTATGAGTATCAAAATAATTAATTGGAAGTGTTTGCATGTGAAAGAACATATTATCTCTTATATCTTTTAATACTCCTTGAGAAATATTAACAATAGTTCTATTATAAAGATAATTACAGATAATACCTATTAAGTATACTAAAGACATTATTAAAATTAATCTTAAGAGACCATCATAAACTATATTTTGGGTTTGTAACATAGGGGTTATATAATTATCGATAACTGTTTTAATAAATAGAGAACCTAAAACACCAACTATAGCACTTATAATTATGCAGAATAAGACAAGACAAAAGTTTAATTTATATTTTTTAGTTATATAACTTATTAATCTTTTGATAGTGTCTTTTTTAAAGTGAGGAGTATTATTCATGGTTAGCACTTCCTTTCACTTGGGAATTATATACTTCTTTATATATTTCATTATGTTTAAGTAAGTAATCGTGGGTTCCTATAGCATTGATGGTACCATTATCCATAACTATTATTTGGTCAGCATTTTCTACAGAAGATATTCTTTGGGCAATAATAATTTTAGTGGTATCAGGAATGTTTTTTTGGAAAGCGTCTCTGATTAGGGCGTCAGTTTTAGTATCGACGGCACTAGTAGAGTCATCAAGGATTAAGATTTTAGGGTTCTTTAAGAGAGCTCTAGCTATGCAAAGTCGTTGTTTTTGGCCACCAGAGACGTTGCTTCCACCTTGTTCAATGTAGGTATTATATTTATCAGGGAATTTTTCAATGAATTCAGAGGCTTGAGCTAGGGAGCAAACTTCTTTAATCTCGTCTATGGTAGCATCTTTTTTACCCCATCTTAGGTTATCGATAATGGTTCCAGAGAAAAGAACATTTTTTTGTAAGACCATAGCTACAGCATCACGAAGAGATTTAAGATCATACTCTTTAACATTATGACCTCCAACAAGGACTTCGCCTTTAGTGGTATCATATAATCTAGGAATTAAATTAACAAGAGTGCTTTTACTACTACCTATTCCTCCGATGATACCAATGGTACTTCCAGATTTTATTTCTAGATTAATATTTTTTAAACTTAATTTTTTAGGATCTTTAACATAACTAAAACTAACGTTTTTAAATTTAATGCTACCGTCAGAAATAGTTGCTAAAGGATTTTGTGGATTAGTTAAATCAAGATTTTCATTTAATAATTCACAAATTCTTTCAGCGGAAGGTATGGCAATGATAATCATAACAAAGACCATCGATAACATCATTAGACCATTTAAGATTTGCATGGTATAAGTTATAAGGCTGGTAAGAGATCCAGTAGACATAGAACCAGAAAGAATTAAATGGGCCCCGATCCACGCTATTAAGATAGTACAAGTATAAATAGATAATTGCATTAAAGGACTATTAAAGGCTAGAATTTTTTCGGCTTTAGTAAAATTATGATAAATGTCATTAGAGACGCTATCAAATTTTTTGATTTCTTGATCTTCTTGAACATAAGATTTAACAACCCGAATACCACGAATATTTTCTTCGACGACATTATTTAATTTATCATAGGTTTTAAAGACATATTCAAAGATAGGATGGGCTTTTAGGGCAATAAAGATTAAGCCTGCTCCTAAGAAAGGAATAACGCAGACATAGATTAAGGCTATGTGAGGATTAATAACAAAGGACATAATAAGGGCAAAGATAAGAAGAAATGGGGCTCTGATAGCAATTCTAATTATCATAGCATAGGCTTCTTTAACATTGGTAACATCAGTAGTTAAACGAGTAATAATACTAGAAGATGAGAATTTATCAATGTTAGAAAAAGAATATTCTTCTACTTTATAGTACATATCTTGACGTAAATTTTTAGCAAAGCCACTACTAGCAATAGCAGCATATTTTGCAGATAAGGCTCCAAAGATAATAGCCAAGAGAGCACAGATAACTAGAATAGCACTAATTATATAAACTATTTGTAAGTTACTTTTACTAATTCCATTATCGATTAAATAAGCCATTAAATAAGGAATTAAGACATCTAAGATAACTTCAAAGATGATAAATAAAGGTGCTAGTAAGGACGCTTTTTTATAATTTCTAATACTTTTAGTTAATTGCTTTAACATATTGATTCCTCCTTTTAATTTTAGTTGTTGCAATTGTTGCAATGCTAATTAATTTTACCACAAATTTAAGAATTTTGTTACACTTATTTGTATATAAAAAAACAATCAAGAAAGATCTTGATAATTTCTTTATAAAAGATACTTTAATATTGCCTCTAGTAAGATGAAGAATCGGTAGTGGCTTTAGCATTGTTAATTAAGACACTATCATCAACAAATCCAACTAAACTGGTACTGATAATATCGTCAAGGTAAAATTTTTTTAGAATAACTATTTCAGAAAGAAGAAATAATGATTTTTGACTAGAAAGGTTATAGATAAATTTAGGATCAGGAAAATAGTTAGTACTTTAGTAAAATTAGGCGATAAGGTTTTAACTCTTTGATCAAAGAAAGGTTTTACAAAGTAGATGAAGAGAACACCTAGTACACCCCAAATGAGAGCTAATTCAAGGCAAATATATTTTCCAAAATGAAAAGGTTTAGAGGTATAGTTCCACATTTCAGTATGAAAAAGATATTCAAGGATTAGACCACCAGATAACTCAGTTAGAGTTAGGATAACCATAGATGAGAGAAAAATCACTAATAATTTTAAGAATTTATTGGTAATTTTAGAAAATAAATATTTATCTAAAAGAATTAGAAAGAGACAGCCAAAACCGTAAATGATGGTAAAAGGTCCATAAAGAATGCCACTATAATTTTTAGAAAATTTATATTTATAAAGAGAGCTTTCTAAAATAAAGCCTAAGATAGAGTAAATAATAAAAGAATTTAAATAATAAGACATTTTAATCACCAATATTAGTATGAAGAAGATTAAGATTTTTATGTAAAAGGAAAAAGAAATTTTCCAAAGTTTAGGAAAAATTTCTTTTTTTTATTTCATCTATTAAATTGTTAATATCGACTTCAGGAATACGAGTTGTGGAATTTTGTTTTAAAAGTTGACAAGCTTTTAGGGATTAGTCCTTTCGAAATAATATTATGTTGTGTCATTAATTTGATTATTTTTAAGGTTCTAATTACTTCAATGTTATTATTTTCAGAGCTGATTTTTAATCTGCTATCGCCAGTAGCAAGAAGATAATCTTCTTTATCAATTTTACTCCAATCAATAACTTTGTGAAGTTCTTTTTTAAGATCATATCTAGTCAAATACAGGTGGAACACCAGTTCCTTCATGGAAGGGATGGGCAGTGTTCATTTCAACGTATTTTTTTATTATTTCTTCAAGGGTACTTTGAGGCATTTCATCTATTTTGGATAAGATATCTTTTAAATATAAAGCTGAAGCAAATCTAAAGTTACCTTTAGCTAGATTAACGGTTCTAATTTCAACGGCAAATTCAGGTATTTTGCTGGTATCAAATAATTCTAAGGCCTTTAATTTAGTAATTCGTTCTTCTTCTTTGGCCAATTCTATTTCATCATGAAGCCCTAATTTATTTTCTAACATTTTGCCATCTCTATTTTAAAAATCTAAATTATTATTGTTTGCAACCACTGGTACTAGTAGATTTTACTATAAGATGGATAGGAACATAGTAGATGTCTGATGAGGTATTTAAAGTTGGTAATTCACTAACATTTATGGTTATATCAAAGTAATAGTTATTTTCGTATTCATAAATATCAGAAACAGTAAAATCAAAATTATCTGTTTTTAAAGAAGAATCCATAAAATCATCAATATTAGTTACTAAATTACCGGTAGTACTATCATTTATAACTTGATAATTTGGGGTTGATGTTTTTAAATAACTAGAATATTCGGCATCAGTATGAAAATAATTAGAAGATAGCAAAGAGACATCTTTAGAGTTTTTAGTAGTTATATCTTCTAATTCGATAGTATAACGATAAGTATAGGTGTTATTAGTGTAATTAGTGGTATATTGCTCTTTAGAAAAGTAACTTACAACATAATAATCTGTTTGAGTAGTTTGACATTTTTTAGTGCTAAAGAGACTGACGACCCAAATTAATAGTAATAATAGGACTGCAAAAATTATTATTTTAATGAAAAGATTTACCCAATTAACGGAATAATTTTTTTCTTCTTGACTTTCATCTAACATTTTTTCACCTCACAAAAGCTATTTTAAGTTCAAGATAGCAATAGTATATCCTGAATTAAAGTTATCAACATAGTAATCTTGAACATACTTATTATGAGACAATTCTTCGTGAACTCCTTGTTTTACTATTCCCTCCCCTATTCCATGAATTAGTAGAATTTTAGGGTTTTTAAGATCATAGTTATCTCTTACGAAATCTTTAGTGGCGACAATAGCCATATCTTTGGTATAACCATGTAAATCTAAATAAGGAATATTTTTTAAGAATATATCGTTAATAATTATCTCTGTTTTCATGAGTTAATTATAACAAATTATTTAGATTTTAACAACTATATATTGGGAATTTGATAGTTACTTTGGTTCCTTTACCAAGAGTAGAATTATATTTAATACTACCATTATGGGCTTTAATTATTTCTTTAGATAGGGCTACGCCTAATCCACTACCTCTTACTTTGGTAGTGAAAAACATTTCACTTATATGATCAAGAGTATCTTTATCCATGCCTATACCATTATCCGCTATTTCAATATAATAATTTTGAGATTTTTGATAGGTATTAATAGTAATAGTTCCAGTATTAGGGATAGCTTCAACACTATTTTTAAGAATATTAATTAAGACTTGCTTTATTCTACAATAATCGCCGTTTAAATAAATTTCATTAGTATTTTCATGATACTTAATAGTTATTCTATTATTACAAATAGTAGATATTTCTGAGCTTACTTCTGATAGAAGCATATTTATATCCAAGATATCTTTATTTAATTTAATTTTACTAAATTCCATAAAATCAGTCATAATATTTAGACTTCTATTTATCTCATCTTTTAAAATAGGTAAATATTTCTTGGTTTTATTTATATCATTAGGATCTAACATATCTAGATAACCTTTACAAACTGCGATAGGATTTTTAACTTCATGGGTTATTTTAAACAAGGAATTCTTTAATTGTTTATCCCTTTCCATTTCAATACTACTAGCATAGAGACTGGTTATTTTATCAACTATTTTGAAGACTGACAATGTACATAATGGTAAAAGATAAAATAAATAAGATAGCAAGAATAATTCTAGAATTTGTCCTATTCCTGTAAAGGGATTTTTATAAAAATAATCAGCTGATAAGGCAAAGGCCTCAATTACAGAAATAATATTTATAAATTTAGTATCAGTATATTTTTTATCTTTATAATAGTAATAGAAGATAAAAATAGACAAATATTTTATAATTATTATAGAAATATTAAATTTAGAGATAGAATTTATATTTATAACAAGAAAAATACTTAATAAGATACCGAAGAGAGTTTTTTTCTTGAGATAGGTTATTATGAGAGGAATATCTAAAAATACTAGTATTTCTTTGCGATAGCCATATTTAAAGATTAAATAGATAGAAGTTAGAATGCAGAGACAAAAAACCAAGTTATTGTATTTTTCTTTATTACAAAGAGAAGAATATATACAATAGATGAAATAAATTAGGATAGGAAAAATCATTAAGACTAAACTTAAAATTACTTTGTTTAATATGATATTCATAAATATCTCCTTCTTTCTTAGATAATTATATATAATGGGCTTGTCTTTTTTTGTCGAATAATAATAATTAGGGAAATATCTTGTAGAAATTTAAAAAAATAAGAAGAAGAATGGAGATAAATATCTCTTACTCTACTTCTTATTTTGATATTTTTACTTGCAAGTGTATCCAGCTTCTTCTAAACCTTTTTCAATATCAGGAATATCGTCTTCTTTAATATTGGCTAAATCTTCTTTATCAATATCTGCTAGAGTAGCAAATTCATCGATATCCATATTGATAGTTACAATAGCACCTTTATCAGTTGGTTCTGTTTCGACACTCTTATAATCACTAAAGGCATCTTTTAAGATGTTTACTAGATCGGAAGGTTCATATTGTCCAACATAAGCATCTGCATAGACTAATTCATTTACTAATTCAGAATTAACAAAAGTACCATCTTTGAAAGAAAACTTTAAATCCTGAGTAATGGTAAAAGATTCATCTTCACTATTTACATATCTACAATTTATGTCAGCTGTAGCGTTTTTACTGACAAGAGTGGAATTACAGCCTGATAAGCCTAAGATAACTAGACTAAAGGCTAAAAGTTTAGTAATTTTTTTCATAACTCCTATACGGCTCCTTTCGACTTTAATTATACATTAATAAATTTTTTTTGCAAGGTTTAGAAAAAGAAAAAGACTAATTACTAGCCTTCTTTAATTCATCAATATATTTTTTTAATTGAACGGCGTTACTACCTAGAATTATTTTTAATTGATTATCAATCTCAACAACTCCTTTAGCACCTAATTTTATAATTCCTTCTTTATTGGCTTTACTAACATCTTTTAAGGTTACTTTAAAACGGGACATTTCTACTTCTGTATCTACAATATTGTCCATGCCACCTAGAAGTGTTACTAGTTTGTTAAGTTCTAGCTTAAAGTTCTTTTTAGTGCTTTTAGCAATAGCTAAAGCTATGATTACTAAAACTGCAATAATTATTACATATTGGTATGGTTCCATAAATTCACCTCGTATTAATTATACTACTAATTATAATTGGGAGCAACTGTTTTGGAAAAATAATATTTTTTTAAAGAGATAATTAAGAAAAGATAGAGAAAGATATTTAGAAGGATATCTCCTAGTAAAGGGTTATAATTTAGGCTATAGAAAATATTTATAAGAGGTATAGTAAAGAGTAATTTAGTTAAGAGGCCAAAGAATAAATAATAATTTAAAAGAGAGTTAGAGGAAGATTTTAACTTTTGATGTGAGAGATGATAATAGAGAAGATTTTCTAGAGAGATGAGAAAGATGAGAGGTTTGGATAGAGAAATAAGTAAAAGAGCAACAAGAAGAAAATAATTATATTTAGAGGGTTTAGGAGGAGAAAGAATTATTTTTAGAATGAGGATTGTTATAATGTTTAGGTAAAGATAGAAAAGAGTTAGAATGTTACTGGTGGCATGATAACTATAATAATATCTAGTTATATAGAGATAAAAGAGATAAACTAAAGAGATATAGGTTAAGAAATAGTTATAGTTAGTTAGGATATAGAAAGTTAGGTTATGGTTAGAGAAATAAAAATGAGAATGGGATTTGAGATGAGTAAGGGGTATCTTTTTCTTGGGGAAAGAGGATAAGAAAAAGATACACAGGTAGTTTAAGATACAGAGGGAAATGATTATTATTAGGATAGTATTATAGATATTTAGATTAAGGATATTAAGACTTAGATAGGTACCGATAATTAGAGTAAGAGAATTTAGAATAGTTAGAAATAATTTAGAATAGTTATATTTACTATTGGGTTTAGGAAATAATATTAGGGAGTAAAGAGTTTTAAGGGGATATAAGAAACTTATTAATAAACAAATAATAATACTATTAGATAAGTAAAATATTTTTTCTAAAATTAGCCCTATCATTAAGGAAATTATTGTACATAAGAAGTTTAAATAAAAGATAGGGAGAAGATTTTTAGAGATAGAATTATGATTAGATATTAGGGTTGTTAGGAGGTTACTGAAAATAAGATAAAGAATTAAGGAAACAAGGATTAGAAAGGAGTTATGATATTTTAAGAGATAATAAATAATGATAGTTGTTAAAAGATAGAGAATATTTAAATATTTATTTGACATACTAATCGCCTCGTTTATAGTATTAGCCAAATATAATTAAATATAAGAAAAGAAATAATCAAAAGACTATTTCTTGGCATCAAATTTTTTTCTTTGTTCAGTATTAAGAATTTGTTTTCTAAGACGAATATGTTCAGGAGTTATTTCTACTAATTCGTCACTATTTATATAATCTAGAGCATATTCTAGGGTAATAGGACGAGGTCTTTTTAAGACAACGGTATGATCGCTTCCAGCTGCTCTAGTGTTAGTTAATTGCTTTCCTTTAACAACATTGATAGCTAGATCATTATCACGGTTACATTCTCCAACAATCATTCCTTCATAAACTTCGGTAGTTGGTTCTATAAACATGGTACCACGATCTTCTAAAGCTCCTATAGCGTAGGCAGTGGCCTTACCATTTTCCATGGAAACTAGAACTCCTAGTTTTCTTTCGCCAATATTAATATTTTCAACTGGTTCATAATCTTTAAAACTATGATTTAAGATACCATAACCTTTAGTCATAGTCATGAAATCGGTATTGAAACCAATTAAACCTCTAGAAGGAATAGTGTAGTTTAGACGAACAAGATTATTAACATTGGACATATTCTCCATCTTAGCGCCTCTTAGACCTAGGGCTTCAATAACATTACCAACGGAGTCTTCTGGTACTTCTATTTGAACATCTTCGTAAGGTTCACAGGTAACACCATCAATTTCTTTTAAGATTACTTCAGGTTTAGATACTTGAAGTTCATAGCCTTCACGACGCATATTTTCAAGAAGAATAGATAAGTGTAATTCACCACGTCCAGAGACAGTCCAAGACTCATTACCAGATTGTTCAACTTTTAAGCTGACATCTTTTTGGGTTTCACGGAAAAGGCGATCTCCTATTTTACTGGCCGTTACGAATTTACCATCTTGACCTACAAAAGGGCTGTTATTAGTCATGAAGGTCATTTTTAGGGTTGGTTCATCAATTCTTAGGATTGGAAGAGGATTTTCTTTACCAGGGTTACAAACGGTTTCACCGACAGAAATATCTGCTAAACCAGCGATGGCAACGATGTCTCCGGCATGAGCTTCTTTGATTTCTACTCTCTTAAGGCCAATAAAACCAAATAATTTTTGGATACGGAACTGTTTGTGAGATCCATCTAATCTAACACAAGAAACCATTTCATTTTCTTTTAAGTGTCCGGATTTGATAAGGCCAATACCAATTCTACCAACATAATCATTATAATCTAGTAAAGCTGGTTGGAACTGCAAATCACCATCAGGGTTTACTCTTGGTTCTGGTATTTCATTGATGATTAGGTTAAAGACGTCATCATAACTTTCTTGTTGAGTACTGATATCAGGGCTTAAACTAGCAGTTCCATTTAAAGCTGAAACATAAGCTACTTTAAAGTCTAATTGTTCATCAGTAGCTCCTAATTCGATAAATAAATCTATTACTTCGTCTAAAACTTTTTCTATTCTAGCGGTAGGTTTATCAACCTTATTTATAATAACTAAAGGTTTAACATTAGCTTCAAGTGCTTTCTTTAAAACAAATCTAGTTTGTGGCATGGTTCCTTCATAGGCATCAACTACTAATAAAACACCATCAACCATGTTCATGATTCTTTCTACTTCTCCACCAAAGTCAGCATGACCGGGAGTATCTAAGATATTGATGCGATAACCGTTATAGTTAATAGCGGTAGTCTTGGCTAAGATTGTAATTCCTCTTTCTCTTTCAATATCATTTGAGTCCATAACTCTTTCTTCTACTTGCTCGTTAGCACGAAAAGTACCACTCTTTTTTAACAATTGATCTACTAAAGTAGTTTTACCATGGTCAACGTGCGCGATGATTGCTATATTACGCATTTTCATAAATACTACACACTCCTTTTTTTATATACCGCAATATTATACCACTGTTTATAAATAATTAGCAAGAAGTTTTTAAAGATTTTTTAGAGAAATTAAACTTAGAGTGAATTAAAAAGATGTATAAAACGGTCCTTAGAGAGGACGGTATACATCTTTTGGTTATTTAACTTCTTTAATTTTTTTATCAAAATTCTCAACAAGAGTTTGAAATTTATGAAAATGAATTTGTAATTCTTCTTTTTTAGTAGTAAGTTTTTCTTGTTCTTTACGCTTATAATCTTCAAAATCTTTCTTTTCTTGTCTTAATTTATTTCGTTCTTCAGAAAGAGAACTGGGTAGATGATCTTCTTTTTCGATATCTTCTTTTAATTCTCTTAATTCATCTAAGTAATCATTGATATAATTGATGCGGTTAGATAGTGATTTAAAGAGAGTATCAAAGTCAGGAGAAATATCTAGAGGTTCTGGTTCTTTTTCTAAGGGTTCTAGGTTAGTAGAGACGGTCTTTACAGGTATTGAAGATTTAGAAGATGTCTCTAATGTAGGCTTAGAAAAAGAAACATTTTTTTCATTATATTGAAGTTGATATTCTAACCATAATTGTCTTAAAGTTGATAATTGTGATTTTAAGAGAATTCCCATTTCATTAGAACTACTTACAAAAATGGTATTAGGTAAGTTTTTGTCTAGGGGTTTAATTTGTTCTAGATCTTCATATAGGGATTTTAGGCGAGTACGATATTCACGATTGCTTTTTATTTTTTCATCTTCAATATCTTTATACTTTTCTAAATTTTTATCTTCTCTATTGGTATTAGTTATTTTTTTATTATAGGGATTTTCAAAGAGATTTTTAGGTAACTCCAATTTTTTATTAAATTCTTTTTTCTCTTGTTTGATTTGTTCTAGATCTTCACTATAATTAAAAATCTTTTTAAGAAGAGATTTAATGGTAATTAATTCAGAATTATTATTTATATTAACTAAATAGCTATCACCATTAATAGTATCTATTTTTCCAAAATATACGACGTTATCTTGAGGATTTTTATCGGCTATTTCTTTAGTATAGATTAAGTAATAATTTTGATAATTGGGATGTTCAAAGAAGCATAAAGGAGAGATTTTTCCAATTATTTGGCTATCTTTAACCAAGGTTATAATTTTATCTAACTGCATTTATATCACCTACTCAATATTATTTATTTTTTCTAAGATAAAATGTCGACAGTCGGGAGCACAATATTTTTTTAGATAAGTATCTACATACTTATAATTATTTAAATCTTTAACTTTTTTATTATTTTCTTTATAGAAGCCTTTTAATCTTAATTTATTGTAGGCAATATCTCCTACTATATAATCATAATCAGAATAGAAATCAGTTAATTTAGTTTCTAATTCTTCTTTATTTAAAGCATCTCTATAGTTTAGGATAATATTATAATTTTGATTATTGATAGTTATCATATGTACCTCCTTTTAATAGATAATTTAGAATATTAAGAAAATTTATTTGTTTAGGCCATATTTAGATATAAAATAGAAGATGGCTACGGCACAAGCTACTATGAAAAGAATTAACAAAAGTACTTTTAGGACGTAATGATTTTTAGGCTCAGTATCATAGAAATCTTTATCAAAGTCTTTTTTAGAAAATTTGTAGGTATCGGTATAAAAAGTAGTATCTTCAGTTTCTTCTTGTTCAAGATCATCTTTTATAACATTTACTTCGTCAGTTGGAGGTAGGGCTTCAACTGTGTTTTCATTAATAGGTTTAGTTATACCAGTATCAGAATTTTCAGTAGGCTTTAAATCAGAAAGGATATCTAAGGATAATGAAGTTGTAGAAGACATAGCAGTATTGTCATTAGGAATTATTTGATCAATACTAGGATTTATAGATATTTTCTTAGTTTGATATTTTAATTCACTAGGAGAAGGACTAGGTTCATAATCAGGAAGGGGTTCTTTAATTTCTTCTTCCCTAACCTCTTCAATTAGAGATTTATTTTCTAGGGTATGAAGTAATTTATAATTATCGTGATCATGAGGACGATTTTGTTCTTTTAATTTATTATTTTCATTTTTAGCATATTCTAATAATTTATTTATATCGTGAATTTTATTTTCAGAATTTTCTCGTTCACGGGTTATTTGCTCTTCTAAATTAGAATATTTCATTTCCCTAGTTTTAGATAATTCATCTTCAGTTTGATGGTTCATTATTTTTTTTAATTCAGGAATATCAATTTCATTGGTATTATCTGGTATAGGTAGATTTTCTAAATTGTCATAATCTTGATATACAGAATTATATAAACTTCTATTTTTGCTACTTCTTTGCATGCTAGAATTGTTTTCGCGATAATACTTGTCCATTCTACTTTCCATAATCACAACATCCTTCACTAACAACGTCCTTTAGTTTTATATTTATATGATATCATATTTTGAGGAGAAATAAAATATTTTTATTGATTTTTATTTTTTTTATTTATATAATATATTGAAGAAAAGGAAGGAGTTTTTATTATGAAAGTAACTGTTAATAAAGAAAGATGTATTGGATGTGGGGCTTGCGTAGCAACTATTCCCGAGGTATTTGACTTTAATGATGAAGGATTTGCTTGTGTGAAATCAGAAGATATTCCAGAAGAAAAAAAAGAAGAAGTTAAAGAAATGGTAGATATGTGTGTAGGAGGAGCTATTACGACAATTGACGAGTAATGGTTTTTCTTTTTTATTAAAGATTAAAGGTTTTGCTCATATAATTTGTTTACTTTTTCATAATCAAGGAGATGATCGAGGAAATTATCGATGTAAGACTTGCGATCGGCTTGATAATCTAGATAGTAAGCATGTTCCCAGAGATCGAGGGCAATTAAGGGAATATAATCATAACTATAGGGAGTATCTTGGTTAGAAAGAGAGATAATTTGTAATTTTTTAGTAGGAGTTAGGACTAAAAAGGTATAACCACTACCAGGGAAATTGGTACTAGCCTTAAGAAATTCAGTTTTAAAATTTTGATAACTACCATACTGAGTATTTATGGCATCTTTTAGTTTGCCAACAGGAGTATTATAATTATTAAGGCTCATGTTATAGAAATAAAGACCATGATTTAGGACAGCTCCTAGGTTATAGAGAATATCTCCCCTAGCGATTAAAGGAAAGATATCAAGATGTTTAACAAGATATGGTAAAGTATGATTGTAGTTGTAATTATTTTGATCTAAAAGTTTATTAAGTTTAGATAAATAGTTTTCATAGATTATTTGATAATGAAGATTTAGATTATTAAGACTAAGATAAGGAAGAAGATCAGAGTAATCAAGAGAGATTTTTTTATACATAATATAAATATCACCAATATAGTATATAATTAAGAAAAGGAAAATATGAGAACTAATGATATGGGGCCAACTAGAAAATGATATAATATTTGAAAATGGAGGTTAGATAATGAGGTTATTTAAGAAAAAGGAGAAAAGAAAAAAGTTAAGGATTACGGAAATTGTTAGGGATAATTATAAAAATAACAAACGTAGTTCTTTAATTGTTTATTTTGTTTTAAGAATTTTAGTAGTTATTTGTATGATTTTACAACTTATAAGGGGTGATATTAATAATGCTTTACTATGTTTATTGTCATTAGTATTACTATTTTTACCATTATTTATTCAGGAAAAATTAAGAATCACTCTTCCTAATACGTTGGAAATAGTTATTTATTTGTTTATTTTTTCGGCAGAGATACTGGGAGAAATAAATAATTTTTATGGGTTAATTCCTTATTGGGATGCAATTTTGCATACTTTAAATGGCTTTTTAGCAACGGCAGTAGGTTTTTCAATGGTGGATTTACTTAATACTAATAGTAAAAAATTTAACTTGTCCCCTATTTATTTGTGTATGGTAGCTTTCTGTTTTTCAATGACAATTGGAGTCTTATGGGAGTTTTTGAAATACAATGCTGATAAGTTTTTACATACGGATATGCAAAAGGATACGATTGTACAAAGGATAGATACAGTTTCTTTAGATGAATCTAAGAGTAATAAGGTGATAAAAGTTAAAGATATTGATAAGACAATTCTTTATGATAAGGATGGTAAGGTTATCACAACGATTAACGGTGGATATTTAGATATTGGAATTATTGATACTATGGATGATCTGATGGTTAATTTTATTGGGGCAGTAGTATTTTGTTTCTTTGGATATTTTTATTTGCTTAAGAATAAAGATAAAGGAATTATAAGTAATTTTGTTCCTACTAAAGGGTATAGAAATTCAGACAATAAGAGTAAAAAATTAAAGAAAAAAAGATAAAATTAAAAAGGACATATAGAGAAGTGATGATGCCAAATGGGTAGTCACTTCAGAGGTTAGGTCCTTTTATTTTCTTTAAATTTTTATTTTAGTTACATTAGTAAGCCACCATCAACTTGGATAATGGTTCCAGTTGTAAAGTTGGCGTCATCACTAGCTAGATAAAGATAGGCTCCAGCGATATCTTCAGGAGTAGCAGTTTTTCTTAAAGGGGTTAGGTTTATTAACATTTTTTTCATGTCTTCAGAGACAGAGTTTTTCATCATGTCGGTTTCAACAACGCCAGGAGCAATGGCATTTACACGAATGTTATATGGACCTAGTTCTTTGGCAAGGGATTTGGTTATGCCATTTACGGCAAATTTACTAGAAGCATAAGATACTTGATGGTTACCACCGTTGATACCGACCATAGAGCTAGTATTAATAATACTTCCTCCAGTATTTTTCATATATTTTACTACTTCTCTAGTAGTTTTTAGTAGTCCTAGGACATTGATGTCATACATGTTAGAAAAATCAGCATCGGTAGAATCTAAAAGAGATTTAGTGGCAGTAATACCAGCATTATTTACTAAGATATCGATCTTTTGCCATTTATTGATAGTAGTTTCTACTAGGTTTATAATACTATTTGTATCTTTCATATTGACACCAACAGGTAAAAAATTATCTTGAGGTAAGGATAATTCATTTTGAAGTTCTTGAGAGGTTGTCATGGCATGCTCGATAGTGGTACCACAAATAACTACTTTAGCACCTTCTTGGGCAAAGGCCTTGGCAATAGCCTTACCAATTCCACGGGAACTTCCTGTTACTATGGCTACTTTTCCTAATAATTTCATAAAATCATCTTCTTTCTTTATTTTTATAATTTAATTTTAGCAGATAGATATTTAACTGTCAATTTTATTCAAACTAATCTATTAGGAAAAAGAGAAAGATTTAGAAATAGAACTAGGTATCCATTATAATTTCTTTAAAAGATGATTAAATATAATATAGTGAAAGGAGTATGGTAATTATGTATGGATATCCTGGATATGGATATGGAAACTATGGATATGGTAGTGGTTTATGGATAATTATTATAGTACTTATTATATTCTTTATTTTGTTCTGGAATAATGGTTCTAATCCTGGACCTAATCCTTGCAGATAAGGAGATAGTTTTAAATAAAAAAGAAAAAGAAGGAAAGCTAAAAGGCAGAAAAATATCTGAATTTCTTCTTTTTCTTTTATACTTCTTCTTTATGTTAAATAATTGGGGTTCAATATTTTTAGAAAGTATAACGGTATTTATACCTATATTTTCTAATTTTTGTTAATATTTTTGTAAATCATTGAATAATTCAACAAGAAAGGGAGAGATTTTTTCTTTTTTTAAATCCTCTAAGGTATTAATAAACTTGTATTCAGAGTGTTCTTCTTTTTGTAAAATTATATCTTCTATTGGGGATTTTAATTCACACAAATACACTAGTCTAATAAAAATTAAATTCTTAGTTTTATCAAAATTACTGTCTTCGTGTATTACTTTAGTTGGTACAATGTCTAAGCCTACTTCTTCTTTGGTTTCTCGAATTACGGCCTCTCTAGGTAGTTCTCCAAATTCTGCTAGTCCTCCTGGGATATCCCAATATTCTGGATAGGTTGTTTCTTCTTGGGATCTTTTAGTAACTAAATATCCCTTTGGAGTTTTTATTAAAGTATGAACTATTATTTTGTTACCATTCATTATAATCACACTCCCTATAATTTATTTTATCATAGATATTGCCAATTAAATAAAACGTTAAATGTAACTTTATTTAATTTAAACAATCATTAAAATAGAACTTACAAGTTGTTAAATATCTCTGTATTATAGAAACTATTATAAACTCTGATTTTTTATAATCTTTAAACTTTATCACATATTTGTTGCCATTCTTCATTATTGTAGGAATCTACTAATATGGTCTAAATTTGAGGAGTTAATCTTTTTATTATTGCTTTTCTATCGCTAATTGTAGAATCTGTCCTAAGGCGATTATATTCTCTTTCAACTCTTTTATTGAAATCTGCATCTATAAATAATACTCCCAAATTATCTCCTAACTTTGAATACAAATATTTAATAGTTTTTATACCATACATAGTATCCATAATTACGATTTCTTTATCACCTGACATCTCGTCGTCTTTGACAATATATCTATCCCACAAACTTTCAAAATTATTTTCAAATTCATAATCATACCATTCTTGAAATCCCTTTGATGATCTAGAATCTTTATATACTTCAGGAAATATATTTCTGATTTTTAGATGTTTTATTTTATCGCCATAATTTTCTGAAAGATAATTAATTCCCCCACTTTTTCCTGACTCAGAAGATCCAGTAACAAATATAAATTTTTTTATTTTCTTAATTCCTTTCTTATTATATTAATAGGATGTTTTTTTAATGTTTTAACATCCTCATTGATAAAAATTTGACTTTCAAGTTTTTATTTTGCTTATAAATATTTTATCTTATTAAAGAAATTGGTCAATGTCTTTTATTTTGAACAAAAAAATCAGTTCAAGGAATGAACTGATTTCTAGGTCCAGCAGGATTCGAAGAACTCCAATTTCTTTTAGGAATTGATATTTTCTATATTAAATCCAAGACTATAAAAGTCTGGACTATTCATCTATGGTGCTGGAGACAGGATTTGAACCTGCGACCTACGCGTTACGAGTGCGTTGCTCTACCAACTAAGCTACTCCAGCTTTTCTACTTTTCAGCTTTTCAAACATCAACATTTTGGAATGTTTGATAAGATAATTTTAGCACAAGCAAAGAAAAATAGAAAGAGTTTTTCTCTAAATAATTAAATTATTACATAGATAGATATGTAACGATAAGAAGATATTAAAAGAAGTTGCAACTAAACAAACATATACTTTTTTCTGTTAGTTGTAACTTCTTCTTTTTCTACATTATTGTCGTAACCTTCTTTTAGGCAAACTTGATTTTTAGATAAACTTTTAGGAACATCAATTACTCTTTGATTTTTAGAGCCCCTAAATTTTACATCAAAACTTTTTTCTTTAAGAATAAATTTACCATCAATTAGAACATCAATATTTGATAGTAAATCCATTATTTCTGGCTTGTTTTTAGATAATTTTAATAATTCTTCATAAGTAAAGCCCGTATAACACCAAACATTGAGACCTATTTCATGACAATACCTAGCTATTTCAGCACATTCTTTAGCTTGAAACATAGGATCACCACCGGATAAAGTTATTCCATCTTGGCCTTCTAAAGATTTTATTTTATCTTTTATTTTGTCAACATCAACAAGGTAGCCAGCGGTAAAGGAATGGGTAGTAGGATTATGACAACCTTCACAATTATGGGAACATCCTTGCGTCCAAATAACACTTCTTATTCCTTCACCGTCGACAACACTATCTCTTTGAATATCGGTAGTGGCTAATCTTATTTGCATTATTTTTCAATAATTCCTTCAAGGCCGTGTTTTACTCTATCTCTTTCTTCGGCTCTTTTTCCGTTGTTGAATTTATCAACAGTTCCTACTAGGTAACCAGTTATTCTTCTTATTCTTTCAAAACCTACTCCCTCACCTATTTTCTTTTCTTCTTTAAAACTTTCTTCACGCATTTTTATCTCTCCTTTTAACACTTTTATTTATATTATTGACATTTACATTCATTATATTTTTCAACGGTTATTCCTTCTCCAGTATGACGACCACAGCCTGGACAAACATCGCCAATTACTCCTACATATCCACAAACAGGATCTCTATCAACTGGATGGTTAATTGCACAATAACCCATGTTGTTTTCTTTCATAATTCTTACTATCTTTTCAAAAGCTTCTAAGTTATTAGTTGTATCTCCATCTAATTCAATATAACTAATATGACCGGCATTAGTTAATTCATGATATGGAGCTTCTTTTTTAATCTTATTGACAATAGAAATATTGTAGTAGACAGGGACATGGAAAGAATTTGTATAGTAAGCTCTATCTGTTACACCTTTAATTTTGCCATAGATTGCTTTGTCTAATCCAGTGAAACGGCCCGATAAACCTTCGGCTGGAGTAGCTAGACAAGTAAAGTTTAGGTTATATTTTTCAGAATATTCATCACATCTAGTACGCATAAATTTGATTATTTTTAAACCTAGTTCTTGGGCTTCATCACTTTCACCATGATGTTTACCAATCAAGGCTTTTAGACATTCAGCTAGGCCAATGAAACCAATACTTAAAGTTCCATGTTTTAAGACTTTTCTCAATCTATCAGTTGGTTTTAATTTTTCACTATCAATCCAAACCCCTTGTTCTAATAAGAAAGGAAAATTATAAGTTCTTTTATTGCATTGGATTTCAAATCTTTCTAATAATTGATCTTTTACTAAATCCATTAAATCAGATAATTCCTCAAAAAAGCCATCTAAATCTGTCTTATCATTGGTAACAATACCATGTTTTATTCCTAATCTTACTAAGTTAATAGTAGTGAAAGATAAATTTCCACGTCCAGGTGTTACAGCTTTATTAGGATCAACTACATTTCCCATTACTCTAGTACGGCAGCCCATATAGCATACTTCAGTATTATAGTCGCCTTTATAATATTGTTTATTGAAAGGAGCATCCATGAAAGAAAAGTTAGGGAATAATCTCTTAGCAGATACTTTGCAAGATAATTTAAATAAATCATAGTTAGGATCCCCTGGATTATAATTAGTTCCTTCTTTTACTTTAAAAATAGAAATTGGGAAAATTGGAGTTTCATGATGTCCCAAACCATTATCTAAGGCTAAAAGATAATTTTTCATAACCATTCTTCCTTCTGGAGAAGTATCAGTTCCAAAGTTTATAGATGAAAATGGAACTTGGGCTCCTGCTCTAGAATGCATAGTATTTAGATTATGAATAAAAGCTTCCATAGCTTGATAAGTATCACGATTAGTCTTAGCCATAGCAGTATCATATGATTTAGTGAAAATCTTTTTTAATTCACCATTTTCTTTATAAAAACTTTCAAATTTTGAGATATCAAATTCAATACTTGTTAATTTATCGACTTCTTTGGCAACTTTATCCATATTAACAAAATCAATAAATTCTGTAAAATCTAATAGTTCATAAATAGCTTGTTTGAATTGCTTTTTGAAGGTTTTTAAGACACCCGGTGCTAAGTAATAATCAAAGGCTGGTATACTTTGACCACCATGTTGATCATTTTGGTTGGATTGAATTGCTATAGCGGCTAAGGCACTGTAAGAGGTTATAGAATTTGGTTCTCTTAGGTGACCATGTCCGGTAGAAAAACCACCTTTAAATAATTTATTTAAATCTATTTGCATACAAGTAGTTGTTCCCATTGGCATAAAATCCATATCATGAATATGAATATCACCATCATCGTGTGCATCAGCAAATTTCTTTTTCATTAGATAATCTTTAGAAAACTCACGAGAAACAGTTGAACCATATTGAAGCATAGTTCCCATAGCAGAATTTCCATCAATGTTAGCATTTTCTCTTTTGGCATCTTCTTCAATTGCCGATTTCATTCCTAAGTTTTCTAGTGATTTTAAGAATTTATGCATTCTTTTTTCATCTGCAAAAACTAATCTAGATTGAGCTCTTCTTTCACGATATTCAGAAAAAGATTTGAAAACATCTTCATATTTTCCTTTTAATAAAGCATCTTCAATTAAATCTTGAATTTCTTCTATTTTTATTTTTTCGGCATCCTTATAATCTTTTTCTATTCTTTTTAAAACAGTTTGGTAAACTTTTTGAATATCTTTTTCACTGTATTTATTAATTTCACTTTCAGTATTTTCAACACTATCAAAGCCTTTTTTAATAGCCATAGCTATTTTAGCTCCATCAAAATCTACTTTTCTTCCATTTCGTTTTACTACTTTTAATGTAGTTATTTCTTCTATATTTATCATTTTACACTCCTCTACTAAATTTCTGATTTAATTATAACATCTGAAATATAAAAGTCAATACTTTTTGTTCGCTTTTATCTTTTTTACTTTTGATTTTTTAAGCTTTTTTTAATAAAATGACAATCCCTTATTTTTAAAGGATCGCCATTTTTAAAATGTTTTTTCAATAATTATCAGAGAGAGTATTTTGGAGTTATTCCTTTATTTTATATGGTTTTATCATTATTTACATCAATTTTACAGTCTGAATATTTTAGGAGTAATTTTGAATTTTAGAAAAATTATAAATTTTAAAAATAATATTTTTTAAATAATTTTATTTTGATGATAGTGTTCGCTTTTTGATAATATTTCACTAGTTAATTATATTGGATAAAGCCTCTATATTAACATTATTTTCTAAGATTAAACTAGAGGTTTTTTCGAACAGGAAGAAAAAAAGGTTAGAAAGGAAAAAAAGAAGAAGCCAATATTATCTGGAGACTTCTTCTTTATACAGTTTCATAAAACTAGCAAATAATTTATCACATTCTTCTTTATCCATGGCCGGTAAATTTTTATAGCAATAGTCTAGTCCTAATTTTTTATACTTTTCAACCCCAAGGGTATGGTATGGGAGAAAAGTTATATTTTCAATATTTTTTATTTGTTTTAAGAATTTAGCTAAGCCTTGGATATAGGTATTATTATCCATTTGACCTGGAACAATTACTTGCCTTATCCAAACTTTTTTACCAGATCTATTTAAAGCTTCAATAAACTTTAGACTTTCATCCATGGTATGAGAAGTTAGATCTAGATAAGCTTCTTTGGTTATTTGTTTGATATCAAAGAGAACGAGATCAACATATTTTAGTATTTCATCATAATTACCAGTTCCAACACCACAGGTATCTAAGGCAATATGAATATTTTCTTGTTTTAAGATTTTAGATGTTTCAATAATAAATTCACTTTGGAGTAGTGGCTCACCCCCTGAGAAGGTTACTCCCCCACTATTTCTTGTAAAATAAGGTTTGTTACGAATTATCTTTTTAGCTAATTCTTCGGGAGTGGTATTAAGTTCTTGAAGATGCCACATTTCAGGGTTATGGCAATATTTACATCTTAATTGGCAGCCATTTAGGAAAACAACAGTGCGAATCCCTGGACCATCAACAAGTCCAAAGGATTCAATAGAATTAACAGAACCTTTAGTCATTACATTTTATCATGGAAGGTTCTAGAAATTACTTCTTCTTGTTGTTTTCTAGTTAATTTATTAAATCTTACAGCATAACCTGATACTCTTATAGTTAATAATGGATATTTATCAGGATTATTCATAGCGTCAATTAACACTTCACGATTTAAAACATTGACATTTAGGTGGTGTGCTCCCTGAACAAAGTAACCATCTAGTAAAGAAACTAAATTTTCTATTTGTTGTGATTTATCAGTTCCTAAAGAATTTGGTACTATGGAGAAGGTGTTGGAAATACCATCTTTGCAGCAACTACCATATTCTAATTTAGCTACGGAATTTAATGAGGCAATGGCACCACTTTCATCTCTTCCATGCATTGGATTAGCACCAGGAGCGAAAGGAACACCAGCTTTTCTGCCATCAGGAGTACTACCAGTTTTAGCTCCATATACGACATTAGAAGTAATCGTTAATACAGATAGAGTTGTTTCGGCATTTCGATAAGTTTTATGACTTTTTAGAGCTGTAAAGATTTTTTCAAGGATTTCTTTAGCAATATCGTCTACTCTATCATCATCATTACCATATTTAGGGAAGTCACCTTCAATTTCAAAATCAATGGCCATGCCTTCTTCATTACGAATAGGTTTTACTTTAGCATATTTAATAGCGGATAAGGAATCACAGGCTACAGAAAGGCCTGCTACTCCGTAAGCCATATATCTATGAACATCAGTATCATGTAAAGCCATTTGACCAGCTTCATAAGCATATTTATCATGCATATAGTGAATTATATTCATGGCGTCACTATAAACTTTAGCTACTTTATCCAGAACATTAAAGTAAGCTTTTTTAACGGTTTCATAATCTAAATACTCATCAGTTATTTTAGGAACATTATCAAAAACTTTAACATTTTTCATTTCATCGATACCACCATTAATGGCATATAATAATGATTTAGCAAGATTACAACGTGCTCCAAAGAATTGCATATCTTTACCAATACGCATAGCTGAAACACAGCACGCTATGGCATAATCATTACCATATATTGGACGCATAATATCATCATTTTCATATTGAATAGCATCAGTATCGATAGACATTTTAGCACAATATTTCTTCCAATTTTCTGGTAATTTAGTACTCCAAAGGATAGTCATATTAGGTTCTGGGGAAGTATTTAAATTAGTTAGAGTATTGACAATACGATAAGATGTTTTGGTTACCATATTTTTACCAGACTCAGATATTCCTCCTAGGGAACAAGTAACCCAAGTAGGATCTCCTGTAAATAATTCATCATATTCAGGAGTTCTTAGATGTCTAACCATACGTAATTTAATAACAAAATTATCGATCATTTCTTGAGCTTCAGCTTCGGTTATTAAACCAGCTTCTAGATCTCTAGTGATATAAATATCAAAGAAATCATCGACACGACCTAGACTCATAGCGGCTCCATTATTTTCTTTTACGGCTGCTAAGTAAGCAAAATAAGTCCATTGAATAGCTTCTTTAGCAGTAGTAGCGGGTTTACTAATATCAAAGCCATACTTACTAGCCATTTTCTTTATTTCATCTAGGGCTCTATATTGCATAGATATTTCTTCACGGATACGAATTAATTCTTCAGACATATCACCATTAGATTGATAGCCATATTCCCATTCATTTTTTTTCTGTTCCATTAAGTAATCAATACCATATAAGGCTACACGACGATAGTCACCAATAATTCTACCACGGCCGTAGGCATCTGGTAATCCTGTTAATAGACCAACATGTCTAGCAGTTCTAATTTCTTTAGTATAAGCATCAAAAACACCTTGGTTATGAGTCTTTCTAAAAGCATTAAAATATTTATCAACTTCAGGATTCATTTTATAGCCATAAGCATCTAATTCTTGGTAAACCATTCTAATACCACCATAAGGGTTAATTATTCTTTTAAAGGGAGCATCAGTCTGTAAACCAACAATTACATCATCATCTTCACAGATATAACCTGGTTCAAAATTATTAATACCAGACATGTTATCGACATCAATATCTAAAACATGTTTTTTAGCTTCTTCTTGATATAATTCTTCATATTTGTCGGCAATTTTCTTAGTTTTAGCAGTTGGTCCTACTAAAAATGTTTCATCACCTTCATAAGGAGTATAGTTTTTCATAATGAAATCTTTAACATTAATTTCATTACACCATTCTCCTTCTGTAAAATTTTTCCATTCTTCTCTCATTATCTTACCTCCATTATTAATTTTAACACTTTGATTTTTTTAATTCAATAAAATTATACTAATAGTTTTCTTGTTTCCTTAGATGTGTAAAATAGAGGCGAAGAAAGAGAGAAATGGAAATTCATCTAGAAAAAACTTCCATCTCTAATTGATACTTAGAGGTGGAAGTTTGATAACTTTTTCTATTTTAAGATTATATAGTCCTTTAATCTAATGATTTTCAATAATTTAAAGGAAATTTAGCAGTAAGATCTAAAACTTGAGTTTGAAGCTCTTTTAATTTAGCTTCATTGTCAATATTCTTTAAAGCAGCGACAATAATATGGCCTATTTGTTCAAATTCTGGTTCTTTTAAACCTCTAGTAGTCATGGCAGGGCTACCTAAACGAATACCACTAGTTTTAAATGGTGACTCTTCGTCAAAAGGAATGGTATTTTTATTGACAGTTATATTTATTTTATCTAATACT
Source organism: uncultured Bacilli bacterium (assembly GCA_934149105.1). Lineage (GTDB taxonomy): Bacteria > Bacillota_I > Bacilli_A > RF39 > UBA660 > RUG11215. The sequence goes on from CAKPDP010000002.1 coordinate 107,390, forward strand.
TGTTCTGCATCTTTTCCAGTTATATTGAAAGTTGACTTGACATCTACTAAAAGAAGATGATTATCTGTTCCTCCAGTTACGACTCTTAGTCCTTCTTTGGTTAAGACGTTAGCTAGGGCTTGAGAATTTTTTAGCACTTGCTCTTGATATTGCTTAAAGCTTGGTTGAAGGGCTTCATAGAAGCATTGAGCCTTAGCGGCGATAACATGCATTAAAGGGCCGCCTTGAATACCAGGGAAAATAGTTTTATTTATTTTCTTGGCTATTTCTTCATTGTTAGTTAAAATAATTCCACCGCGAGGTCCACGAAGAGTTTTGTGGGTTGTCGATGTTACAACGTCGGCATAAGGAATTGGAGAAGGATGAAGGCCAGTGGCAACTAAGCCAGCAATGTGAGCCATATCAACCATTAAATAGGCTCCGCACTTATCAGCGATGTCTCTAAATCTTTTAAAATCAATTATTCTAGAGTAAGCACTGCCACCAGCGATTATCATCTTAGGTTTTTCTTTCATGGCTAAAGCTTCCAATTCATCATAGTCAATCATTTCTGTATCTTTATTAACATTATAGCTTACAATATCATATTCTAAGCCACTAAAATTAATGGGATGGCCATGAGTAAGATGACCACCATGACTTAGGTTCATACCCATTACTTTATCTTTATGTTGTAATAAAGCTTTATAAACGGCCATGTTAGCACTACTTCCACTATGAGGTTGAACATTAGCATATTGGCAATTAAATAATTGGCAAACATACTTTATAGCAAGATTTTCAAAAATATCTATGTATTGGCAGCCTCCATAATATCTTTTTCCTGGATAGCCTTCGGCATATTTGTTGGTAAGAATACTTCCTTGAAGTTGTAAAATACTTTTAGAGACGTAATTCTCACTTGCGATTAATTCAATATTATTTTGTTGTCTTTGAGTTTCTAATTCTAAGGCTTTTTCTAATTCTTTGTCCATTATGTTATCCTCCTTTTCAGGATAGCTAAATAATAAAAAAGAAGTGGCCTATAGACCACTTTCCTCTTATATAAATAATACTCTATTGTTCAATTAGAGTTAAATTCACTGGCAGGGGATGAGAGAATCGAACTCCCAACAGTGGTTTTGGAGACCATTATTATACCATTTAACTAATCCCCTAATAAATAGAACAATTATAATTTATCATAAATCAAGAAAAAATTCAACCATTTTTTAGAATTATTGTAAATTTATGCATATATTATAATGGTGATATAAGATGGGAGTTGTTAAATATACGGATAAAGAGCTTCAACTTTTAGCACGTTTAATGCGTGCTGAGGCGGTGGGAGAAGGAAACTTAGGAATGTTAATGGTGGGAAATGTGGGAATTAATAGAGTTTTAGCAGATTGTTTAGTATTTAAAGATATTAATTCTATTTCACAAATGATCTTTCAAAATCCGGGAGGTTTTTCTGGAACGTCTAGTAGTCTATTTTATGGAAATCCTACGGAAAAAGAAAGAAATTTGGCAACGAGAGTTATAAGGGGGGAATATTATCATCCCGCTACTAATGCTTTATGGTTTTATGCTCCCACTAGTGGAGATAGTTGTAAGAGTACTTGGTGGGAGCAAGATTTTGCGGGAAGATATAAAAATCATTGTTTTTACAAGCCAAAAGCTAATGTATGTAAGAAACTTCATTAACTAGCAGTATATATTGAACTATTTAGGACTTTTTATTATATAATAGAGGCAAATATGAGAGGTGATAAGAAAGAGATGGGAAATTTATTTCGCATAACTCAAGATTTTAAGACGCCAAATGTTGTTGAAGGGTATTTTTTTGCAGATATTCATGATAAAAGAGAGATTGCTATTAGCCCTAATACCGAGGAACTACAGGATAAGGTTTTTTATAGAAATATATTTTTTACTAAAGATGATTCAGGAAAAGTAGTAAAGATTGGAAAATTGGAAACGGTATTTATTCCTTATGGTATTGATATGCTTCCTGGTTCTTTTAATAGTTTATGTGTTGATGATATATTTTTAGGAACGGGTGTACCTGTAAAAACTAGAGATAGAATTGAATTTGTGGTTTATGATCCTGAGAAGGTTCATTATGGTAAAAATAGAAAGGGAAAATTAGGATTAGTTCCCCTATTCTCTATTTCCTATCCTGTTAATAAAGTTCGAAATTTTTGTGATGATTATTATTCAATAATGCGATGTCAGTTTAAGCCTTTAATTTATAATATCGGAGGGAATGTTAAGGTTGAAGCTTATAATGGATTTGTTTTTGAGAAAAAAAACAAAGTGTTAGGTAAGTATCGCAAAAGTTATTTTGGTTGGAGTGACACTAAAGATAGCAAATAATAATGTGGGAGATATTTAATTAGAGACAGGACTGCTCAATGGTTGGAGCGGTCTTTTCCTTTAAAAAAATTGGTTTAAAAAGAGAATTAGGAAGTCTAGGATTGGTTGACGGTGGCAGGAAAAAATGATATCATGAAGGGGTAATGGAAGTGATTATTAATGAAGGAGAAAAAGCAATCTTGGCAGGTAGTGAGGAAGGCTATGTTGGTGGATTTTTTGGGTGAAGTTAAGACCGATGTTAGCAGGAAAGATTTGAAAAATTATATAAAATACGAAATGGTAACGGTGAATGGAAAGACGGTTACCCGAGCAACACAGGAGGTTACTGCTGGTGATGAGGTCTCTTTATTTTATCAGAAAGTTGTGATGCCAGAATTTAATTTAAGGATTTTGTATGAGGATAAGGATCTAATTGTTATCGATAAACCTGGTGGGCTGTTGTCTATTAGTAATGATAAGGAAAAAGAGATTACGGCTTTTAAGATGGTTAGGAGTTATGTGAGAAAGAAGGATCCAAAGTGTTTTTTATTTGCTATTCATAGGTTGGATCAGGAAACATCAGGGGTATTAATGTTTGGAAAGAATCCCGCTATTAAGGAAAAGTTGCAGGAAAATTGGAATGAAATAGTAAAAAAGAGGGGGTACTGGGCAATTGTTCCTGGGACTTTACAAAAAAAGAAGGGCCGTTTTGCTTCTTATCTTAAGGAAGATAGGACGGGAAGAGTTTATTCAGCAAGGGATAAACATGGAAAATATGCTATTACGAATTATGAGGTTTTGAGAAGTAATGGGAAATATAGTTTGTTAGATGTGAATATCGAAACAGGAAGGAGAAATCAGATCAGAGTTCATCTTAGTGAGGCTGGATTCCCTATTGTGGGCGATAAGAAATATGGCTCTAAGGATAATGGTATGGGGAGATTGGCTTTGCATGCGTATGAGTTGGATTTGATTGATCCTAGGAACGGAGAACTGATGAAGTTTAGGAGTGAGAGGCCACAGGAATTTGATGAGTTTGTTAGATAGATATAGAGATAAAAGAAGAAATAAGGAAAACCACATTCAAAAAATTTGATGTGGTTTTTAGGTTGATATTAGATTTTTGTGAATGTTTTTATGATGTAATGATGTTGGCAATTATTTTTTTATTGTCATTTTTCTAGGTTAACGATTTTTCTCTTGAGATTTTTTTCTGAGCTGGTGATTATTTTTTTATTGATATTTCCTTCTAAATTGATGTTTCTTCTTTTGCCGATATTTTATTTTTAGGATCTATTTTTTAGAAATTTATTTTATTTTTAGAGTTTGGCCGATGGTTAGGGTGTTAGTTGTTAGGTTGTTGAGATTTTTTAATTCTGAGACTGTTAGTCCGTACTTGTTGGCTATGGAGTATAGAGTATCACCACTTTTAACGGTATAGGTTGTATTAGAAGTAGTGGTGCCATCGGTGGTAGATGGAACTTTGATCACTTGACCGATACTTAGAAGATTGCTGGTTAAATTATTTAGGTTTTTTAGGGTAGTTATGTTGGTATTGTATTTGTTAGCGATGGAATATAAGGTATCACCACTTTTGACTGTGTAGGTTGTAGTAGAAGTAGGTTGAGTTGTGGCGGTTGGTTTTATTTTTAGAACTTGACCAATGGTTAGAGTATTGGTTGTCAGGTTGTTGAGATTTTTTAATTCTGAGACTGTTAGTCCGTACTTGTTGGCTATGGAATATAGACTATCACCACTTTTGACTGTATATGTTGCGATGTCAGGTTGATTAGTAGTTGGGGATTCTGATTCGTTTGGCAATTCAATGGTATCTATTGGTAGGCGTAGTTTTTGGCCCTGTTTAAGAGTAGTGCTGGTGAGGTTATTTAAATTAATTATTTCTTCTTGGGTAAGGCCGTAAGCTTTGGCGATGGATTCTAAGGTATCACCTGATTTGACGATATAGGTTATTACTTCACTCACTTCGGTTGGGCCAACAGTGGTTGTAGTAGGAATTTTTAGGACTTGACCGATGTTTAGAGTGTTGCTTGTAAGGTTATTTAGGGATTTTAAATTATTAACTGTTGTATTGTATTTGGTGGCTATGGAGTATAGGGAGTCACCTTTTTTGACGGTATAGGTTGTGGTTGATGTGGAATTTTGGTAACCTGGTAACTTTAGAACTTGACCGATTGAGAGGTTATTTGATGTGAGATTATTGAGATTTTTTAGAGTGGCGACAGTGGTGTTATACTTGGTGGCTATGGAGTATAAGGAGTCGCCTTTTTTGACGGTATACGTTGTGGTAGTGCTAGAGGTAAAGGGAGATGTATATTTTATTCCTTTATATTCGGAGACGGCTTTGATGACGGCTTCGGCTAGTTGTTTATAGTTATCGTTTAGGAATTTGGCATTTTCTGGAGTGTCGTCAATGAAGCCGTATTCTACTATTAGGCTTTCGGTGTCACCGGTGTTACGGTGCATAAAGTAATAGTCTTTACTGGTATCACTAGGAAGGCGACGTTGATAGTATTTTCTGGTGCTTTGGCCAGTGGCTCTGATGTTTTCGAGGATTTTGCTGGCAAGGGTTGGGTTGTTGCGGAGGGCGTAGATTACTTCGGCGCCTGTACCACCTCCGGCATTCAAGTGATTAGATATCACTATAACATTGGGATTATTTCCATAAGCTGATAAAACTTTATTTACTCTTTCCGTCGGAGTTAGGCTTGTATCACTATCTCTAGTTAAAGTTACTGGTATTCCTAATTCTTTAAAGCGATCATACATGTATTTACTTATTTTTAAAGTATAATCTTTTTCGTATTGATTATTACCTGTAGCTCCACTATCAGTTCCTCCATGTCCTGGATCAATTACAACTCCAACTAAGTTATTATTATTCATAAATTATCACCTAAAATAGCTTATGATTAATATCTATTTTTGTTAATGTTCTAGCTATTTTTCTTCCCACTCATCTGTTACTAACTCATCATCATCTCTTTCTTCTGCTTCGACATAATCGGCTGGACTCATTCTTTCTTCTTTAGCTATTCTTTTATCTTCTTCTGATAACCCCCACAACTTGGCTTCTCTATCGAAGCTACTTTCAAAATTATTTTTCTTAGTACTGTTAGTACTAAAAGATTTTGACGAAGAACTTTTCTTATGAAAAGGATTGATGATTTTAAAATCAGGGTAATTAAAATATATTTTACCATGACCAAACTTGTTATAAACTAATTGAAAGAGCATTAGAAATAAAGAGAAGATGATTTTGCCAAAAATAAAACAAAAATAAAAAGTAATGACCATTAGATAAAAAGTTAGTTTTAACATATAATACATAAGAATAAAAGGAAAGAAAATTAAATATAATAGCTCTTTCATAATATCACTTTCTCGTATAATAATATTTACTGAAAAGGTTTATAGATTTTAGCTAAGGATTCAGCTATTTTGATACCGTCGATAGCGGCACTAGTTATTCCTCCGGCATAACCAGATCCTTCGCCACAAGGATATAAACCAGAGATAGAGCTTTCACCTTGGGAATTTCTTGGAATTCGAAGTGGTGAAGAAGTTCTGCTTTCAACGGCTTGAATGATAGCATCTGGATCAGCATAGCCAGGAATTATTTTATCGAAATGTTGGATAGCTTCTTTTAAAGAGATGTTTATATAGTCTGGGAAAAGGGAATTTAGATTTGTTAGAGTATAGTTTCCTTTGGTTATAGGATTAATGTGGCCAAATTTAGTAGTAGAAACATTTTCTAAATAATCTTTAAAAGTTTGAGTAGGAATTAGACCGTTACCTAATAGATAGGCTTTAGTTTCTAGAGCCTGTTGGAATTTGACACCATCTAGAGGGTTTAAGCCAAAATCTTTAGGAGAGATAGTTACTATTAAAGCACTATTAGCATTTAGGGTATTTCTAGCATAATTACTCATACCATTTATACATAATTTTCCTGGTTCGGAAGAAGAATTAACGACATAGCCACCGGGACACATGCAGAAACTATAGACTCCTCTTCCAGTAGTACTCTTATAAGTTAGTTTGTAGCTGGCAGCTCCTAAAGAGGAAGAATATTTATTGCCATATTGATTTTGATTAATTAAAGATTGAGGATGTTGAATACGGATACCAACGGCAAAGGGTTTGGGTTCTAGAGGAATATTGTTTTTATATAGCATATTAAAAGTATCTCTAGCACTATGACCGATAGCTAAGACTAAGATTTGAGTAGGAATGATTTGAGAATTATTGATCTCGATGGCTTTTATTGTGTTATTTTCTAATATGATGTTAGTTAGTTTACTTTGATAATAGAACTCTCCTCCCATGGATATTATTTTGTTTCTTAAATTAATGATTATATTGGATAGAAGATCAGTGCCTAGATGAGGTTTATGTAAGTATTTTATTTCTTTAGGGGCACCAGAGGCAATAAAGATATCCATTACTTGTGAACCTCTATTCTCTTTATCTTTTATTTGAGTTACTAATTTGCCATCAGAAAAAGTGCCAGCACCACCTTCTCCAAATTGAACATTAGATTCGGGATCTAGTTTATTAGTGTTCCAGAAAGTAGTTACTTTTTGGGTTCTTTGATCGATTGGGTCACCACGTTCTATTATTATGGGGTTGTAGCCGTGAAGAGCTAGCATGTAGGCACAGAATAGGCCCGATGGGCCGGCACCTACTATTATTGGTCTATTTTTTAGATGAGTAGTTCCGGAATTAGGGAATTGATATTTATGTTCTTTTGATTTAGTGATGTGAGGATTAGAGTTATGTTTTAGAAATTTATCTTCATTGGGAATGGAGATATCTATTTCATAGATGTAATATAATTCAGGCTTTTTTCTAGCATCTAAAGATTTTTTATAGATAGTAAAAGTAGTTATTTGAGAGGGAGATACTTTTAATAAATTAGCACATTTATGTTTTAGATAGTCGATATTATCTTTAGTTATAGATGTTTTTAATTGACTTATTCTAAGCATTGTTATCACCTTTTAGATATTGTCCTGATAGGAGACCTGATAACCAGGCGAAGGCTAAGTTATAGCCTCCGCATTCACCATCAACATCTAGGAGTTCTCCTATTATATAGAGGTTGGGATGTTTTAAGGAAGAAAAATTAGAGATATTTATTTCTGATAATGGGATTCCACCGGTACAGACTTGGGATTTATTATAGGAATTGGTACTAGTTATAGGGAAGTTAAATGTTTTTAGGCTAACGCAGAGGGAATATTTTTCTTTAGATGTAAGATTAGGCCAATGTTTAGTATTAGATATTTTATTTTGTTTTAGAATTATATTTATTAGTTTATAATTTAACATTCCCTCTAATAGTTCTGTTATGGTTCTATTGGGTAAGAGGTCATTTCTATTATCTAGGTATTTTATTAGTTCTTCTCTATTTTTTACCTTTAACCATGGTAAGAAATCAATAGTTAGATGTTCTTGATTATTTTGAGACAAACCTTTAGATACAAGACCACTTAATTGAAAGATACAGATACCACTAACACCATAATCGGTTAGTTGGATTTCACCAGAAACGGTTTTTTTAAGACAATTGTTTTGATATAGAGAAACAGTAACATCAGTTCTAATTCCATTCCAATCTTTAAAATAACTAGAATAACTAGTTGTTCCATGAAGGGCTGTTAAGGCTGGTAAAGGAGGAATTACGGTATGATTTAGAGAGGAAGCAATGTCATAACCAAAACCAGTTGAGCCAGTATTAGGAGCGGCTTTGGAGCCAGTTGCCAGGATCAAAATGTCTGAGATTATGGTTTCATTAGTGGTTGTAATATAATATTTATTATTGTTATAGGTTATGGATAGGACTTCACTATTGGAACGTAAATCAACATTACGATTTTTAGCCTCTAATAGAAGGGAATTTTGAATAGTAACGGCTAAATTAGAGGATGGATAATAATAGTTGTTTTTAATTTTAGGAATAATACCAAGAGAAGACCAGAAATTTAGAATTTTTTGTTTGTTATCCTCTGTAACGATGGAAGATAATAGATCAAGATTAGTACTATTATAATGATTAATAGTAAAATCTTCGTTAAAATAATTACATTTGCCATTTCCGGTTATAAGGATTTTTTTTCCGAAGATGTTGTTCTTTTCTAGAACGATAATTTTATTTTGAGGAGATGAGGCCGCAATAGATGCGACTAGGCCAGAGGCTCCCCCACCGATAATTGTTATTGTTTTCATTTGACCACCTTTAATAATAAATTTCTATTAAGATTATATCATACTTTTGGTTTTTTATTGTATTTTAGTTAGTAGTATATTATAATTAAATAAAGAGAGGAGTGATAAAATGAGAGCAGATTATTTGTTTACGTTGCTTGGAGGTATTGGTATATTAGGTATTTTGTTAGTCTGTGCTTTTGCAATAGCTTTTGTAGTATTATTTGTAATAGGACAATATAAATTATTTAAGAAAGCTGGTAAGCAAGGATGGGAGGCTATTATTCCCTTTTATAGTACTTGGGTGTTAGTAGAAATTGCTGGTCTTAATTGGTGGTGGTTTTTGTTAGCAGTTGCTAAAGTTATTGTTTCAATGTTAGGAGGATTAGCTTTTTTAGGAACTGTTGCAAAGTTTATTGCTAATTTCTGTATTTATTATAATTTAGCAAAGAAATTTAGAAAAGAACCAATTCTTTATGGAGTTTTAGGAATGTTCTTTGGAGATATCTTGATAATGATTTTAGGTTATAGTAATTCTATGGAATATGATAGCAGTGTTGAAGTTACACCTAATGGAGTATTTGATGGTAATAATAGCAATAACAATACTACTAATAATAATTTTAACAATAATAGTGTAAATAATACTGGCAGTAAGTTTTGTACTAATTGTGGTAGTCCTATTAGTAATAATGAACATTTTTGTCCTAAGTGTGGTCAAAAAGTAGATTAGAATTTGTAGTTAAATTATAAATATTGAAATGGCTTAGTTATTTTTGACTAAGCCTTTTAGGTGGGAAAAGTATGGATAATAAGAAAGTATATAGTTTAATAAATCAAGTAGAGAGATTAAAGAGGGGTAAGGCAACAAGATTTTTGGATTTGGGAGAAGTAAGAAAATTAGAATTGATGTTAAAAAAAGATGAATATAAAGTTTATTATCCTTATCCTGACTGTGAGAAGATTATAGTTTATAGTAGAGAGATTCCTGAGGTTAGTATTATTAAGATTAATTGCAATGAGGAACTAGAACATAGGGAAATTATGGGTAGTTTGTATGGTCTTAATGTTAATTCGGAATATTGGGGCGATATTATCAAATATGATAGCAACTATTATGTTGTGGTTTTAAAGGAATTAGAAGAATTTATTATTAATAATTTATTTATGATTGGGAATAAGTATGTAGAGTTAGAGAGGCTTAATATACAAGATATTAATTATGTTCGAGAGTATGTTAAAGAAAATATTATTGTTTCTAGTTTGAGGATAGATAATGTTATAGCAAAGATTACTAATAGTAGTAGGAAAATGGTAAAAGAAAAAATTCAAAATAAAGAGGTTATTTTGAATTTTGAGATGTTAAAGAATAGTAATTATTACCTTAATGATGGAGATGTTTTCAGTATCAGGAGATATGGTAAATATAAATTTAAGGGGATTGTTAAGATGACTAAGAAGCAGAATTATGTTATTGAATATTGGAAATATATTTAGGTTATTCTTGAATTAGTAGTTGTTCCCCTACTTTAAGATCTTTAAAGTATCCCGAAGGAGTTAGGATTATATTTTTGGCTTCTTCATGGCTACAAACGGTATTAATATGCATATCTTGTTGATAAGTAACTATGGTATTATTATCATCTACTAAGATAGCGTCAATGCGATAACGATTTTTAATGGAGCTATAACGATTGTAACCTATTAAGTAAAAAGCATGGTATAGTTTCATGGCACGGTATTTAAGAATTAAAGGGTTATGGGTGTAGGTCATATCTATTTCTTGATTGTGGTATAATAATTTCATTTTTGCTTTTCACACCTCTTCTTTATTTATCTTTCTTTTTGGCAGTTAGGGCAATAGTAAGTACCCCGACCTCCGACTTTAATCTTGACAATTGGACTATGGCAAACAGGACAAGGTTTATTTTCTTTACCATGAACTGATAATTCTTGTTGAAAAAGGCCATGGACACCATTTACGGAGGTATAACTTCTAATAGTTGTACCTCCTTTTTTGATGGCTTTTTCTAATTCTTGTTTGGTATTGGTGATGATATTTTGAAGATCGGTAGTTGTTAACTGATTGGTTTTGGTTAAGGGATTTATATGGCTTAAAAACAAGATTTCATTAGCATAGATGTTGCCAATACCGGTTATTATGCTTTGATCAAGAAGAAGGGTTTTGATGGGGAGACGTTTGTTTTTAAATTTCTCTTGCAGGTACTCGGGGGTAAGAAGTGGATCCCAAGGTTCTAAGCCTAATTCTTTTAGGGGACCAATTTCAGAGATTTTATTTTTTTCTATTAACCACATTTTTCCGAATTTACGAACATCCATGTATCTTAGTTCTAGATCATTATCGAGAGTAAAGACAACATGGATATGTTTATTTAGTTCATCTTCTTTTTGACAGAAGAAGTATTTACCTTCCATGCGAAGATGAGATAAAAGGTAATAATCGTTTAATTCAATGATAATCCATTTACCTCGTCTATTTAAATTAATAACTTTCTCTCCAATAAGTTTGGTTTCAAATTCGGGTACTTCAGGATATTCAATTATCCCGTTATAATATACCTGAACTTTTTTTATAATTCTTCCTAATAGCGTGGGTTTTAAGGTTTCTTTTACTGTTTCTACTTCTGGTAATTCTGGCATAAATTCACTTCCTATTTAGCATCGTACCAATTCTTTCCAAATTCAATATCGACTAATAATGGTACTTGCAATTTATATGTATTTTCCATGATGTCTTTGACTATTTTTGTTAATTTTTCTTGTTCGTCAATTTTACAGTTAAAAATTAATTCGTCATGGACTTGAAGGATCATGGTACTTTGAAGATTTTCTTCGATGATTTTTTGATCAATTTCAACCATGGCTTTCTTTAAAAGATCGGCACTGCTTCCTTGGATAGGAGTATTTAGGGCCATTCTTTCGCCAAGGTTTCTGGTGTTATGGTTTTGATCTCTTAATTCATTAATAATTCTTTTTCTATTCATAATAGTTTTTACATAGCCTAATTTATGGGCATTTTCAATGGTGGTAGTCATGTATTCTTTTATTCCAGGATAGGTTTCAAAATATTTATCGATAAAGGCTTTGGCTTCTTTAGGTGATATATGTAAATCTTCTGAAAGACCATAACTACTTATTCCATAGATAATTCCAAAATTGACGGCTTTAGCATTTCTTCGCATTTCTTTTGTGACGTCTGATAGTGGGACTTTAAAAATATCACTAGCAGTTTTGGTATGAATATCAAGATTATTGTTAAAGGCATTTATTAAATCATAATTATTAGATAAATGGGCAAACATGCGAAGTTCGATTTGGGAATAATCCGAAGATAAGATAAGAGAATTGTCTTCCGGTATAAAGGCCTTACGGATTAGTTTGCCATATTCATTACGAACAGGAATATTTTGAAGATTAGGTTCTATCGAAGACAATCTACCGGTTCTAGTTAAGGTTTGGGTGTAAATGGTATGGATTTTGCCATCTTCTCTGATAGAATTTTTTATTCCTTCTATGTAAGTGCTATATAATTTAGTTAGCATGCGATATTCCAATACTTTGGCAACAATGGGATAATCGATTAATTTTCCTAGGATACTGCTATCAGTTACATAACCAGTCTTATTTTTTTTAGCATATGGTAATTTTAATTCTTCAAATAGTATTTCTCCTAGTTGTTTAGGGGAAGAGATATTAAATTCTTTGCCCGCTAAGGAATATATTTCAGTTGTTATGGTATTTAAGTGAGATTTTATATCTTTTCCCATTTGGTCTAATATATCTTTATTTACTCTGATGCCGTTATATTCCATTCTTCCTAAGACAAAGGCTAAGGGTAATTCAATACTTTTATATAAATAATTTAGTTCTTCTTTTTGGATATCATCTTGTAATTTTGAAATTACATCATGAATAAAATGAGCTTTTTTGATACTTCTGGAAGCTTGTTCTTCTATGGATAGTTTTTCTTTTTTATTTATAAAATCTAGATCATAGCCTAGATCACTAGCTAAATAAGCAATATCATCTTTAACATTATAGTTTAAAAGATAGCCCATTAGCATAATATCATCTTTGATATTAGTAATATTTAGGCCTACTTTTTTTAGAGAAACATATAATTTTTTAGCATCATAGGTTACTATATCAATGTTTTCTAGAAATTTACAGTTAAAGGTAATAAGGTTACCAGGGATATAGAGACTTAGGTTAGAATTATAGAGACTTAAGCCAATTATATTAGCAGAATGATAGTTTTCATTATCTAAGTCTAGATAGATAGAAACGGGTTCAGTGATATTGAAGTTCTCTAGATCACTTAAATTATTTACTAAGATTACAGAAATATCTTGAGTTACTTTAGGGACGATTAGATTTCTTAAAAAACTATGAAATTCAAGATTTTTATATATGGTAGTTAGATTTTCCAAATTTGGAGTATGTAATTTTATTTCAGATAATTTAATGTTAATTGGGGCTTCTTTATAGATTGTGGCAATTTTTTTGCTCATGAAAGCACTATCTTTACCGATTTCTAGTTTGGTTTTTAGAGCACCTTTTATGTTATCTAAGTTGTCGTAGACTTTTTCTACTGTTTCATATTCTTGAAGTAATTTTAGGGCGGTTTTCTCACCTACTCCTTTTACACCAGGGATGTTATCTGAGGAGTCACCCATTAATCCTTTGAGATCAATCATTCTTATAGGCTCGATTCCATACGTATCAATGAATGTTTTTTTATCCATTCTTATGTAATCTTTGGTCTTTAATAATTTTACTTCTACTTCATCACTTATTAATTGAAGTAGGTCTTTATCACTACTTACGATAGTAGCAGTATAATCTTTATCTTCATCAACCATTTTGGCAAAAGTTCCTATTATATCATCGGCTTCATAGCCAGGGCATTCTAGATAAGTTATTCCTAGGGCGGTTAATATTTCTTTGGCAACGGGAAATTGAGCTTTTAAATCATCAGGAGTAGCATTTCTTCCACCTTTGTAATCTTCATATTCTTCGTGTCTAAAGGTTTTGCCAACATCAAAGGCAACGGCTATATATTCGGGTTTTTCTTCGTTTATTATTTTATTCATCATGTTGACGAAGCCAAAAAGGCCATTAGTGGGAAAGCCTTCTTTATTACGCATTATATTTCCTGTATAAGCTGTTGCAAAGTAACTTCTAAATAATAAGTTATTGCCATCTACTAAAATTACTTTTTTCATTTTTTCACCTTCTGTTTCTATGATACCACATTTTGATGTATTATGTCAGTGATATAACGAAATTAATTTTTGATTTTGGAGAAATAATTATAATAAAAAGTATGAATAGAAAGTTTGAGGAAAGAAAAAGAAAGAATATTAGTTGCTATTCTTTCCTAAGGTTAATTTTGTTGTTTCTTCTTTATTGTTTCTTATATATTTTATTTCGACTTCTTCACCAATAGAATGTTTATATAGTTCATAACGGAACTCTGCTAGAGATTTTATTTTTTCTCCTCCTAGAGAAACTATGATATCTCCTTTTTGAAGGCCACTCTTAGCGGCAGGAGAACCGTTTTCAACGGCATAAATTGCTACTCCTTCGGTTATATTTTCTGGGATATTTATACCATTTTGCCATAAATAATAACTATTACTGCTGACATCAACCATGCTAATGCCAACGTAAGGTCTAGCGACAGTTCCTTCGGTTTCTAACATAGCAGCATAATAAAGTGCATCTTCAATAGGGATAGCAAAGCCCATTCCTTCAACTTCGTTATCGACTAATTTCATATTGGTTATTCCTATTACTTCACCATTTATGTTACAAATTGGTCCACCACTGTTACCAGGATTTATAGCAGCATCAGTTTGTAATACTTTCATATAATAATCAGAGGAAGTTGTAGAATAAGAAACTGCTACTAATCTATCTTTACCACTAATTATTCCCTTTGTTACAGTTCCCGCATAATCGACGCCTTCAGGAGACCCAACAGTAAAGGCAGTATCCCCTACTCTTAGATTTTCAGTTTTGCCTAGAGTAGCAGTTACTATGGTATCGTTTTTAGAAACACTTAGAACAGCAATATCCGAGTAGGTTTCTCCACCTACGACGTGGGCTTCAACTTCATTACCATTGGTAAATAAAACTTTTATGCTGTCTCCACCTGAGACAACGTGATTATTAGTCATGATGAAGGCTTTATCGTTATCTATTTTATAAACAAAGCCACTTCCAGTAGCGGCTAAATTACCGTTAGAATAAGTTTTTACAACGACAACGGCATCAGCTACTTTATCAACGGCATCAGCAATACTGGTTTCAGTGATGTTTTCTTCGGTAATATTTTTGACAACACTTTCGGTTACATTAGGAAAGCAATTTAAAATAATATATGCTCCTAGAGCACCAGATATTAGGGATAAGAGACTTGTTACTACTAAGATCACTCCAATATTTGGAGTTTTTTTTCTTTTATAGTTTATATATTCTTCCATCTTTAACATCCTTTCATAGTTTTATAATATCTAAATAATTAGTTGGAAATCCCATGCGGTCTAAGATTTTTTCAATAGGGATAGAGTCTATTATTCCATCTAATTTTTCAATTTCATATTCTATTTCTTTCATCATAGTGTGAAATTGTTCTGGCCTCAATAGATATTTCAAAATGATAATTGTAGAAAAAATATCATTTTTACCATATATATATTCTGAATCCATTTTTAAAATTCCCATTTGTTGATGGTATTCATTATCAGGAATTACTTTTTCAGTTCGATGTTCATAAAGAATATCTTCATGAGCACATAAATTTCGGTAATTTGACAATATTGGTAAAAATATTTCTAAATAACTGGTTGGAGTTTCAAAGACAGAGGCTACTTCTAATTTATCTTCATCTTTTAGAATAGTATATAATTCACAAACTATACCAAAGGATAATACTTTCACTGATACCCACATAGGAATATAACCATAATTGGAAAGATAATGCATAGTTGCTTCATGGTGACAACCATTTATTCTGATTTGACGTTTCATTTTTTCAATTATGTCTTTAACACGACGATTTTTAGTTTTATCAGTTGTAAAGTTTTTGGCATTTAAATAATCTTTTTCGTGATAACCATATTTTTTAGATAATTGGTAAGAAATAACGGATTTTAATTGATTTTCTATAATTAAAAGATTTTTAAAAAGAATATTTCTAAAACTTCTATCGAATGTAAATAAAGCGTATAGCTCTCTAAAAGTGGTGCCCGTTATGAATTTTCGATCTAAAGGAGAATTCATAAATAAATGTCTATAACCACTTATAAAAAAATAGTTTTCTCTTAAAAGTATATCTTTTGTTTTCTGTTCATCCTCAATAATAAGATTTTTTTCTCTTAGAATTTGAATTTGTTCGTCTAAAGTTTTAAATTGCTTATCTCTACCCATTGTATCACCTAACTTTCCTTGTTTTTTTATTCTTTTTGATGAGATTATTGCAACTTAAAATATATTCCTTTTTTTATTAATTTTTCTGATGAATTAGCATCACAAGGCAAATATCCTTCTTTTATAAATCCTTCTATAACAATCATATTATAGTTAAAGGCAAATAATAAGTTAATTATTAATACAAATGCTAAGGCTATTAGTATTGCAAGAGGAATAGGTGCTATTAAAAAAGATAAAATTATAGTACTAACGTGCAAAAGAAAGATAATCATGGCACGATTAGGATCTTTTTTTTGAAAGGCATAAAATGAGCCTTGATAGATTATATTCCAAGCTATGCCAAAATCACATTCTACTGGTTGTCTAAATTCTTTATCGTTATAATATTTTAAATATACTTTTTCCATCCTACTCACCTATTATAAGTATACTATATATTTGATTTTTTTCAAGAAAATTTTTAATTTAGATTTAATTATTCTGGAAATAATTTATTATTCCTTCGGTAATATTAGAGGCTAATTTGGCTTGATAGTCTTCTTGTCTTAGAAGATATTTATCATTTGGATTGGATAAAAAACCCGTTTCTATTAGGACCCCAGGAATAGTTATGTTTTTGTACATATAGTAACTATTGCTTTTTTTAAATTTTCGAACATTAGAAATATTTTTAGATAAAGAATTTGTTATAGAGGAAGCTAGGTCTTTATTGTGAGAATTAATAGTACTGTAAAATACTTGTAAGCCTTTCCAAGTACTACTAGTAGTAGAATTTAAATGAATCGATATGTAGAGATCACAATTAGAGGAATTTATTAGGCGAACCCGACTGTAGAGATCGTCTCTTTTGCGGTTATTAGTAGTCGTAGAAAGGTCATAATCACCATCTCTTGTTAATAGAACCAAAGCTCCTCTGGATAGTAGCTCGGCTTCTAGTTTTTTAACTATTTCTAAATTGATATCTTTTTCTAAAATATTTCCTGAAACAGCTCCACTGTCGACGCCACCATGTCCAGCATCTAGATAAATGGTTTTACCAAGCAGGGAATAATCTTTAACAATGGCTTCAACTCTATAAAAAGAAAAGAGACTTATTAGGAAAAAGCTTAATACTATGAGGTTATATTTTTTCATTTAATATCACCCTATTTAATACTATGATTTAGGAATAATTTAATTAATTTTTTGAAGATAATTATTAATGTAAATAACGATATTCCTGAAATTATAAATGGTAGTTTAGAGAAAGTAGAAATTTGTTTATTTATACCAGTTAAAACTGGAGTAGTATTAGGATGTTTTTTATTTGTTATAGTTAGAGTAACTAATTGATTTTCACTATCAATAGTAAAATAATAGGAATTTAAATCGAGATCATAGTTAGTTGGTGCTTGTTTTTCTTTAAGATAATATTTACCTAGTGGTAATTTATCTATTTTAATTAAGCCTTCTTCATTTGACATGCTGGTATTTATAAGAACACCATTCTCGGTATATAACTCAATAATAGCTCCTTTTAAAATATTATTAGTATCATAATCTTTTTTGGAAACAATTAAACTACCAGTTTGAAGATTATTATGAATTTTTAAAATATAATCTTTAGTAGTTATTTCAAAGCAATGAGGAGTATCATCTAAAAGATAATTTTTGATAGTTGAAGTTTCAACTAAACAATAACTACCAGGATAGAGATCGTCTATGGTTAGTTTTCCATCTTTATTTGTAGATACATTTTCTTTTATTATACTATCTTTAGAAAAATGAATAGTATTATCTGCCGTTACGATGTCTTCTTGAGCATATAAATTAAATGTTATATTTTCTAGGGCTATTTTGTCATAATAGAAGGTTCCATTCTTAGCAGCAAATAAGTCTCCGGTTTTTATTAGAGATAATTTATATTTAAGAGGAGTATTAGGAACTTCAATAGTTACAAGGTAACCATAATTATCATCTTTGATTAACTGACTCTTTTGATTTATGGTAATAGTAATATCTTGAGCCGTATATCCTTTAGGAGAAGAAACTTCTTCGACGATATAATCTCCATATGAGAGGTTAACAGGAATTATAACAAAACCTTCATCATTGGTTTCGAAAGTATCAATAGTAGTGTTAGTGTATTTATCTTTATAAGTTATATACTGATTAGTATTTTTATTTTTTAATTTGAATTTGGTATGTGATAAGGTAATAGTTTGGTTAGAACTACTATCTATTTTTATTAATTTTAAACAAGGATTTATTTGTTTGTTAAAGAAATTGTATCTAATTATAGGGGGACTTTCTTCATTTATAGTTATGATAATATCTTCTACTTTTTCATAACCTGGAAGGATAGTGTCTTGTTTAATATTATATGTTCCATAAGGTAAATCAACAGAACCTTCACCATTATCATTTGTCGTTAGGCTAGTATAGAGATTATTTTTATTATCAAATATTTTAAAAGTTATATTGGGTTCTGGTAAGAGGATATCTGTTTCTGAAGAACCAAATAATTTTAAGATTTCTAATTTACTTTTTATTACTTGTTCATAGATAATTACTTCATTATCAATTTTATCTATTTTAATTTCTTTTAATTCAGGATTTAAAAGATAACCTGGACTAGGAGATATTTCTTTTATGTAATAAGTGCCTAGAGGGAGATTTTTTATAGTTGCATGAGCATTTTGATCAGTCTTGATGGTATCTATTAATTCTTTATTACGATTATATAACTCATAGGTAGCTCCAGTTAGAGAGGCTTCGCCACTTGGGATGGGAACATTTTTGTCAAGATCATATTTATAAAAATCAATATTAGCACCTGTTACATTGATATTGATAGTAAGGGTATTACTACCTTCATCTAATTTACCTGCTGAAAATAATCGTTGATAGTTTTGATAGTAATAAAGAGTATAATTATAATTGTATTCCGTAGGAGTTTTTAGAGTTATTTGATAATTTCCTATATAATCATCTGGTAATTTTATAGTTAATTTATTACCTTCAATGGTTACATTGGGATCAGTAGTTGTATAATTGGATAGTTTATTATTACTGTCGATTAATTCTAGGGTTTCCCCTACTTTAGCATCGATGTTAGTAGCTATAT
Source organism: uncultured Bacilli bacterium (assembly GCA_934149105.1). GTDB lineage: Bacteria > Bacillota_I > Bacilli_A > RF39 > UBA660 > RUG11215. The sequence continues at coordinate 126,519 of CAKPDP010000002.1, forward strand.
TGGGTAATTTACTATGATTATTTACTAAATCTAAAATTTCATTTTTGTAGCTACTTATATCTAAATGATAATTAGAGTATAGTTCGGTATTCCAATAAGTTGGTTCGGTAGATGGTGATAAAAGACTCCAGATTAGTTCTTGCGTAGCTATATAATAGGCCATATCTTTTTGATGGTCTTTATATCCATATCCATAATAAGCTAGTAGTTTTAAACGTTCTAATTTGTCCTTAGAAATATTAATTGTTGATAAATTAGTAGTGGAACTATAAACATTTTTTGCTACACCTATTCCCAAATCAATGCAATAAACAGGTCTTTTATTGACAGAGAAGGCACTAGCCATAAATCTATGATAAGCTCCAGAATAATAAACTTGAGCATAGTAATTACTGGGACTATCATCTAAGGCGGAATCGGCAACATCAGCTTTAACTGCAAAATGAAAAATGAGGTAAAAAACTGCAATAAATAGAGGTATAAATAGAATTAGTAGAACTTTAGATAAAGTAGTTGATCTTTTTATTCTTTTTGATTGGTTTTGTGTTTGTCTTTTTTTCATATCTTTTCTTCCCTTCTACTTATATTATTAGTTATAAAAAGGGAAAAACCTTTTTTTCAGAGTAAAAAAAAGACATCATTTTTTTAATGTCTATTTGTTAGTCTCTGTATAATAATGCATTTCTTCTAGAGTTGTTGCTACCCAGTCTAATTCATCATCAGAACAATCTTCAGATAAGTATTCATTGAGATCAAATAATAATTCTGATAAAGAAGAATATTTTTCATAGTCAAAGCCATTTCTTTTAAGAACTTGAATCTGATAATTAGTAAGTAAAATTCCATGACCATTATCATGTGATTTATAAGTTTCATAATCAATAGATTCTAATAATTCATCGATATTTACATTAGAATTGTTAATTAGCATATTAATGATTTTCTGGTGGTTATAGAGACACCATCTATGGTATAAATAGTTAAATCTATTGAATTAGTGAATCTTATAAAACATAGATCTTCAATAACAAGATCTTTATTTTTTAAATTAGTAAATTTCTTGGGATTGTTGTTATGAAAGTCAGAACGATGAGGATTTATTTTTTTTATAGGTAAGCCATTATTTAGATAGGATATCATACTGGTATTTTTAGTATTATAATCTATTCTGACTAAATTATTTATTAGTAATGAACCAGTACCATGGAGTTGATAAACAATGGGTTTTATTTCTTTTTGAGGGTTTATTTGTTTGATTATTTTCGGAGAAATATAATTAGTAATACTTCCAGGATTGACAAGACCAGGGGTATCAATAAAATTATGGGTACCAATTTTAAAAGAAAGAATATTTATAGTTGTCTCGGGATACATGCTAGTTGTAATATCAGAAGTTAGATCAGTATAATTTTTTATTAATTTATTTAAAAGAGTTGATTTTCCACTATTGGTATTGCCTACAAAATAGATATTAGAAAAATTAGTAGTAATTAATTTTTGATAGAGCATATCCAAATTATAATTATGAAGACTACTTATAATAAATACATCTTGAATATTAATATAATTATCTTGAATATTTTTTATTAGTTTAGCATCTATTAAAGATTTGGGTAAAATATCTCTTTTAGTTATAACTAAAAGGCAATTTTTGAAATCTTTGATATGATCTAGATTGAGATTTAAAATACTTGTTACATATACGACTAAATCGTTATCAGAAATAATAGATAAAATTTTTTGATAATCATTATTATTTGAAGAAGTATGATTAAAATCATTATAGTGTTTTAAACGAAAACAGCGATAACATAAATCTTTATTTAGGTCGATGACATAGCCATCTTTGGTGGCATCTTGAGTTTGGAGAATTGAGCCACATCCAATACATTTTTTATTCATAATACTTATCTTTTATTAAATATCCTTTCTTTGCTAATTTATTTTTAGTTTTAGTTTCTAGGTTTCTTAATATTTTGGTGGGAAGAGCTTCTTTTAAGGATGATGGTTCAACTAAAATGGTAGTTAAACCGATTTTATTTCCGCCTAAGATATCGGTGTATAATTGATCTCCTATCATAACTATTTCATCTTTTGAATAATTATATTTTTTCATTAATTTTAAATAATTATGTTTTAGAGGTTTACAGGATCCAAGATTATAGTTTATATCTAGAGTATTCGCTATTCTTTGGACTTTTTTTCCTTTTAAGGAATTAGAAAAAATGTAAACTGTAAAGCCTATTTTTTTTAGACAAGAAATTAACTTTACTAGTTGAGGAGAAGCATTTTCTTCACAATAAGAAACCATAGTATTATCTAAATCAAAAAATAAAATTCTTTTTCCTTGTTTAAATAATTTTTTATAATTTATTGTATAAATATCTTTTTGATAGATATTTGGTATTAATTTTTTCAATAATATCACCACATTAAATATACTAACATAGGAGTTTTTTTATGTCAAACAAAAAGAAGGCTTAAACTTACAGTTAAAGGCCTTCTATTTTCCTAGAACGACATTAGATTTAGTATTTATATTGAATAAAACATTTTCACTACTTTCTTGTTTAGGACTACTTGGATTTAATACAACATATAGATCACTATTTAAATAATATTTTAGACTATTATCAGTTACATTCTGATTATAGCTTTCTAAACTTGTTTCTAATAATTTATCAAAAGTTCCATTACAATCTTTATTAGTATCAGTAGAATCTTCGGCACAAATATTGTGAATATAAGTATTAAGTATTTCTTTAACGTCAGTTTTAATACTATCTTCTGTTAAATTAGTTTTAGAGATTAATTCAGTATAGGTTACATTATTTCCAGTTGTTAAATCAAAATTATAAGTATAATAATCATAAGTTGTAGTAGTAGATAAAGTTTTTGTTTCTACAACTACAGATAAAATATTATTAGTTGTATAACTGCTATATTTAACAGTGGTAGCTTCCGTTTTAGTTTGAGAATTATCATTGAATTTTTTAACAAGATCTTCATATAATTCTTTTAATTCAGTATTAGCAGTAGTAGCATCCGCAGATTTTATATTAATATATGGAACAGTTAAATCTTCGGCATTTATTTCTTCACCATTTTCTAAAGTATAACTAGTAGCAGTAAGTTCAGCGCTACCATATTCTGCTTGATAAACATACTCTTTAGTATCATCAATTTTTATACTTGAATTACTATTATTATTATTATCATTTTCAGTAACATTATTGTTGTTATTGAAGAAAGGAACGTCAATAATACCTTGAGATGATAAATAATAAATCATCCAAACAATACACCCTATAATAATTAATATCATTATTACAACTAAAACAGGATTATTTTTCTTTTTAGAAGGGGTTGAATTTGGAAGAGAATTAGGATTACTGTATGGGGTGTAATTAGAAAAATTATTATTATTATTATTTGCATTATTATTAAAATTAGGATTAGGTATTGATTGATTTAAATTATTAGAATTTGTACTAGGATTTAAGTTATTATTTAAATTACTATTTAGATTACTATTTAGATTATTGGTCATATTTCCAACTTGATTAGGGGTATTTTGAAGATTATAATAATTATTAAAACTAGAAGCGGAATTAGGGTTTGCATTAGGATAATAATTATTGGAAATATGAGTAGGATTTATAGGAGTTGGTTCTACTACCCCATTATTAGTATTAACTGGTGTGGGATTCACAGTATATTGCTGAGAATTAGAATTTGGGGCTATATTACTGTAATTATTTACTTGATTAGAATTATTTTCAAAGCTAGGATTAGAATTTTGATTCTGACTAGGAGGATTATTAGTTATTGATGGTTCTACTGGTTGCATAGTGGGAAAAGGGCTGCCGTTAAACTGAACTGTTGATTGACTACTAGTATTTTGCTCTGGTTGAACTGGCATCTGATTAGAAGGCTGGTAGCCAGAAAATTGTTGGGGTTGACTATTAGGATTAGGAGCATTATTGTACCCATTATTATATCCTTGTCCTTGATTAAATCCATTGTTATTATAATTATTATTGTTATTCATATCTATACTCTCCTCTATTTTATATTTATATTTTAATATTTTATAATGATTTTGGCAATAGTTTAGAGAGGTTTTTATTAAATTTACATATATACTTTTTTTATTAATATAGTTTACTAGGGGGTATTATGTTATTTAATATTTTGAATTTTTTAACTCATAATTTAGTCTTTTTTAGGGGTTCTTATTCTAATAATATATTTCCGGAACCTTTATCTAAAGAAGAAGAGGAAAAATATATAAGTTTGTGTTTACAAGGAGATAAGGAAGCTAGGAATGAACTTATTTTACATAATTTAAGATTAATTGCTCATATTGTCAAAAAATTTGAGACTACTAATTATGATGTAGATGACTTAATAGGTATAGGTACTATTGGGCTTATTAAAGCTGTAGATAGTTATTCTCTTAATAAAAATGTTAAACTTACTACTTATGCCGCTAAATGTATTGAAAATGAAATACTTATGTATTTTAGGGCAGATAAAAAAAATTCTAAGAATATCTCTATTTATGAAGGAATCAGTTACGATAAAGAAGGAAATGAAATAACAATATTAGATGTATTACAAACTCCTGATCCAGACTTTTTAGAAGAAATATATAAGAATGATAATATTATATTATTAAAAAAATATTTAGATTTATTATCTAAGCGAGAAAAAGAAATCATTATTAAAAGATATGGATTAAATAATCAGAAAGAGCAAACACAAAAAGAGATTGCCGATACTTTAGGAATATCTAGAAGTTACGTATCGAGAATTGAAAAAAGGGCAACAACAAAAATTTTGAGAGAATTTATGAAGAATGAAAGAAAATAATTATAATTAGGTTAAAGTACTATCTCAATAGAGATAAAGGCATAGATTATTATTGGGTGAAAGAAATGAATTATAATTATGATTATGGTAATTATATGGTAGGTAATAATAATTATCCTACGGAATATGGTTATAGTAATATGAATTATAAAGGTAATAAAGCTAATGTTACTTTTATGAATTCAGATAAGAGTACTATTAATAATGATAATAGTACTGGTAAAAAACAAATAATTGTTGATCCGTATATAGGATTGATAAGAGGAAATTTGTTTAATAATTTGTATGATCCTTATAAGGATTATACACCTGTAGATATTGTGGTAACTAATGAACGAGAAAGTTTATTGGGACAAATTCAAATGTATAATTTTGCTACAGTAGATTTAAATTTATATTTAGATTTACATCCTAATGATGTTAAAGCAGTACAATTATTTAAAAATTATGTACAGGCCACTTTAGAATTATGTGCTGAATATGATAAGAAATATGGTCCTTTAAAAGTAATGGAAAATATGGGCAATAATTTTGAATGGGTAAATAGTCCTTGGCCTTGGGAGGTTAGCAAATAATGTGGAAATATGTTAAAGCATTGGAATTTCCAATAAATATTAAGAAAAAAGATTTAAAAATGGCTAAATATTTGGTTACACAATATGGTGGCGCTAATGGAGAGTTGGCAGCTTCACTTAGATATTTAAATCAAAGATATACAATGCCTGATGATAAAGGAAAAGCTTTGCTTACAGATATTGGTACTGAAGAGTTAGCTCATGTCGAGATGATTTCGGCAATGATTTATCAGCTTACAAAAGATGCAACATTAAAAGAATTAAAAGAAGCGGGATTAGATGGACACTATTCAGAACATGGTTATGATCTGTATCCTACTGATACTAATGGAGTACCATTTACAACAGCTTACTTTGCCGCAACGGGGGATCCTATTGCAAATTTATCAGAAGATATGGCTGCCGAACAAAAAGCTAGAGCAGTATATGAGAATTTAATAAATTTAACTGATGATCCTGATGTTATTGGACCATTGCTATTTTTGAGACAAAGAGAAATTATACATTTTAATAGATTTAAGGAATTATATGAAGATTATAAGAAAAAAGGATATAAATAAAATTAGTATTGACTTTAATTTAAGGATATGATTATAATTATATTTGCTTGGTGTTAAAAACGTATTTTTGATAGTTACGTTTTTTTCCTTTATAGTTATTTAGTGTTATCTATTTGTATGCAAATTGGCAAAAGACAGTAAATTGTTTAACTTAGGTTGACAGTTTTGATTTTTTTGTCAATTTTTATTTTATAATTTAATCGGGAAGTGAGAGAAAATGAAAAAGAAATTCTTAAAATCTTCACTTGATTTGATTAAAAAAAACAATCCTACATTGGATGATATTAAAATCGAAGAAATAAGATATGGTTTAGAGTCAGTTTATTTAACCATTACAAAATTAGTAATAATTTTCTTAATAGCTTATATGCTGAACATTGTTAGAAGTGTATTTATACTTATGGTTACATTTAATATCATAAGAAATAAAGCTTTTGGATTACATGCAACTAAGAGTATATATTGTTTAATATCATCACTACTATTATTTATTGGAGGTTCTTATGTATGTGATTATGTAGTTTTTCCAATAGTTATCAAAGTGATTTTAGCAGTTATATGTGTTATCTGTATATGTAAATATGCTCCTGCCGATACTGTTAAAAGGCCTTTGGTTAACGCTGAAAAAAGGAGAAAATATAGAATGTCTAGTATACATAGAGTTGTTATATATACAATTTTGATAATTATATTTGATAAATATACGATTTCAAATTACTTACTCATAGGAATGATCGAGGCTGTGATTATGATTCATCCTAAAACATATAAATTTTTTAAATTACCCTTTAATAATTACAAAAACTATGAATACGGTGTTTAATTAAATTTAAACATAAATAATTGATAAGGAGGAAAAAGATTATGTCATTTATTGCAAAAATATTGGAAAGTTTAGGAATTAGCGGTGCATCAAGAGGAACTCAAGGGTGCTGGGTACTTATATTAGATGAACCAAAAATGCCTAATAGTTTAATTGAAAAATAAAAATAAAAAGCATTATGAATAAAAATAATGCTTTTTATTTTATTTTATTTATTATTGTGAATAATTAGTTTTCTGGTATAAATTTTATTGGTTATAGTTTTTTCACAGGCGAAGCGATCACTGAATTCTATGATATTCTTAGCGAGTAATAAGCCATGTCCCCTATTCTTACCTTTAGTAGATTTACCGTTATTACTAATTACTTTTTTATTATCATCATAAGAATTAGTAATAATTATTTCAACATTATTGGATATCAAATATATTTCAATACCTAATTCTTTCTTTTGAGATGTAGAACTTGCTTCAATAGCATTATCAATATAGATTCCTATTAATTTACCTAATTGATTAAATTCAGTAGCATTTAAATTATAAAGAATAGAATTTTCTAATCTCTTACTAATATTTATTGATACCTTGACACCTTTTCTTTCCGCTTCACTGGTTTTGAAATAGAATAAAGCTTTTATTCCGTTAGCTGGTAAATACTGAAACTTAGCATAATGTTCTTGAGATACAACAATTTTTTCATCTAAAATATTATCAATATAACCAACAATGCTTTCTTTATCTTCCTTATCATAAATTTTAGCTTTAATGGTTAATAATTGATTTTTGGTTTCGTGTCTTTGGGTTCTTTGAAGTTCAATTTCTTTTTCGTAGATTTTCATAAATTCTAATAACTTATCATACTCTTTACCCTTTTGACTATTTATTATTAATTGATAAATCAGATTGATTAATACAATCATAAAAGCTGCAATAATGGCTATGCTTATTAAGAAATTTTTATTTATTACTATATTAGTAAAAGCATCATAGAAACAATATAATGTACTGAAGAGAGCTAAACAAAGTTGTGCTATTAATTTCTTGTTATTGTCCAACTCATAGTTTAATATCTTTTTAATTTGATTTTTTAGTAATAGTATTACTAATAATGTTTCTATAGTTATTATTATATTTAACAGTAATCCTCCTGCTAATTGTGTGTAACAAAACTCTTTGTTCAATTTTAAAACATAAATTATAAAAATTAAGTCAAATCCTTCGATCAGCATCATTAAAGCTATATAAATTATTATTAAAATAGTACTTTTCCAGTAGTCTATGTTAAATATTCTTTTTATTGTTATTATAAATATTATACAAAGAGCTAAAGTTTTAATTATATTATTCAGTATAAGTTGAGTTAAAATAGTAAATATTACTGATATGATTGTTAAGATTATTTTTTCTTTTGTAAATATTTTTTCAGGACTTTTTATTATTAACTTTGTATATAGTATTGGTGTTAATATTATTACTAAACCGCTTAAAATATAATTAAAGATTTGATACATAATTCTTCAGATCCTTCTTGTGACGTTTAGATAGTAAATCAGTTTTAACACCATTTTTAAAAGTTATAATACCTTGAGAGTAATCAATATGTTTTATTTGCTTTAGATTTACTAAACATGATTTATGAGTTAAATAGAAGTTTTTTCCTAGTTTTTCATTTAAGTTAGTTATAGTATTAGCATCTTCATAGACTTCTCCACTCTCAGTTACTATATTTACTCTTTTGTCACGTGGAACTTTTTCAATATATAAAATATTTTTATATGGTATTCTATAAGTTACAGAGTTATAATTGAAAGCATATACACGTTCATTAGAAAACTTATCTAGTACTACTTTTATTGTTTCTTCTAATCTATCATAACTTAATTTATTTTTGGCTATATAATCTATGGCTAGTAATCTTGAATAAAAGATATCATCTTTACATTCAGTGTGAGCTGTTACAAATATAGTAATACTATTCCAGTCATTTTCTCTTATTTCAGAAGCTATTTCTAATCCTGATACTTCAGGTAATTCTACATCTAAGATATATACTTTTTGAGTAGTATTATCATTAATTAGATTTCGAAATTTTTGTTCATATTTCATAAACTTATGTATTCTGTATTCAAAATTGTATGGCATCATTATTTTTGTCAATAATGTACCGATTCTATTCAGATATTCTTGATTATCTTCACAAATAATAAAATTTAACATTATAATCACCTTTTTTATCTAAATTTATATAGTAATATTATATCATTATTTTATGGTAAATTTTGGTAATAATTTTAGCAAAAGTTTAAAAATAATTGGTTTTTAGGGCGTTGTTAAGATTTTTAAAGCTTCTTGAAGTTGATTATCGTTTTCAGTAGTAGGATTCTCGTAGTATTCATCGCTTAATTCTAATTTAATTGTTGGCTCTACCCCTACTTCATTGATCCAATTTCCATTAGGAGTTAACCATTTTTTTGTGGTGTACTTTATTATACTACCATCTTTCATATTCATTGTTTCTTGAACAGTTCCTTTACCAAAAGTATTAGTACCAATAATGGTTCCACCGTGACTTTCTTTAATAACTGAAGTTAATATTTCTGAGGCAGAAGCACTATTTTTGTTAACTAAAACGGCAATGGGATAAGTTTTTTTAGTTTTTGTTGTGTCTTTTATTTTAGTGATACCTTTTTCAGTTTCTAATTGATAAATTACTTTGCCTTTAGATAGAAATAAACTGGAAATATCGGTAACACTATTTAGATAGCCGCCACCATTATTTCGAACATCTATTATTAGACCAGTAATGTTATTTTTTTCTAGCTCTGTAAGATTTTCTTTAAATTGTTTATAAGTTACGTTGGAAAAGGAAGATATTTTTAAGTATCCTATTATTTGGGAGTTCATAGTATAAGTAGTTGAAGTTACAGTAGGTATTTCTACTTTTTTGCGAGTAACAGTTAGGTCTTTTTTCTCTTCATCACGAATGATTGTTAAAACAAATTTAGACTTAGAACTGTTTTTTATATAGTCGGCCATATCAGAACTAGTTTTTTCACTGTAGTCTTCACCGTCTATCGAGACTACGATATCCCCTACTTTTAAGCCAGCTTTGGCGGCAGGAGAATTTTCGAAAATGTTGAAAACAATGATGTTTCCATCTTGATCAGTTAAAACCGTACACCCTATTCCTTCATATTCTCCTTCAACTGTTTGCGAGAAGTCTTCGGAATCTTGGGGATTGATATAGGTTGTAAATTCATCGTCAAGACTAGAATACATTCCGTTAATAGCAGCGTCAACAAGAGTATTTTTGTCAACATCTTTGTAGTAACTACTAGTTAGGGCTGTATAAGATTTTATAAAATCTTTAAGTTCAAAACAAAGAGTTACAATATTGGCACCGCCAGTTATAAGCATAAAAATAAAAAGGCAAAGAACAAAACCAAAAACAAGAGAACTAAAAGATACGACACAAATGTCTTTATTGCTGTAAGTATCTTCTTTTTTTAGAAATTTTAAAAATTTAGAACTTGAGGACTTTTTAGATTTTTTAGCCTTTTTGTTCTTTGAGATTTTAGAAGATTTTATTTTGAAAAACTTAGAATTTTTAATTTTATTTTTTAGTAAATTCATTTATATCACCACTTTATTTAAGTCTACCACACTCAAAAATAATAGACAATAATTTTTTTACTTTATTTATTGAAACTTATAAATTAAAATTTTTTATTCATAATAATTATAGGTGATGTTATGCAGAGTGGAATTGAAGAGATTGTAAAAAAATTAAGGCAAGAAACTAATGAAGTTAGTGATATTACATATAGACTTAAAATTGTTAATGAGCGTAAAGTATATGTTATATATAATGAACCTCTTACGGGTGGGGATAAGATAAGTGACTTTATTATGAGAAGTTTAGATTATATAAATAGTAAGTATGATTATGAAATTGATCTTTTAAATACAATTATTAATGATATTAGTAATTTTAAAGTTAAGACTATTACTTGTTATAAAGATATTTGTTATTATTTGAATTATGGTTTTACTATTATTTTGATGGAGGGATATGATAAGTATTTAGCTTTAGAAACAAAGAGAAATCTTTCTAGGAGTATCGGAGCACCTGTTACAGAGAATAGTATAAGAGGTGCGATGGATTCTTTTGTAGAGGATAATCAAACAAATATGGGTCTGATTAGGCGAAGAATCAAGAGCAACAATTTATGGGTATCTGATAATGAAATAGGAAGATATACAAAGACCAAAGTTTCAGTTATATATGTTAATGGAATATGTAAAAAAGAATTAGTAGAAAGGGTTAACAAATTAATTAAAAAAATTGATATTGATGGAATTACGGATTCGGGGACGATTAAGAATTTGATAGCTAAAGAGATTAAAAGAATATTTCCTACGGTTTTATCTACTGAGAGACCAGATAGGGCTTGCCAGGCCTTATTATCAGGAAAAGTAATAATTATGGTGGATACTAGTCCTTTTTGTTTGATTTTACCGGCAACATTTAGTGATTTCTTTATGAGTAGTGAAGATAATTTTAATAGTAGTTGTAATATTTCAGTTACAAGATTAGTTAGGTATGTGGCCTTTGGAATTTCGATGCTTACTCCCGCTATATATATTGCTATTACGACTTTTAATCAAGAAATGTTGCCTACGGAATTACTCATTAGTTTTGCTTCACAGAGAAGTAGTGTTCCCTTTTCGGCTTTTTTCGAGGCTCTTATTATGATGATATCTTTTGAAATTTTACGAGAAAGTGATTTGCGTAAACCAGGATTTGCTAGTAGTGCCTTATCAATTGTTGGAGCTTTAATATTGGGAGAAGCGGCAGTTAATGCAGGAATAGTATCCCCTATTATGATTATTGTAATTGCACTGACGGCTATTTCGGCTTTAACATTGTCGGAACCTGAAGTTATAAATGGTCTTAGATGGTATAGGTTGTTATTTATGATTGGGGCTTCTAGTTTAGGAATAGTAGGAGTAGTAATGATATTTATATATTTTGTTATAGAAATGACTAGCATGGAATCTTTTGGTATTCCTTATACAACACCTTTTTCACCAACTTTTATAGAGGGAATTAAGAATTCTTTTTTTAGAGTACCAGTTTGGAATTTAAAAACTAGAAAGAGTTATTTGTCGGATAATAAGATTAAATTAAAAGAGAAAAGTGATGGTGATTTAGAGTGAAGAAATATTTGTTAATTATAATTATAATAATATTATTATCAGGATGTAATTATAGGGAACTTAATGACTTAGCTATTGTAACGGCTATTAACTTAGATAAAGAAAATAATGAATATAAGGTTATGGTCCAAGTAGCTAATCCTGTTAAAAGTCAAGATTCAGCGGCTAGTGACGAGCCAGATTTTGTTACTTATACTAGTTATGGAAGTTCTTTACAAGAGGCATTTAGAAATGTTATAAAAGAATCACCACGTAAGATATATGGTACCCATATGCAAGTACTAGTAATTAGTGAAAGATTGGCTAGAGAAGATTTGGCTAATATTATGGATTTTTTGTTTAGAGAGCCAGAAATTCGTTTAGAATTTAGTGTCGTCATCGAAAAAGAAGATGATAAAGAGGATAATAATGATAATAATGATAATAATGATAATAATGAGGATAAAGATAAGGCTCTTAAGACAATTACGGTTCTAGATAATTTATCTTCTAGTAATATTGAATCTAGTTTGGAGGCAGAAACTAAATATTTAGGTACTAGTATGGTTATTAATTTTGAACAATTGATGAATGTTTATTTAAATAAATATAAAGAAATTGTACTTCCTAGTTTATATGTAAAAGGCGATATTAATTTAGGAGAAGAGGAAGAAAATATAAAGAGGAGTTCAAATTATACGTCAGTTATAATTGATAATTTAGCAGTATTTAAAGATAGTAAATTGTTAGGATATTTATCAGATAAAGAAAGTATTTCATATAATTTTATAACGGGAAATATAAAAAACACTTTAGCTAGTTATAACTGTGATAATGGTGGAAGTTTAGTTACAGAAATTTTAAAATCTAAAACTAGTTTAGATGGAGACTTAAAGAAGAAAAAAATTAAGGTTAAAATTAAAGGGGAAGCTTCGATCAATGAGAATACTTGTAATTATGATTTAACTAGTTCGAAGGTTATAAAAGAAATTAATGATAAAGTTAATGATAATATAAAGGAAATGGTAGAGAAGTCTTTTTATAATATTAGAGATACTTATAATAGTGATATTTGGGGATTAGGTGATTTGTTTTATAAGAGTGATTATAAGGAATTTTCTAAGATCGAGGATAAGTGGGAGAAGGAGATTTTTCCCGAAATTAAAATAGAGGTTGATCCCGAGATTAATCTTAATGAAAAGGGAAATATTTTAGGAGGAATATATGACAAACAAAAAAATTAGTTCTTTAGAATTAGGCTGTTTACTTACTTTTGTTTTATTATCAACAACAACAGGGATTGGCATGGTTAACATAATAAATATTTCTGGTAAAGATGCTTATTTTAGTGTTGTAGTGGCCGCTATAACGGGGATTATTCCTCTTTGGTTTATTATGAAGATAAATAGTAAAAGTTACGATAAAGATATTAATGATATTATTTCTAGTTCATTGGGAAAAGGAGGAATAATTTTTAAAATACTTATAAATATAGGAGTATTATTTATGGGAATTGTTACTATGTATAGCATTAGTAATTTTATTATAAGTCAGTTTTTATCAGAAACATCGGTACTAGTTATATATATATTCTTGGGAGTATTAGTCTGGATTGCAGTTAGTAAAGGAATAGAAGTTATTGCCAGATCAGGAATTTTATTCTTATCTATTATGGGAATTTTATTTATTATTGCGGCTGGTACATTGATTACGCAGATAGATATAAATAATATTAAACCAATATTGGAAAAAGGATTTAGTAATCCATTTATAGGTGGTATTAGTTTATTTCTAACTAATATAGTACCTATCTTAATAATATTAATTATACCTAGAAATAATATTGTAGATAAGGATAAATATAACAAACATTTAATATGTTTTTATTTAATAGGTGTAGTAGTGTGCTTGATAACTACTTTTATTACTATTACTTCTCTAGGAGAAAATTTAGCTGAGTTATATCAATATCCAGAATATATAGTACTTAAAAATATTAGTTTATTTGGTTTTTTAGATAGAATTGAAAATATTATATCTATTCAGTGGATATTTAGATGTTTTATTATGTTATGTTTAGTTGTTTATTATATTTCTAATAGTATAAAGAAAAATAATAATTCTAAAATAATACCATTAATAATTATTAGTAGTATTATTATTTTAGAATTACTATTATTTAAGAATAATACTATTTTTAATGAATTTATTTTAAGATGGTATCCAATTATAAATTTGGTATTTTTAATATTAATATTTTTAGTAGGAATTATCTATGTAGTTAGAAGTAAGATAGAAAAAAAATAACTAAATTATTAAGAAAATTAAAACCTTATAAACATTAAGTCTATAAGGTTTGATTATTGATAATATTATGGTTCAATTCTATTAGGGCCTCTAAATAGGAACATTGTTTCTTTTAAGGATCCATTTTCTAAAAGTAACATGGTTATTCTATCTACTCCGATAGCAAATCCACCGTGTGGGGGACAACCATACTTAAAAAAGTTCAAATAAAATTTAACATCTTCAGTTAAGCCTTTTTCTGTAGCTTGCTTGCATAATATATGGTAATTATGTTCTCTTAGCGCTAATGTTGTTATTTCACAACCTTTCCAAATTAAATCAGCGCCTTGAGGTATTCCGTTTTTTCTTTTATGATAAAAGGCTCTCTTTTTAGCACTAAAATCAGTAATAAAAACAAATTCGTGACCATATTTTTCTTTTATATATTGAGAAGCCAGTTTTTCGGCCTCGGCATTCATATCTCCTACATCTTCAAAATTCATTTTAAAGTTGTACTTATTTTCTAAAACTTCATATAAATCTTTTAATTTTATTCTAGGAAATGGTTTAGAAGGAATTACAACATCAACATTAAATAATTCTTTTATTTTATCTCCATATATTTCTTGTACTTTAGTTAAACCACTAATTAATAAATTTTCTTCAAAGTCCATTAATTCTTCTAGATCTTCTACATAACTAATTTCAATATCAAAAGATGTAAAATCTGTGGCATGGCGGTAAGAATTAGAATTTTCCGCTCTAAAAGCAGGGGCTACTTCAAAAACTTTTTCAAAACCGGCAGCCATGGCCATTTGTTTATAAAATTGCGGACTTTGGGCTAAATAAGCTTTTTTTCCAAAATAATTTAATTCAAATACTTCTGAACCGCTTTCACTTGCAGTCCCAATAATTTTAGGGGTGTGGATTTCAATAAAATTATTTTTAATAACGTATTCTCTCATAGCATTTATTAAGCAAGTTTGAACTTTAAAAAGTAATAAATTATTATCATTTCTTAAATCTAAAAATCGATAATTTAATCTAGTATCAAGTGAAGATTGGGTGTTATCTTTATAATTTAATGGAAGTTCTTCTAAGCATTCACTTGTTATAATTATATCGCTAGGGATTAATTCTTTCTTATTTAATTTCACTTTAGAATTTTCTAATAGAATACCTGTTACTTTAACGGTACTTTCTAACTTAAGATTAGATACTAGATCATTTAATTTTTCGTTTTCACTATTTTTTTCTATTGTTATTTGTAGTTTACCAGTGCTATCTCTTAAAATAATAAATTGAACATATTGCAAGTTACGAATATGATCAATAAATCCTTCAACAACAATTGTTTTGCCAATATAATTATCTAAATTATTAAAATAAATCTTTTTCATTTTTACCTCCTTATATAATAAAACAGTTAATTATCCACAATGGGACGAATTAACTGTAAAAATCCGCGGTACCACCCAAATTATTATATATAAAGATACATAATCACTTAATGAAATAACGGTTCATATCCGACTTACTCTACTAATAGTTCAAATAAGTAGCTCCTAGGTGTCTTTCTTTTTATATTTATATTATTTCTCACCAAACAATAACTCTCTTAAATAAATATTAAAAATACTTTCCTAATCGTTGCCTGTAAGATGATTATATCACATTCTATGACAAAGTCAATTTTTTATAATAAATAAAACCTTATAAACATTAAGTCTATAAGGTTTGATATAAATAATTTTATTATCTCTTTGAGAATTGAGGTGCACGACGAGCAGCTTTTAATCCATATTTCTTTCTTTCTTTGCTTCTTGGATCTCTTGTAATAAATCCGTTAGCTTTTAAGATTTTGCGATATGAACCTTCGTTATCTTCGTTTCCTGCATCATATTGTAATAAAGCTCTAGTTATTCCTAATCTAATTGCTCCAGCTTGGCCAGAAAAGCCACCACCTCTAACGTTAGCGTCAACGTCAAAAGTTTGTTCATTATTAGTTACTACTAAAGGTTGACTTAAATCCATTACTAATACTTCATAAGGCATATATTCATGGACATCTCTACCATTTACAGTTATCTTACCAGTTCCAGGTGTAAGAATAACTCTTGCAGTTGAGCTTTTTCTTCTTCCTGTTCCTGTAAATCTTCTATTACTATCTTTTGCCATAAATTATTTCCTCCTTACTTCTAATTTTTGTGGTTGTTGTGCTGTATGTGGATGTTCATTTTCAGCATAAACAAATAATTTTTTATACATTTGTCTTCCTAATCTGTTATGTGGAAGCATTCCTTTTACTGCTCTTTCAACCATTTCTACTGGATATTTTTCTTTCATTTCTTTAGCAGTTCTTTCTCTTAAACCACCAGCATATCTTGAGTGGTTGTAGTAGATTTTTCCTTCTTCCTTATTTCCTGTTAATAATGCTTCTTTAGCATTGATAATTATAACATAATCTCCACAATCTACTGAAGGAGTATATGTTACTTTATGTTTTCCTCTTAAAACATTAGCAGCAGTTGTTGCAACACGACCTAAAGGTTGATCTTTAGCATCGATTACATACCATGATCTAACTACTGTTTCTTTAGTTTGCATAAATGATTTCATTAGTTATTCTCCTTTTTTTATTTTTATAAGTTTGTTTTTCTAATAAGTGTTCCCAATACTTATTAGTACTTGCAAATGAAATGTACCGATTAAAATTCTACTAAAAAAAAGCCAGTTTGTCAATAAAATTAGGCTTTTTTGTTTAAAAAAGAACGATTTATGATTAGAAATTGGAAAATATTTTCCAAGGTTTACATTTAGTAGGATCTTGCGGATGAGTTTGATAAATTCCTAGAAGAGTATTATCTTTATTTTGAATTATTACTTTATCTTCTGTAAAGAATTTAGGAAGGATACAACCATTTTTTATTTTAGGTTCTAGTTCTTTAGAAATACTAATAGTAGGAAGAGCTAGAACGTCTTTCATATTTAATAATTTATAATTATCTTTATCTATATCTTCCAAAGTGTAAGATTTGTCTAAAGTAATTGTTCCTTGCTTAGTTCTTTGCAACTCTTTCATCGTTGCTACAGTTCCTAACTTCTTGCCTATATCTCTAATTAGACTTCTGATATAAGTTCCTTTGCTTACTTGACATTTAATAGTAAACTCAAGATGATTATTTACTAAATGAGGAGAATTTAATAATTCTATATTGTAGATGGTTACTTCTCTTTTAGGTAAGTCTATATCAATATTTTTTCTAGCATATTCATATAATTTTCGACCGTTAACTTTAACAGCTGAATATTTTGGAACTTCTTGAGAGTAAGTTCCTAGAAAAGATTTTAAAACTGTTTCTATTTGCTCTTGACTGTAATTTTTATTGGTATCTTCTTGTAAAATATTTCCAGTTATGTCTAGAGTATCGGTTTCAATGCCAAGGATTAAGGTAGCTATATATTCTTTTTGCTCGGCAGTCAATAATTCAGATATTTTTAAGTGATTGCCTAAACATAATACTAAGGCACCCGTTGCTAAGGGATCGAGAGTTCCAGTATGTCCTACTTTTTTAGTGTGAAATTTTTTACTTATAATATTAACTACATCTCGACTAGTATAATTTTTTTCTTTGTTTATAACTAAGATTCCGTCTATCATATTACTTTTTCAATTTCCTTTAGAAGAGTTTGTTTAGCTTCTTCGGTAGACATTTTTAGAAGGCAACCAGCGGCATGTTTGTGCCCCCCGCCTCCTAAGTTTAAGGCAATTTTAGAAACATCTACGTGGTTATTAGAGCGAAGGGAAACTTTATATCCTTCTTCTCCTTCATGTAATAAAATAGATATTTCGACACCTTCAATAGATTTCCCTATATCGACAATGCCTTCATGATCGCCAGTTTTAGCATTTACTTTTCTTTCATCTTTTAAGGTAATATAAGTAAAGGCTACGGTATCATTAAAGAAAAATTCTAGTCTGCTGGTAGCTAACTTACTTAGAGCAAATTGAGATTTAGTTTTGGTCTGCATAGTACTGACATAAATTTTAGAGATATTGACACCTAATTTGTAAAGATAACTAGCAATATCAAAGGTAATACTATTGGTAGAATATTTGAAACCACCAGTGTCTGTTATAATTCCCGCGATTAGGCAATCACCTATTTTTTTATCAATAATTATGTCTTGATCAATAAAGAATTTATATAGAGTTTGACAGGTAGCAGGACCATTTCTGTCAATATAGTTATATTCTCCAAAATAGTCGTTAGTATTATGATGATCTATATTGATAGTATGTTTAGCTTTTTCAAAGAAATTAGATGATTCTTCAATACGATTTTGGGTACTACAATCAAGTGTTATGACTAAATCATATTCTTTGGTGCTAGTTTCTTTTATTTTGTTTGTCATTGGTAGAACTTTAAAGATATTAGAATAATCAATTACCATGACATCAACATCTTTATCTAATTGTAATATGGCTTGATACATGGCCAAGGCACTACCAATGGCATCTCCGTCTGGACTTTTATGAGTTAGAACGAGAATACTTTTGGAGCTTAAAATTACATTTTTTATATCTTCAAAACTATCATTTTTTTTAGCCATGTTATTCACTTTCCTTTATATTTTCAATTATTTGTTCTATTTTATTTCCATATTCTATAGATTTGTCATAAACGAATGTTAATTCAGGTATTTTTCTTATTTTAATTTTGGTACATAATTCGGTTCGAATATAACTACTGGCTTTATTTAAAGCTGCTAAAACTTCTTCACGTTTATTATCTTCAAGGCAGGTAAAATAAATTTTAGCATAAGATAAGTCACTAGATATTTTAGCGGCTGTAATCGTTACAAATTTTATATTTTTATCTTTTATATCATTATTAATTATTTCACTGATTTTTTCAACAAAGGAATTTTCTAATCTTTCTAATTTAACACTCATGTTATCATCTCCTGTAATGTTATTATACAATATTTGATAATAAAAAGAAATAATAAAAATCAAGATTTAAAGGAAAGAATTTATACTTTTTGACAAGTAAATAAATTCATTGCAGATTAATCTTGATTTTTAAAATTATTATTTAATTATCTTTTTATTTCAACAATAGTATAAGCTTCTATTTTATCATTTTCTTTTATATCATTGAAGTTTTCAATAGTTATACCACATTCTAGGCCTTGTTTTACTTCTTTTACTTGATCTTTTTCACGGGCTATAGAATTGATATTGCCATCATATATAACGACACCATCTCTAATTACACGAGCTTTAGCATCTCTTTTAATAATTCCACTAGTAACATAAGATCCAGCAATAGTACCAACTTTAGAGAATTTAAATAGTTTTCGAACTTCGGCTTCTCCTAGAACTTTTTCTTCATATTCAGGATCTAATTTTCCTAACATGGCTGCTTCCATTTCTTCTACTACTTTATAGATAATATTATATAATCTTATTTCAACATTTTTATCTTTAGCATATTCCATGGTCTTATTATCTGGTCTAATATTGAAACCAATTATTATGGCATTAGAAGCTTCAGCTAAGACAATATCACTTTCGGTAACGGTTCCAATGCCACTTCTAATGATATTTATTTTTACACCTTCAACATTTATTTTTAATAGGGAATTTTTAACGGCTTCTTCACTACCTTTAACATCGGCTTTTAAAACAATGTTTATTTCTTTAGTTCCTTCGTTGATACGATTAAATAATTCGTCTAGGGATAAAGATTTATTTTCTTTTCCTTGGTTAGCTTTGGCTTTTAAGGTTCTTTGTTCCGCTACGGATTTAGCTTTCTTTTCGCTTTCAAAGGCCATAAATTTATCTCCAGCTTGGGGAGCTTCACTTAATCCAGTTATAGATACAGGCATAGATGGTTCGGCTTCGACAAGGGATTCACCTTTATCATTCTTTAGGGTTCTAACTTTTCCTTGAACTGTTCCAACAACGATGGGATCGCCTAAACGTAGGGTACCATTTTGAATTAAGAGATTGGCAATGACACCTTTGTTTTTATCTAATTTAGCTTCGATAACGGTTCCGGTTGCATAGCGATTAGGGTTGGCTTTTAGTTCTTGAATTTCACTTATTAATAAGATGTTTTCTAATAATTCATCTATTCCTTGACCAGTCTTAGCAGAAATGTTAACAAACATTGTATCTCCACCCCAAGCTTCAGGAGTAATACCATTTTCAACCATTTCAGTTAGGACACGATCGGGATTGGCATCTGGTTTGTCAATTTTATTTACGGCAACAATGATAGGAACACCAGCGGCTTTGGCATGATCGATAGCTTCTTTGGTTTGAGGCATAACTCCATCATCGGCAGCGACAATAATGATTACTATATCAGTAATAGAAGCTCCTCTAGCACGCATTTCTGTAAAGGCAGCATGTCCAGGGGTATCAATAAAAGTTATCTTTTTATTGTTATAATTAATTTGATAAGCACCAATAGCTTGGGTTATTCCTCCAGCTTCACCTGCGACGACGTTAGTCTTTCTAATTGTATCTAAAAGAGTTGTTTTTCCATGATCAACGTGCCCCATAATTGTTACTACAGGGGCCCTTTCAACTAGGGCAGCTTGATCATCAGAGATTTCTAATTCTTCAAAATTAGTTTCATCTAAAGATGATTCTTTCTTTAAAGTTTTTTGATAATCTCCTACTATTATTTCAGCCATATCAAAATCTAAACTAGAGTTCATTGTCATCATTACACCTAGTGACATTAATTTTTTGATGATTTCAGTTGGGGGAACTCCGATTTTGTTAGCTAATTCCGAAACACTCATTCCTTCAGTGTAAGCTATTACATCACCAGTATTAGTAACAGTATTAGCCTGAAGTTTTTCTTTGTGTTTGTACATTTCTTTTCTTTTGGTTTGGAATTCTTTTTTCTTCTTCATTTCAGATTTAGAATTATGTTTTTGCTTTTTCTTAGTTTTAGAATTATTGTTAGAAGAAATCGGTGTTGTCTTTTTAGAGTATTCTTCTAAATCTTTTTCTTCTAATTCGTCAGAAATACTTATTTCTTCTTCAAGATCACTACTATTAGCAATTTCATTATCTAACATAATTATGGCATCTTCATCTAAAATATCGTCTTCTTTTGTTACAGAAATGTCTAAATTTTGACATAACTTAAGTAAATAAGTTGTACTTTTTCCTACATCATCTGCGTATTCTCTAACACTCATCATGAGTATCACCTCCATTATTTTATTTACTATTTATTATATTTCTTAATTCTTCATATATACTATCTGGGATAGTTATTTCTAAATATTTATCTAAAGCTTTGCTCTTTTGAGCTTTGTCTAGGATAGAGATATCTTTTTTTAGATATGCTCCATGTCCATTTTGTTTACCTGTTAAATCGATAAAAACGTTGTTGTTATTATCTTTAACAATTCTAATTAATTCTTGTTTGGGTAATTTTTCTCTAGAAACAAGGCAGGTACGAAGTGGGACTTTTCTAATTTTCATTTAAATCACTAGTTACCTTTATATCTTCTAAATTAACTTCCTCTATATCTTTAACTTCAATTTTGTAATGAGTAAGACGAGAAGCTAATTTAACATTTTGACCTTTCTTACCAATAGCTAGAGATAAATTATCTTTATTGACAAGAGCTAAGGCTTCTTTATTCTTTTCATTAGTAATAATAACTTTAATATCTTTAGCAGGACTTAAAGCATTGGCAATAAAGATTTGAGGATCTTTATTGTATTCAACAACATCAATTTTTTCGCCATGTAATTGTTTAGTAATTCTATTTATTCTAGATCCGTTAGCTCCAATTACAGAACCTACTGGTTCAACGTTTTCATAATAAGTGTAAACGGCTATTTTACTTCTACTTCCTGCATCACGAGCTACAGAATATAGTAAGATAGTTCCATCATTTATTTCAGGAATTTCTAATTCTAATAATCTTTTTAAGAAGCCATAGTGAGTTCTTGAAAGTAAGATAAATGGTCCTTTGTTACTTATTTCTAATTTAGAAACATAAACTTTTATTTGAGAGCCCATTTCTAATTTTTCACCAGGAATAATTTCGGCTTTTGGTAATAGTCCAAAGGTTCTTCCTAAATCAACGTAATAAGTTTTAGCATCTTCTCTGGAAAGAGTACCTACTAATAATTCATCTTGTTTATCTTTGAATTCTTCAGAAATACTTGTTTTTTCAGCTTCTTTAATTCTTTGACCAACTACTTGGACAGCAGTTCTAGCCATAACACGACTAGGATCTTTGATTTCGATTGGACGTTCAATAGTTTCACCAATTTCAATATCAGGAACTATTTTTTTAGCATCTTCTAAAGATATTTCTGACTGTTTATCTTGAACTTCTTCAACGACATTTCTTACAGAAACTAATTTAATTACACCAGTGTCTCTATCGACAGTAGCTTTAGTTAAGCCTTCACTTTTTTTGTAAGCAGAAGCTAAGCCTTGTTCCATAGCTTCAATGATAATATCTTCATCAATATTTTTCTCTTTAGCAATATTATGTAATACTAACATAAAATTTTCAGGTTCTTGTTTTTTCTTCTTAGGCATTATGGCCACCTCTTTCCTTGGATGTTACATCTAAGATATAACTATCTTCAATTAAATCTTCTTTATCTAAAATAGGATTTATAATTTTTGTTGCTTCGACACAAGTATCTATGTCAACAATATCTTCTTTATCTATTGTTATTCTTAAGAAATAATTATTACCTTCTTTGACATATTCGACTTTGTCAACTTTTACACCTATTTCTGTTAATTGAGGTTCAATCAATTTTTTTACTTTTTCTTCAATATTCATAAATCCTCCTAATATTAAAGAGTGACTTTTTGGGGGTCACTCTTTGTAAAGATATATGTATTATATCATAAAAGTATAGATAAAACAACATATGAATGCATTTTTTTAAAGATGATAAGGAGAAAACTAATTAGTACTTTGAGTAGTCTAATTACTTTTGAGAAGAGAAGATGGCAAATTAAATATTGGGAAAAATGATAAAACTTAAAAAAAGAAGAGAAAAGGTCTAATTAAATAAATTCCAATTATTAAAAAATTATTTTTTTAAGGCATTTTCAATTAAGTTTTGTTTCATTAACTCTTCTACTTTTTTTTGAAGTTTGATGTTGGCTTCTTCTAAAGAAAGGTTAGAGACTTTAAAGGGTTTACCATATCTGATAGTTAGATTTTTACTACGAAATTTGTAATCTCCGGTAACTCCAAAGGGTACTATATAAGCATTAGTTTTTTGTGCTAGAGAAACGGCTCCATATTTGAAGGTAAGTAAAAATTGGGAAGTTTTATTACGAGTTCCTTCAGGAAAAATTCCAATGGCTCCGTCATCTTGTAAAACTTCTAAGGCTTTTTGAACAGCTTGCTTGTCTTTTTGGCTTCTATCGACAGAGATACACCCTACTCCTTTGAAAAACCAAGCAGTTTTAGGATTGTCGAAGTATTCTTTTTTGGCTAAATAATGAATTCCTCGTTTGGTAGAGATTATGGATAGGCATTGATCATATAAATGTTTATGGTTACCAGCGATTACGATAGGACCGGTAGTTGGAATATTCTCTTTACCAATGATTTGAGGATTATAATAGAACTTGAAAAGAGGAGAAAGAAGGAATTTTCCAACTTTATAAAGAAGGGAGACGTTTTTATTCATCGTCATCACCTGCAAAGTCATTTTGAAGTTTGGAAAAATCGACTTTTCCTAATTTAGTTTGAGGTAATTTTTTTCGATAAACAAATGTGGCAGGAACCATATATTTGGATAATTTCTTTTGGCAATATTTTTTTATTTCGGCTTTAACAAATAAACTGTGGAAACCATCTTTTAAGACGATAAAGGCTTTGGCTACTTCTTGTTTATAAGGATGAGGAACTCCTACGACGGTACATTGTAAAACAGCTGGATGAGATTCAATTACTTCTTCAATATGGGCAGGATAAACATTGTAACCACTAGTTATGATCATTCTTTTGGCTCTTCCTTTATAAAATAGAAAACCGTCTTCATCCATATAACCTAAATCACCAGTATGAAGCCAAATATGGCCATCATTATGGACTTGAAGGGCAGCATTTGTTTCTACTTCATTGTTTAAGTAGCCTATCATGAAAGCTTTACTATTGATACATATTTCTCCGGTTTCACCATAAGGTAAAGTTTTTCTAGTAGCAGGATCTATTATTTTAATGTGATTTCCAGGAAGTGGAATTCCAACAGATCCACTTTTGTTTATTTCATCATGAGCTAGAGTTACAGCGGCTAAAGCTTCAGAGAGACCATATCCTTGGGTAATTTGAGCTGTAGAGTTATGGTTATGCAAATAACTATTTATGTTATCTTCTAAATTTTTCTTTAATAAATCGCCACCACTCACAACATATTTTAAGAAGGATAGGTCAAGATTTTTAATATTGTTATTTTTCATGAGTGCTTCAAATAAAGTGGGAACTCCTAAAACACAAGTTGGTCTAGTTTTCTTAAAGAGAATATCAAATTTTTGAGAATTAAATTGAGGAATTAAAATGGTATAACATCCTAAAGCCAGAGGGGTATGCATACAGACACTTAAGCCAAATCCATGAAAATTAGGCATTATGGCTAGACAGCAATCACCAGGTTTTAATTGCTTTAAGGCTATTTTTTCTTGCTTACTGGCTAAAATGAAAGCTCTATTTTGAATTACAACATTTTTAGGAGTGCCACTGGTTCCTCCACTATGAATGATAACGGCAGGAGTATTTTTGCCAAAATACTTAGTAGGGATAGAAGGTTTATTAAAAGAATTTCTAAGAAATTTAGCGAACTTGATAATTTGATTATTATAACTAATATGGGGATGTTTTTTTATAGTAAGGAAATAATAACCTATTTTCATGGGAATACTCATGGAGTTAGAAGCACTAACAATAATTATTTGTTTTAAATTTAGTTCAGGGATAATGTCTTTTATTTTTTCAAAAAAGATGTCCATCATTATTAAGATTTGACTTTTGGTAGAAAGAACACTATTTTTTATTTCTTCTTCTGCAGATAAGGGATGAGTCATGTTAGCAATAGCACCTATTTTATTTAATCCGTATAGGGAATATAAGGCTTCAGGAACATTAGGTAAACAAATAGTTACAATATCTCCTTTTCCAATACCTAAGGTTTGAAAAGCATGAGCAGTTTTATCTATTTTGTTAATAAAATTTAGATAATTAACTTTTTTTCCATAATATTCATAAGCTGTATACTTAGGATATTTTAAAGCACTTTTCTTAACTTGATCATACATACTGATGTTAGGAATATTGATATTTAATTCCTTAGAAGTATAATATTTGGCCCAAGGGGCTGGCAAAGGTTTTTTGCCTTTAATTAAATTAAAGATAAACATGAAGTTATGTCTCCTTTCCTAAAGATATAATGGTATCTTTTAATTTTTGATTTTCTTGTTCTAAATTGTCACTAGTAATAGTTAAGGGAGGGCCAAAGGTTATTTGAAGATTTCGGGAAAATAATTTATACTGGCCTTTTATATGAAATGGTACTATTTTTGTATTGGTAGTAAAAGCTATTTTAACGGCTCCTATTTTGAATGGAAGAAGAGTTCCTTCAGGCTTATGAAAGGTAGCTTCAGGAAAAATTCCTACGACTTTACCTACTTCTAGATATTTTTGGGCACTGATAATAGAGGCTGGAGATTTATTTTTTCTATCAACAGGAATTAAGCCTAAATTTCGAAAGATTAGTCCTTGAGGACCTGAAAACAATTCCTTCTTGGCTAGAAAATGAATTTGTCGCTTGGTAGAACTTATTAGCAATAGGCAGTCAAAATTATGAGTATGATTTCCCGCTAAGATGATAGGAACATCATTGGGAATATTTTCGAGGCCAATAAATTTAGGATTTAAAAATCTTTTAGTGAAAGCTGTTATGATAGGTCTTATAAATGAATATAGTTTATTTTCCAATATTATTTCCTCCTATTTCTACTAGTGATTATTATAACACTTTTAATTATATTATTAAACTAAATGAAAAGAATTTAATAATTATTAATATTTGAGAATTTAAGATTTCAGAGAAAATTGTGATTAAAAAAAGGACTTTAAAGAGGATGAAGTTATAAAAAACAGAAATTATTATATTGCGTCTTTAAAGTGGTAATGGTAGCAATTATAAAGAGATGGTTAGGGTGTAGTTCTAGAAAAGTCCTGAAGAAATAGTTAAAGTAATAAGAACAGAATATAATTGACAAAGTTTAGAATAAGGGAGCTAGAATCTTTATAATGGAAAAGAATAAAATTTAAACTATATTTAGAGTAATATTTTTACATAATAAAAGAACATATAATATGCTCTTATAAATTCATTATGGTGCGCCCATAGGGATTCGAACCCCAAACCTTTTGGTCCGTAGCCAAACGCTCTATCCAATTGAGCTATGGGCGCATTAATTTTTTACAGTTATTAGTATATAACAAAAATAGTATTTTTTCAAGTATTTAATCAAAAAAACTAGATAAATCTTAGGTTATCTAGTTTTAGGGTGGCGTCTTTTCAGACATAAAAAAAATTGGCAATGTCCTATTTTAGCGTTTCCACTATCGT
>CAKPDP010000003.1 GCA_934149105.1 uncultured Bacilli bacterium
AAATGATAAAATGAAAGGAAGATTAGAAATATGCTTAATTTAGAAAAAGTAAAAGAAGAATTAAATAAATGGAATTTTAGTTATAAAAATAATATTGTGCCGGGACATAGTACCTATAAAGTAAAATGGGTTTTACCAGCTGGTCCAGTAATTGTAATTGCGTCGGAAAGAGCAACATCATACTTACTCGGGTTCGATGAAAAAGGAATTCATGTTTTTCCAGTAGAAGGCAATTGGAATATATTAGATTGCTGCTTAATAGAATGGAAAAATATCACAAAATTTGAAATGAAAAAAGGTATTTTACTTGAAAATACGATGAATATTATGACTAATGAAATGAAAGTATCATTAAAAATAAATAAAATGGTTGCAGGTAATCCATGGGTTAAAGAAAATATAAAAGAATTAGAAAAACTAAATTATTATAAAAAATAGTTATATAAAAGTGTAAAAAAGTTTTTATTAAAAGGAAAGTGAAATTTTATGGATATGTATCAAAAAAGAAAAGCAAGAGCAGAAAAGAAAAATAACAATCAAGAAGAAAAGTTAACTAAAGTCGGAATTAACTGGTATCCAGGACATATGGCTAAAACTAAGAGAGAAATCAAAGAAAAGATAAATTTGATAGATATAGTTATTGAAGTGATAGATGCTAGGATACCTTTTTCTTCTAAAAATAAAGATGTGGATGCTATAGTAGGAAATAAACCTAGAATATTAATTATGTCAAAGATGGATTTATGTGATATGGAGAAAGCTCTGAAATGGAAGAAGTATTATGAAGATAAGGGCTATAAAGTAATAATGGTAGATTTACTTAATAATAAGAATGTTAATGAAATTATTAATATTACTAATGAAATGGGAAAATCTTTAAATGAGAAAAGAAGATTAAAAGGACTAAAGGATCGAAGAACAAGAGTTTTAATCTTGGGAATTCCTAATGTAGGAAAGAGCACACTTATTAATAGGCTTGTTAATAAGAAAGCTACTAATGTTGGAAATAGGCCAGGTGTTACTAAGAATTTAGAATGGATTAGAATAAATAAGGATTTGGAATTGTTGGATACACCTGGCATTTTATGGCCTAAGTTAGATAATCAAGAATTAGCACTTAATTTAGCAAGTATGACGGCTATAAAAGAAGAAATTTTAGATACAGAAGAAGTAGCTTTTTATATAATAAATAAATTAAAAAAACTATATCCGGATAGTTTAAAGAGTAGATACAAGTTAGAAGATTTAGGCGGAGATATAGATATTGTTACTAATATTGGCAAGAGAATTGGAGCCTGTAAAGGAAATGAAATTAATTATGAGAGAGTATATAGTACAGTTCTTAGAGATTTGCGAGAAGGATTATTAGGTAAGGTTACATTTGATGTGCCAAATGATAGTATAATAACTAAATGATTAATAATTTGGTAATTGCTAAATAGTTTATTATATAGTATAATGTATTATATGTAATGGAGGCTAAAAAGAATGAAAAAATTTATGGAAAAAATCAAAGAATTAGTTAGTAATCATAAGTTATTAGCGATTATAGTGGGGGTAGCGTTAATTATTGTTATTATATTTATAGCAATGCTTATTTGGATGGCAGTAGCAAGTACAAATTCTTATGGCTCAAGATTAGATGGTATAGAAGAAGTAGAAATTAAAAAAGATAAATTAAAGGAAGTAGCTAAGAAATTAGAAGATAATGAGGAAGTTAGTAAGGCTTCTGTAAGAATTCAAGGTAAGATTATTTATTTTGATATTTATTATGTTAAGGGTACTTCTAAAGATAGAGCTAAAGAGATTGCTAATACAACAAAGGAAGAATTTAGTGATGAAGAGAAATCTTTTTATGATTTGGAATATGTATTGGTAGAAGACAAAGGTGATAATAAAGAAGAAGAAACTTTTGTTGTAACTGGAACTAAAAATAGTTCGTTAGAAGAAATTACTTGGTCAAGAAATTAGGTGAATTATGAAAAATAAAAATAATAAGTTAATTATAATCTTGATGGTAATAGTAATTTTATTAGTATCGGTAACGGTATTTATACTTAATTATTCTTTTGATAATACTAGTTTGACTATTGTCGAGAAGAAGTGGGTAGCGGATAATAGTTCTAAAATGTTAGATGTTAGTACATACAATGATGTTCCAATATTTGGAGAGAATGGAGAAGGAATTATCTTTGACTTTTTGGATAGTTTTACAGAAGAATATAATATTCCTTTTAATAAAAATTCGTATTATTCTACTAGTACGGATGTTACTTATAAAGATATTTCTTTTAAGGTAGTATCTGGTAGTGATAAATTAGATAGTAAAGATATAGTAATGTATACAGATTATTATGGTTTATTATCTAGTGATTATGTTAATTATAAGAGTGTTTCTGATATTAAGAATATAAAGATTGGAGTTCTTAATAAAGATAAAGATAGAGTTAGTTATTATGTTACTGATGATACTAATGAATATGTTTATTACGATAAGATAACAGAGCTAGTAAAAGCTATTAAAGATAAGACTATTAGTTATGTTATTTTACCTATAAATCAATATATAGAAGATATTGTTAGTAATGGATTAGAAGTAGATTATAAATTTGCTAGTTTTAGTAATAATTATATTTTAAATGTTAAAGATGATGTTCTTTATTCAGTATTTAAGAAATATTATAGTAAATATAAAAATAATGGTTATTTTACTGATTATAGTAAAGAATATTTAAATACTTATTTTAAGGCAATAAATGCTACAGAAGAGGAAAAAGTTGATTATAACAGTAGAATATATAAAGTTGGATATGTTATCTATTCGCCTTTTATGAATGGTAATGATGCTAAGGAAAAAGGAATAATTTTAAAATGTTTGAAAGAATTTCAAGAGATAGCAGGATTAGAGCTTGAATTTGTTTCTTATAATAATTTTTCAGAATTAGAGAATGCTATTAAAGATGGGACTGTAGATGTTATTTTTAATTCTTCACTTGTGAATGATGTTGATGATAAGAATTTGTCTTTAGTGAGAATTCCTTGGAATAGAGAATATGTTATTTTATCAAAGAAATACTTTAATATAGATTCTATTCAAGGACTTAAAAATAGAGGCGATGTTTATACAGTTAGTGATGATTATTTAGATAAGATTGCTAAGTCTTATGGTATTGTCACAAAATCTTTTAAGAATAGCGATGAGTTACTTAGAAATGTTGATGATGAAGCAATTATTTTAATAGATAATATTACTTATAATTATTATAAAAATAAAAGACTTAGTGATTATTTAGCTAATTATACTGGTACGTTAAATAGTACTTATGGAATGATTTTTAATGAATCTAATTCTGATAAAATTTTTAAAAGGTTGTTATCTACTTATTTGACACTTAATGATTTTGAAACTGCTACCCATGAATATGCAGATGTTTCTTATAATGTAACTTTAGAACAAATAAAAGTTATTAGTAAATATTTATTGATTTTATTTAGTGTATTCTTTATTTTTTTAGTAATATTATTTATTTTACTTAATAAGAAGAAAAAAGAGAAATTAGTTACACCTAATGATAAATTAAAATATATCGATATTTTGACTTCTCTTAAGAATAGAAATTATTTAAATAGTAATATTAAAAAGTGGTCTTCTAGTCATAGATATCCACAGGCTGTAATTGTGGTAGATTTAAATAATATTAAATATATTAATGATAATTATGGACATGAAGAGGGAGATAATGTCATAAAGGGAGCAGCTAATATATTAATTATTAATCAGTTAGAAAATTCAGATATTATGAGGACAGATGGAAATGAATTTTTGATTTATTTACTTGGTTATGATGAAAAACAAATAGTTAGTTATTGCCATAAATTATTTAAAGAGTTAAAAACATTACCACATGGTTTTGGGGCAACAGTTGGCCATAGTATGATTTTAGATGATGTTAAATCAATGGAAGATGCTATTAATGAAGCAACAATTGAGATGCGTCAAGCTAAGGAAAAAATGAAGTGATAAAATGAAAAAGTATATAATGGATATATGGGAAATTCTTAATAAAAGAGAAATGCGTGTTTTACCTGGTAATATTGCTTTCTTTTTTATGTTAGCTTTAATTCCTATTATCACAATAGTTGTTTATTTAGCTTCATATTTTTCAATATCTGTAGAGGCTGTATCAACGATGGTAAAAAATCTTTTACCTGGAGATACGGCTTCAACAATTGTAGAGATAATATCTGGTAAAAGTTTTGATGGAAATATTGGATTATTTAATTTAGCAACAATAGTTGTAGCTACTAACGGAACGTATTCGATAGTCAATGCTTCTAATACTTTATATAGAGTTAAAAATAGTGATCGTTTACGTGATAGGGTAAAATCAGTATGGATATTTGTGATAATGTTAGTACTTATGTTATTTATTTTAGTAGTACCAATCTTTGGTGATAAGATAGTTAGATTGTGTGCAAAGATAAGGATATTTAGTGATCTTAGTGATAAGATTATGGTATTATTTAATATTATTAAATGGCCTATTTCGATTTTTATTATCTATTTTAATGTAAAACTTATCTATATTATAGCACCTAGTACGGAAGTTAAAAGTAATGATACAACTTATGGAGCAATATTTACAACAGTAGGTTGGTCGGTAGCAACGTTAATTTTTAGTTGGTATTTAAAATGTTTTGCACATTATGATATTATATATGGTAATTTATCAAGTATTATTATTTTAATGATGTGGTTATATATATTAGCTTATATCTTTGTACTTGGTCTTGCAATAAATACTAAGAAATTAAATAAAATAGAAGGTTAAAAGAAAAGAGTTGATTTGATTTTTTAGCTCTTTTCTTTTGACAATTAAATTGACAGAGATAAAATTAGAGATTATACTTGTTATAGTAAAGATAGTGGGAGCAAGAGTATGAAGAATTTTAAATGGGTGATTTTAAAGAGAATAGGAGTAATTGTTTTTATTAATGTATTATTGATTTTACTGCTTATTATTGGTACTTATCAAAGTGAAATTAGATCTTTAAATAAAGAAGAATATCCTAGAACGTATCAAAAGAATAGTAAAGATGCTTCGTATTATTATAAAGATGATGGTAGTAATTCTTTTAATAAGGGGGGAGGAGCGGTTAAATTATCTAATTGTTTAAAGAAAAAAGTGGATTTGGATAATTTACCTATAGATTTACAAGAAGATGTTAAAAGATTACAGGATTTATTTAATGGAGATCCAGATTATGTTTCTTTTATTTATGAGGATATTTATACGGGATTAGTGCTGGAATATAACGCTTCTGTTAAAGTGTTTACAGCTAGTTCTATTAAAGCTCCAGCAATTATTTATTTATATGAACAGGCAAGTAAAGGAAAAATTTCTCTTAATGATAATCTTATGTATACTAGTAATTATTATTCGCCTAATGGTAGTGGTATTTTAAAAACCAAAGAGTTTAATACTAATTATACAATAAGAGAACTTAGTGATTATGTTATGAAATATAGTGATAATTCGGCTTATGCCATGTTAATGGATAAAATAGGAAGAGAAAATATTTATAATTTTTGGGTTAGTTTGGGAACAAAAGAGATATTTAAAAATAACACTATTTGGGGCTATATGACAG
Source organism: uncultured Bacilli bacterium (assembly GCA_934149105.1). Classification (GTDB taxonomy): domain Bacteria; phylum Bacillota_I; class Bacilli_A; order RF39; family UBA660; genus RUG11215. The sequence continues at coordinate 5,653 of CAKPDP010000003.1, forward strand.
GAGAGGATGCTATAGTATTTATGGAAGAGTTATATAATTTTTATTTGAATAATAATGAATATGGTGATCAAGTTATGACTTTGTTTCAAAATTCTGGTTGGAAATATATAACAGATAAAAATTATAGTTATAATACGGCTAGTAAGAGTGGCTTTGCCAATGGAACTATTAATGATGTGGCAATAGTATTCGATGAAAACCCCTATATATTAGCAGTTTTTACAACTAGTGGTAATAATTTAGAAAAAACAGATGTTTTCTTTAAAGAGGTTAGTAATTTAGTGGGAAATTTTCATTCTTTATATTGGCAAGATAAGATGGATGAGTGTAGTGATATTAAGCAATATTAAGAATAAAAATATTCTTGAATAATAGGATTATTTAGTATATAATTATATTAGGTTAGGTGATGAACTTGAAAAATAGAATTATAAGTGGATTTTTGTTAATATTAATTTTAGTATTATCTTTATATTATAATACTAAAGTATTTGCTATTTTAATGTTAATTAGTGCTATTTTGGGATTGTATGAATTAATAAATATAAAATATGGAAAGAAATCTTTGAAGTTAGATTTTATTAAATTTATTAGTTATATATCTTTGGCTTTATTTGTATTAAATGGGGTTTTTTATAATTTGAATTATATGATTTTAGTATTATTTCCTTTGTTAGGACTTACTATTCCAATTGTTTTCTATAACAATAGTAGTAAATATAATATTAATGATGCGTTATATTTTTTAGGAATAATTTTATTTTTGGGGTATTCATTTGGAACAATTATTAAAACTGCTAATGGAGATATTTATAAATGTATATATATTTTTATTATAGCTTTTGTTACTGATACATATGCTTATATTGGAGGAAATTTAATTGGAAAACATAATTTTACGGAGATTTCTCCTAAAAAGACAATAGAGGGATCAATTGTAGGAACAATAATGGGTTTAGTAGCGGGTAGTGTTTATTATTATGCTACAGCTGGGTGTTCAATTATTTTTGCTATTTTATTAAGCTTGGTTTTAGTAATACTTAGTGAAATTGGCGATTTAGTTTTTAGTAGTATTAAAAGATATTATAATAAGAAAGATTACTCCAATTTAATTCCAGGACATGGTGGAATTCTCGATCGATTTGATAGTGTTATTTTTGTGTCATTGGGATTAACATTGATACTTAGCTTTTTATAGGAGGAGATTTATGATTAATTTATTGAATGGACTTTGGACTTTGATTTTGTTTTTATTAATTTTGGGAATAATTGTATTAGTGCACGAATTTGGACATTTCTTATTTGCTAAGCTTTCTCATACTTATGTTTATGAGTTTGCGATTGGAATGGGAAAGAAATTATTTTCTTTTAGAAGAAAGAATGATGAAACAGAATATAGTATTAGACTTATTCCAATTGGAGGTTTTAATCAGATAGCAGGTGAGAATGGAGATCTAGAAGATAATGATATTCCTAAAGAAAAAATGATGAATCATAAATCATTTTGGCAGAGATTTTTAATTCTTTTTGCGGGACCTGGTTTTAATTTTATTTTAACTTTTGTAGTGTTATTTATTAGTGCTCTTATTTTTGGATCAACGACAACCAAGGCAATTGTTGGTAAGGTAGGAACTGATTATCCGGCTTATGAGGCTGGGATTAGGGAAGGCGATACGATCTTAGCTATTAACAATAAGAAGGTTAGTTCTTGGGATAAGGCTATTATTATAATTCAAACTAATCTTGGTAAAGATTTAGATTTTAAGATTAAGAATAGTTCAGGAGAAATTAAAAATATTAAAGTATCCCCTTTGGAAGAAAAAGATTCAGAGGGAAATACTTCTTATGTATATGGTGTTGGTAAGGATAATACAGTAAAGCGAGGATTAGGTAGTTCCTTAGAGTATGCTTTTGATAAAACAGGATCATTATTTCAAGTTATGATTTATACAGTCAAGAGTTTATTTACAGGAGGAGTATCAGTAAATGATTTATCGGGTCCGGTTGGTATTTATACGATTGTAGGAGAACAAGCTAAAGGTGGTGTAGAAAATCTTTTATATTTATTAGCATATTTAAGTATAAATGTAGGGGTTATTAATTTAATTCCATTCCCAGCTTTTGATGGAGGAAGAATTTTATTTTTAATTATTGAAAAAATAATTAGGAAACCACTTAATCCTAAGATTGAGAGCACAGTTAATGCAATAGGATTTATGTTACTTATGTTACTAATGCTGTTTGTAACTTGTCATGATATATTTAATTTATTTGGATAAGAAGAAGGAAATCGATCTTTTTTCTTTTTTTAGTTGAATTATTTTAGCAATTATGATAAGATTAATATGGCTTTTCAAAAAAATACACATGAGTACTAATTTAAATATCTAGTGCCTGTTAGGTGATGTTTAAAGTCGAGGTATTCAGAGGAAAAAACGAAGGAGGAAGAAAATATGGCAGTAGTATCAATGAGCTACTTATTAGAAGCTGGAGTTCATTTCGGTCATCAAACAAAGAGATGGAATCCAAAGATGAAAGAGTATATCTACAACTCTCGTGATGATATATATATTATTGATTTACAAAAAACTGTAGAAAAGATGGAAGAGGCTTATGCCGCTTTAAGTAAAATTGCCGCTGATGGTGGAAAGGTTTTATATGTAGGTACAAAGAAACAAGCTCAAGAAGTTTGTCGTGAAGAAGCTGAACGTTCTGGTATGTATTATATGACTGAACGTTGGTTAGGTGGTACTTTAACTAATTTCCGTACTATTAGAAAGAGAGTTTATAGACTTGAAGAAATAGAAAAAATGGAAAAAGATGGTACTTTTGAGAAGTTACCTAAGAAAGAAGTAATTGGTCTTAAGAAAGAATACGATAAATTAAATAAAAATTTATGTGGTATTAGAGAAATGTCTAAGTTACCTCAAGCTTTAATTATTGTAGATTCTATGAAAGAAGCTAATGCAATAAAAGAAGCTAGAATTTTAGGTATTCCAGTATTTGGAATTATCGATACAAATTGTGATCCAGATATGGTTGATTATGTAATACCTGGTAATGATGATGCAGTAAGAAGTATTAAGGTTGTTTTAGGAGCATTAACTAATGCAATAGTAGAAGTTAATGGAGGTACTTTAGTTGATTATGTAACTGAAGATGAAAGCCGCAAACAAACTAAAAATAATGACAAAAGAGCAAATAGGGAAGAAAGAAAAAATAGTTTTGAAAAGAAACCAGTAGAAAAGCCAGTTGTTAAAGAAGAAAAACCTGTAGTTGAAGAAGTTAAGAAAGAAGAAACTGTTGATTTAAATAACTTAACAGTAACTGAGTTAAGAGAATTAGCTAAGAAAAAAGAAATTAAAGGTTATTCTAAAATGAAAAAAGAAGAATTAATTGAAAATTTAAAATAAATTTATTAAGAAAGGAGTTATAAATATGATAAGTGCAAGTATGGTTAAAGATCTTAGAGAAAAGACTGGAGCAGGAATGTTAGACTGTAAGAAGGCTTTAGAGGCTTCTAATGGTAATATGGAAGAAGCTGTTACTTGGTTAAGAGAAAAAGGTATTTCTAAAGCTGAGAAGAAAGCTTCACGTATTGCAGCGGAAGGTTTAGCATTAGCAAAAGTAAAGGGTAATAAGGCTGTAGTTGTTGAAGTTAATTCAGAAACAGATTTTGTAGCCAAGAATAATGAGTTTGTGGAGTTAATTAATACTATAGCAGATACTTTATTAGATAATAATGTTGTAACTGTTGAAGAAGCTTTAGCACTAGATACTGATGGTAGGACTTTAGGAGATTTAATAGTTTCAAAGATTGCTACAATTGGAGAAAAGTTATCTTTAAGAAGATTTAAGATTGTTACTAAAGAAGATAATCAAGTATTTGGAACTTATTCACATATGGGTGGTAAGATTGTAGCATTATCTTTACTTGATGGAGATAATGAAGAATTAGCTAAAGATATTTCTATGCAAGTAGCGGCCATGAAACCAGAATACTTAAATAGAGATGAAGTTCCTAGTGAGAAAGTTGAAAAAGAAAGAACTGTTTTAAAAGAAACTGCTGTTAATGAAGGATTAGATCCTAAGAAAATTGACATGATTGTTAATGGTAGATTAAATAAGTTCTTTGAAGAAATATGTTTAGTTGATCAAGGATTTATTAAAGAAAATAAAACTAAGGTTTCTAAATATGTTGAAGAAAAAGGAAGTAAAATAATTAGTTTCGTTCGTTACGAAGTTGGTGAAGGTATGGAAAAGAAAGAAGAAAACTTTGCTGAAGAAGTAATGAAGCAAATTAATGGTTAATAACTGAAAGAGAGATTTAAAATTAACTCTCTTTTTTGTTTTGTATGTAGTATGTTTATTAGTTAATTTTGATAAAAATAGGATATTTAATGATATACTAATGTAGTAAGGAAGATGATTATGAAGATAGAAGTAGGAGATAGATATCGTCACTTTAAAGGAATGATTGTAGAGATTATTTGCTTAGCTAAGGATTCGGAGACTTTAGAAGAGATGGTTGTGTATAGACATGTTGGTACTTCGGATAATTGGGTGCGTAGCAAGAAAATGTTTTTATCGAAAGTTGATAGAGAAAAATATCCAGGTGTTAAACAAGAGTATCGATTTGAGAGGTTAGAAGATGGAACCGGAATTTAATAAGTGTGCTTTATGTCCTAGACGATGTTTAGTAAATAGAAATAAAGGTGAATTAGGCTTTTGCAAGGCTTCTTCTAAAATAGTGGTAGCTCGGGCAGCATTACATTATTGGGAAGAACCATGTATTTCTGGAAATAATGGTAGTGGAACAATCTTTTTTTCTTATTGCAATTTAAAGTGTGTTTTTTGTCAAAATTATGATATTAGTACTCTTCATAAGGGAAAAGAGATTACTGTTTCGAGGTTAGCAGCTATTTATTTAGAGCTTCAAGAAAAGGGGGCTAATAACATAAATTTAGTAACACCTACACATTATATTCCGGTAATTAGATCTTCTTTGATTTTGGCTAAGAAGCAGGGACTTACTATTCCTATTGTTTATAATAGTAGTGGTTACGAAAGAGTAGAAGCTTTAAAATTATTAGAGGGATTAATAGATGTTTATTTACCTGATTTTAAGTATTGTACAGATAGTATTGCTATTAAATATTCTAATTGTCCTAATTATTTTGAAGTTACTAAAGAAGCTTTAAAAGAAATGTATAGACAGGTTGGAAGTCCTTTGTTTGATGATAAAGGGATAATGGTAAAAGGAATGATAGTTAGACATTTGATGCTTCCTAATATGGAAGAAGATAGTAAAAAAATAATTAAATATTTATATGATACTTATAAAGATAATATTTATTTAAGTATTATGAATCAGTATACACCATTAAGGAAACTTCCTTATGAAGAATTGAATAGAAAAGTAGATAATTTAATTTATGATGAAGTTATAGAGTATGCTTATGATTTAGGAGTTAGGAAGGCTTTTGTTCAAGATGATGAAACTCAGAGTGAAAGTTTTATTCCAGATTTTAATAATAATATAGGAGTGTAAGGAGAAAAAAATGAAAAAAAGAGGATTTGAAATAATAGAGGAATATAAGGATCAAGATGTTAATTTACCGGTTAGAAAGACTAAGTATTCAGCAGGATATGATATAGAGGCTTTGGAAGACGTGGTAGTACCTGCGTTTAAGCCTGGTATAAAGCCAGTTATTGTTAAGACAGGAATTAAGGCTTATTGTGGGGAAGATGAATATTATATGGTTGTCAATAGAAGTTCTAATCCTTTAAAAAGAGGGCTAGTTTTATCTAATGGAATAGGCATCATAGATGCAGACTATTATAATAATAGTTCTAATTCTGGACATATTATGTTGATGTTTTATAATATGTTGCAAGAAGATGTAACTATTCATAAACATGAGGCAATAGGACAAATAATATTTTGTAAATATTTAACAACAGATGATGATCAAGCAATAGGAGTTAGAACAGGAGGATTTGGTTCTACTTCTAAGTAATTATCTAGTCATTTATATTATTTCCTTTTTATTATCTATCATATTATAAGGTAGATAAGGAGGAATAAAAAAATGTTTAATGATTATGGTTTTAGGCAAGATCCATATGATAATGATATTGATATAAATATTACTAATGAGAATTACAATACTAATGCTAATTTAAATGATAATACAAATGTGAATGAGAATATGGCCTTCGGCTATGTGGCAGGAGGTACTATGACTAGTACACAGACTCCTATTATTGAACCAGGTAGAGAAAGAGTTATAAATAGAACCTTTATTCATAATGTTCCACATGTTTGTCCAATTAATACAAGAATAATTAATAATCATATTTATCGTCATACTTATCAGCCACATTATACTTGCTGTGAACAAAATGTAGTTTGTCAAGAACAATGTGGTTCGTGTTGTAATTTTAATTAATTAAAAGATGAGCGATAAAATCACTGACAGAGAAGTAATATTGTTAGTGATTTTATTATGATTTTTAGAATATTTGGAATTAAAGCTAAAGACTTTCCGTTAGAAATTTGGTACAATAATAGAAGAATAATATAAGAGTTAGGAGGTTACTTAAATGCAAGATTGTCAAGTGTTTTCAGAGAAAGGAAAAGTAGTAGTTTCACCTGAATTTTTGTCTAAAATGAAATGTTTAATTCCTAGAAAAGATTTTTATTTACTAGACAGTGAAGAAATAACTCAAGAGATGAGCCTAAAATTGTTCTATGATATTATTGAAAGTATTGCAGTAAAATGTTATTCGAGTATTAAATATCTTCCCAATAGTAATAATGAAATAAAATATGATACATCTTATATTGAAATTTTAGTAGAAAGATTTAAAACATTATTTCCGACAGGATATAATGTAAGAGGAATAGATGAAAGTAAATTAGGAGAAATATTAGAACTTTCATATGATTTACATGAAGAAGAGAATAAGTATTATTTATTACGTGATTTAATAAATGCCAAAGTAGATTGTATTGAAGATATGAAATATTTTGTTGATGAAAATACTATTTCACAATGGGATTCTGAATATAATAAAGCAATTCAAGCAAATGATACGCAAAAAATGTTAGATATGCTTAAATATGTTCAAAGTGCAATATTAAAAGAATGGGAAAAATATATAGGTAATATGCAAGAAATGAACGATGATAGCTTTGCATTTATAGGACACAGTACCAGTTCTCCAAAATTTGAAAGTGGTTTTATGAGTAAATATGTATCTGCATCATTATTTACACAAGATGTTAATGATACTTATCGTTGTGGATATGGATTTATATTTGCACCAAAAAATATTGTGGGAGCAAATGGACAAGATATGTATGTAAATAATTATGCTGATACTCAAGATGGGTTACTTAATTATAGTACAATAGTGAAAATAAGTCATCCGAAAAGATTAATCGATGTTTGCAAAAAACAAAAACAAGAAAATTTAGATAATGGAATTAATAGATCTGTATATAATGAAGTTGTAATTGCTGGTTTTGAACCTATTGGAATATTTTGTTTTACTGATGGTTCTAAATCATTAAATTGGAATGAAATAAATGCCAAAAAACTACAAGAGAGTTTTCCAGATTTAAAAATATATACATTTGATGTTATGAAAAAGAAAAAGGGTGTAGATCTTATTCTGATGAAACTTAAATTAATAAATAATCTACATCGCAGAAAATTTCCAGATGGATTTGATATTAGCGAAAATATGCTAACTAGATATGACTATTTTTTTGAAGAATTTGAAAGACTTAAACAAAGTGGTAGTTATGACGAAACAATGATTACAGCTTTGTATGATAGAAATGCTAAAATGTTGTCAACTTTTGATACTGATCCAGAGAAATTATTTAAAGGTGAATATTCAAGTGAAGAAATTAAATATATATTACTAAAAAATGTTAAATACAATATAGAACAAATATTTAGTGGTAATTCCCAAGCGTTTGTATTAAATGATTTAAAAAAATTAATTCCTTATAAAGAACAAATTAGTCCTATGTTTGAGGGGATAAGCGTATTTCTTGATTTAATAGATAAAGTTGAGATAACCGATGAAATGATGGAAGAAATTAATAAAGTTGAGAATATTAATTTTTATACAATTTCAAAGTGCCTTGCGACTAAATTGCTGGAATCAATTAATGAACGTGGACTGCATATTCAAACAAGTATTAATAATTTTCAAATACAATGTAATCAATTATTAAAAGAAAAGCGTGAAAGAGAAAGAATAGAACAACAACATGAAATTTTTAATAACATTTATTTAAACAGGTTTTATTCATCTATGATAAAAGATGCTTTTATAAGAACAGGACAAGATTTAGCTGAGGCAACTCAAGAAGAAGAAAGAATACTTCAAGAAATAGAGAAAGTAAGAAAAAAACTTGAAGGACTTGAAAAAAGAAAAGAAATAGTTAATAATTCACAATATGAAAATATTTCAGAACATAAAGAAATACAAAGTACTATTAATGAAATTAAAAATACTATAGATATTTTATCAGAACACCCATTTATTAATTGGAAAAAAATAAAACAAGAAAGAAAAGAATTACATATATTTGAAAAAAAAGATAGAAAAAAACGACATGAATTTGAAATTGGAAAAATAGATAAAAGTAGTTCTATTAAGCAAGAAGGAACTATTTTAAGTAGCAAAAAAGAATCTTTAAATTTGGATTTAGAATATATTCAGTCAAGAAGAAAAACGTATGAAGAAGAATTGGATTCTATTAAGATTAGAATAAGAGAAAAGTTTCAATGTGAATCAATAGAAGAAATAGATGAAGCAGTTGCTAGGGCAGAACAATTTATGCAAGAATATGATTCAAGTAATGCATTTTATTTAAGTGAGATAAATAAAAAATTAGAAAAGTTAGATTCGTTAATAAGCAAAGAACAGCAAAAATATAAAGAAATACAAGGAGAAAGAAAGGCTGTATCTAGAAATATGTAGAAAGTAATAAGAAAAAATTATGAATAATGATAAGCTTAAAAAATATTTGCATTGATTGCTTCTTTTTAGGAAATTGATTAAAACTTGCTTATATAAGAATATTACGAATGAAGTTTTTCAATGAAATATTATATTGAAATTTCAACTGTAAATTATATTAGTTATTATGATTTAGACTAGATAAGAATACCTAATAGTGTGTAAAGTAATATTGTGACTCGAAACACTTAAATTTCTGTTTAAAAGCTTTAAAAAAAGGGAGAAGATAATCTTTTAAAGTTCAAAATTTTATGCATAATATTAAGTATGTTGAGATTATTTTCTTTCTTTAGTGAGTTTTATAACAACCCAATACATTTATTTTTCGATATTTGGAATTAAAACTAAAGACTTTTCGTTAGAAATTTGGTACAATTAATGTAGTTTGATATTTATTTTTAAGCAATTAGGAGGTAGGAAGATGATTAAGGGAAAACCGTTTGTAAAGTGGGCTGGAGGAAAGAGACAAATTATTGAAAAGTTAAAAATGTATGTTCCTGATGAGTATGAAATATATTATGAACCTTTTGTTGGAGGGGGAGCTTTATTATTTGAATTATCTCCTAAGAAGGCGGTAATTAATGATTCTAATAAAGAACTTATGAATGTTTATAGTGTACTTTGTGATGAAGAAAAATTTAAAAAGATGTGTAACTTATTAAATCATTATGAGACTAAACATTCAGAAGCATTTTTTTATGAGATAAGAAATAAAGATAGATTGAAGGCATCTTTTAATAGATTATCTGATTATACAAGGGCAGCTAGGACTATATATTTAAATAAAGCTTGTTTTAATGGACTTTATAGAGTTAATAGTAAAAATGAATTTAATGTGCCGTTTGGAAAAAAGACACATGTTAATACATATGATGGTGGTAATTTAATAACAGTTAGTAATTATTTAACTATGAATGATATTAAGATTATGAATGTGGATTTTGAGGAAGCTGTTAAGATGGCTAAAAAGAATGATTTTGTTTATTTTGATCCGCCATATGACTCAGATACAGAGACTTTTAATGGTTATACAGAAGAGGGATTTGATAAGAAAGAACAAAGAAGGCTAGCGGCTGTTTTTAAGGATCTAGACGCAAGAGGAGTATATGTAATGTTATCTAATCATAATACTTTGTTAGTTCAGGAGTTATATAAAGATTATAATATTCATGTTATAGAAGCTAAAAGAAATATAAACTCTAACGGTAAAAAGAGGGGAAAAGTAGAAGAGGTTATTATAACTAATTTTACTAATAAAAGAAATTTTGATAGTGATTAAAAATTCCTTATGGTTAAGGAATTTTTTTTACATAATTCGACATTTTTTTTGCTTTTGAAGATATATTATGGGTAAGTAGAATTTTCTTGACTATTATAAAAGAGAGAGATATAATAGTTCTACATTATTTTTGGAAGGGAAATGATAAATATGAAAATAGAAGGAAATGAAAAGGAATTTATTGATTATTTGAATTATTTAAAAGAAGAATACCCAAAGTTGAATGTTATTTTAAAAGATAAATTTTATGGAGAATGTTTTACAAGGGCACTTATTGAGGCTATTAATAGAGGAAATGATAAGAGGGAGAATAATATTTATTTTTCAGCGAGGACAACAGATGATATGCGAGATAATGCAGTTAATTATTTTAAAAAGTTAATTTGTATGGGAACGATACCTAACAATTTAGATAACACTATTACTTTTGCTCTTACACCTAGAAATAAAGATGTTTTAGAGCTTACTTTAGAGATGTTAGAGAATTGTCCTAATGTGAAACTAAGACTAGATATTAGTAAAGATATTAGTATGGAAGAGTTAAAAGATATCTTAGGAGATGCAAAGGTTAAGATAGAAGTTCTTTTATCTAATTCTGGTTTAGATTTTGAGAGAGAAAGTGTTTATAAGAAGAATATTGGACCTAGTTCTACTTCGATTTTGGAATTTGAAAAGACATCAAAATATGTAGACGATATTTTAAAAGATATTCCTCAAGAATTTTCTCCATTAGAGAAATATATTTATATTAGAAGAATGGTTTGTAATTTTAAACCTTTTGCGGTAGATAGAGATATGTATGGAGATGTTTTAGCGGGTACTAATAGTAATCCTTATGTTATGTTACTTAATAATAATATTAGTTGTTATGGTTATGCTAATTTGGCAGAGATGTTTATTGAAAAGATAAATGATCCAGATTTGAAGTGCGTAACGGTTAGAGATGATGAAAAGGATCACGGCCGTAATGTTGTCTTTATAGATGACAAAAAATATGGGGTATCGGGTATTTATTTTGATGATTTATTTTTAGATAGAATAAAGATGCCAAATAAGGAACATGCAGAGATACTTCCAGAGAATTATAGAGCTTGTTTACTTGCAGGTTCTGATTTTAAAGGAAAATTAGGTGAATTTGCTCCTAGTAATAGTAGTTATCAAGCATTTTTAATGGTAAATAATTTAAAAGAATTTGGAAAGAAGGCATATGATAACTTTACTTTTTTCTTGGGATTTACTGATGAAATTATTAGTAAGTTAAATCCTGGTCTATATGATCTTGAAAAAAGTAGATTTGGTTTAGATAAATTTTCTTCAACTAGAGCGTGTAATTATTTCTTTAAGGAAAAAGATAAATACGAAGAACTTATCGATATAATAGGCTCTTATACGGTCGTAAATTTAAATGGAAAATGTGATAGGGATATTTTAAAGCAAGCTAGAGATGTAGTGGAAGAACATATCGCAGGACAATATAGTGATAATGAGAGTTCTTCAAAGGATTTAGGTTTTAGAAAGGTAAAACGTTTAGTACCAAATAGAGTAGGGAAACAAAATTAAAAATTGTTTCCTTTTTAGGCAAAAATAAAAAGAGTAATTGAGAAACTATTGGTTCTTGGTTACTCTTATTTAATTTAAAATTTTCTGTATAGACCGATGGCTTTGCCTAAAATAGTTACATTTTTTAAGATGATTGGTTCCATATAATCGTTTTCAGGTTGAAGTCGGAAATAATCGTTTTCTTTGAAGAAGCGTTTAAGAGTTACTTCATTATTATCATTCATGGCTATTACTAGATCACCATTTTTGGCAGTTGTCTGTCTTTCGACGATAACAATATCTCCATCATGGATACCAATATTAATCATGGAGTCTCCGTTTACTTCTAGAGTGAAGACTTCTTTTCTTTTAGGGACTAGGTAAGCTGGTAAAGAGAAATATTCGTTAGGGATTTCAATAGCTTCAATAGGATTACCCGCTGTAACTTTTCCTAGAAAAGGTACTTCAAGGATACTTTTATTTAAGTTTTCATATTCATTAGGAACTAATAATTCAATAGCGTGATTGCTACTGGGACTTCTTTTTAATAAGCCTTTTTTGATTAGATTGTTAATATGAACATGGACAGTTGCAGGACTATTTAAGTCTAAAGCCTTGCATATTTGTCTTATTGAAGGTGGGTATTTGTTTTCAGCATGGAATTTTTTAATGTAATCTAAAATATCTTTTTGCCTTTTAGTTAAATCATCTTTCATTTCATTACCTCTTTTCTTTTTATAAGAATAACATATAATTGTTTGTTTGTCAAACACTTGTTTGAAATTTTATTTAAGAATGAGAAATTACTTTATCACCTTGATAGACATTCCTTTTAACCATTTCTTTGTCGATATCATTTAATAAACAGAATTTTTTTAATAACCAAGTTGGTTCAATTAAATCTTCTTTAACGGGATCGGAAGTAATTCTATGAATAACTATTTCTGGTCTTAAGAGTTCTAATTGTTCAATGACAATATCAATATATTCATCTTTAGTTAGAACAGGAAAGGGATTAATTTTATACATTAATTCAAGAGGGGTATTTTTAGAAATATTTAACATATGAATTTTTAGGCCTTGAATATCTAAATTATTTAAATATTTAACAGTTTCTAGCATCATGTCTTTAGTTTCATAGGGAAGGCCATTAATTATATGAACAACGACATTAATGTTATGACTACGTAATTTTTTGACGACGGTTTCAAAGCATTCTAGGGTATGACATCTATTTATTAATTTAGAGGTAGAATTATGAATGGTTTGTAGTCCTAATTCTACTACTAAGTAAGTCCTTTTATTTAGAACAGTTAAGTAGTCAAGACATTCTTCGTCAATGGCATCACATCTAGTGGCAATAGCAAGTCCTATGACATCGGGTAATTTTAAAATGGGTTCATACTTTTCTTTTAAGACTTCTACTTTAGCATAGGTATTAGTACGAGCTTGGAAATAGGCAATATATTTACAAGTAGGCCATTTTTTCTGAATAATAGATTTAATTTTAGTGAATTGAGTAATGAGATCATCATTTTTATCACCACCATATTCACCACTACCAGTTTTAGAACAATATATACAGCCTCCATAGCCTACTTTTCCATCTAAATTTGGACAAGTGAAGCCGGCGTTTAAGCTTACTTTGGATACTTTGGTAGAAAAAGTAGTTTTGTAATGGTAATTTAAGGTGTGATATCTTTTATTATCTAGAGTATATTTAAACATTTTATCAAGTCCGTTTCTTTTAAATATATTATCATATAAATATTATTTAGTAAACTTATATTATTTAGTAAACTTATTTTAAAAGTAGTTAGAGTAACATATAATGTGGTATGAAAATAAAGATTGAATTTCATTATACGTATTTATTAATGATGTTAGGTTTTATTGTAACAGGCTGTATTAAAAATGTTTTAATAATTACTAGTTTAATTTTAATTCATGAATTAGGACATTTTATTGTGGCAAAAATGGTAGGAGTTAAAGTAGAGAAAATAATTATATATCCTTATGGAGGAGTTACTAAACTTAAAGGGAAGATAAATCTTAGTATTAATAAGGAACTTATGATTGCAGTAGCGGGTATTTTAGTACAAATTGGATATTATTATTTAGTTAGAAAACTAAATTTTTTTTCGGAGGAGACAGAATATTTATTTTCTATTTATCATTATAGTTTGGTATCTTTTAATTTATTACCTATATTTCCTTTAGATGGGGGGAGGATTGTAAATTTATTATTAGATAAGTTTATTCCTTTTAAGATGGCTAATGTTATAACAATAATTGTTTCTTTAGTTGTAATTGTTGTTGTTAGTAGTAGTTCTTTATTTTTTATTCATAACTATAGTTATGTTATGAGCCTTAGTATTTTAGGGTATGATTTGTATAAATTTTATAAAGAATTAGATATGATATTTCAGAGATTTCTATTAGAAAGATATTTATATAATTTTAAATTTTATGATGTTAAGGTTATTAAAAAGAAAGAGAATATGTATAAAGATAGAAAACATATTATTGATAATAAATTTGAAGATGATGTTCTTGCTAAAATGTTTGACAATAGTAAATATATATGATAAAATTAATATGTTTTAATGACCTCAAGTTGGTTTACAACCGCACGGAAAGGGTAGAAGAAGAGTAGAAATACCACCTTATATGGCGAGTCTTAAAACACAAAAAAAGAGGAGGTATAAAATGAAAGCTATTATTGAAACTGGTGGAAAACAATACCATGTAGCTGAAGGAGATACTATTTTTGTTGAAAAATTAGATCTTGAAGAAGGTCAAAAAGTAGTATTTGATAAAGTGCTTATGGCTAATGGTGTTATTGGTAATCCTTATGTTAAGGGTGCTACTGTTGAAGGTGAAGTAGTTAAGAATGGTAAGAGTAAAAAGATCACTGTTTTTAAATATGTTCCTAATCATAGATCTAGTAAGACTAAACAAGGTCACCGTCAACCTTATACAAAAGTTGAAATTAAAAAAATTAAGTAGGCTATTATGATAGTAGTTAAAACTTATAATAAGGATAATAATATTTTAAAGATTTCTATAAAAGGGCATGCTAATTATAAAGAATATGGTAATGATATTGTTTGTGCTTCGGTTAGTAGTATAGCTTTATGTACGGTTAATGCTATTTTAACTTTTAATAAAGAAAGTATTTCAGTTATAGAGAATGATGGACTACTAGTAATAAATGTTTTAAAAAAAGATGATAGTACAACTAAAAAGTTACTTATAAATATGCTTAGATGTTTGAAAGATGTAGAAACAGATTATCCTGCTAATATTAAAATAAGTGAGGAGGAATGAAGATGGAATTCTTAAAGTTAAATATTCAATTATTTGCTCATAAGAAAGGACAATCATCTACTAGTAACGGAAGAGATTCTGCTGGTAGAAGATTAGGTGCAAAAGCTGCTGATGGTGAATATATTGAAGCTGGTTCAATTATTTATCGTCAAAGAGGAACTAAAATTCATCCAGGTAAGAATGTTGGTAGAGGTAAAGATGATACTTTATATGCTACTATGTCTGGTTATGTTAAATATGGTTTAGGAAATGGTAGAAAACAAGTTAGTGTTAATGAGACTAGATAGTTTTTTATCTTTTTTCTTTTAAAGATCTTCAAAAAAATGAAGATCTTTTTTTCTTTTGTTATTTACTTATAAAACCTTTAATTAATTAAATGTATATTTATTAACTAATAAGATACTGAAAAGAAAAGGTTTTCAATTAGAAAAAGATAATAATATAAGTAGAGGAGGTAAAAGAGATGAAAAAAAACTTAATTGTTATTCAAGAGTATGCTAAAGAATGCGGAAGTGCTTGTTTATTATCAATTATTCGCTATTTTGGTGGCAATGTTAGTATGAATTATTTGGTTGATATTACAAAAACAGATAATAAAGGAACTAACTTTTATAATTTAGAAGTGGCTAGTAAAAAAGTAGGCTTAAGGGCAAAAAGTTACAAAGTATCAGAAATAGAACAATTATTTTTGATAAAAGAACCTTTTATTACTCAAATTATAGTTGATGGTTTTACACATTTTGTAGTAGTTTATAAGACTACTACAAATAAAGTTATATTAATGGATCCTAGTAATGGTAAAACAGTAATGAGTGTTAAAAAATTTTTAGAAATATGGTCAGGTTATGTAATGCTTTTTGAAAAAGAAAAGGAGTTGCCTACTCAAAAAGAAAAGAGTTACTTGAAAAAGATAATAGTTAGAGTACTTAAAGAAAATAAAAGAATAATTTTAAAAATATGGGAACTTTCGATTATTTTTACGATAATGACATGTATTTTGGCTTTTTATATTAGCTTGGTTATTAATAAGGATATAGGATATGATATTAATAATTTAGTTGTAATTAGTATGATATTTTTAAATATAGCAATGGTTAAGGTTCTATCTGATTATTGTAGATATGAATTGTTATTGTTTTTAAATCAAAAATTAGATCTATCTATTATGATTAATACTTTCAATAAAATACTTTTACTTCCTTATAATTATTATAAAACTAAAACAACAGGAGAGGTTATAAGTAGAATAAATGATATAATTAGTGTTAGAAATATTATAAGTAAAGTTATAATAGCAGTTTGTTTAGATATGTTAATAACGATAGGATCAGCTTTGGTACTTATGACTATTTCTATACGGATGTTTGGGATTTTGTTAATAATTATTTTTGGTTATTTTTTGGTTTTAGGTATTAGTAGTCTGTTTATAAGAAAGTTTACTAATTTAAATCAAGAAAATAATGCGAAACTGAATTCTTTCTTGGTAGAGAATATATCGGGTTATGAAACAATTAAAGGATTACATATTGAAAGTATTATTCAAAAGAAGTTTTCTAAGATGTATAGTAATTTTTTAGAGACTAATTTGTTTTATGAACGAGTTATTAATCTAGAGAAGTTAGCTAAGGAAATGTTAGAAGTTATAATGATAGTGTTAGTGATATTTGTAGGAATAAGGGAAGTTAATAATGGTAATTTAAGTTTGGGGAGTTTTTTAACATTTTCAGTTCTTATGAATTATTTTTTAGAGCCATTAAAAGACATTTTGACTTTGAATAAAGACTATTTTTATACTAAAAATGCTCTTAAAAGATTAGAAAATCTTCTAGAAGTAGATAGTGTTAAATTTTTAGAACATGATCTGAAAATGGAAGGAGATATCACAGTAAGGAACTTATCTTTTTCTTATAATTATTATCACGATATTTTGAGAGATATCAATTTTAAAATTAAAAAGCAAGAAAAAATTTTGATTTTAGGATCTTCAGGTAGCGGTAAAAGTACATTGCTAAAAATTTTATATAATTATTATGATATTGATAGAAATAAAATTTTGATTGGTAATAACGATTTAATGGACTATGGAAAGGAAAATATCAGAAGAAATATGTGTTATATTTCACAAAATGAAATATTATACAATGATACAATTAAAAATAATATTTTGTTGGACCGAGATATAAGTTATGATGATTTTTTGAATATTTGTCATTTGTTTTATATAAATGAGATAGTGCAAGATAAGATATTGGGATATGATACTTTATTAGAGGAGAGTGGTTCAAATATTTCGGGAGGTGAGAGACAAAGAATAATTTTAGCTAGAACTTTACTAAAAAAGAGCGAACTTATTTTAATTGATGAGGGATTTAGTCAAATTGATGTAAATTTAGAAAGAAAAATACTTAAAAATATTTTTGAGTATTATAAGGATAAAATGATGATAATTGTTTCTCATAGAAAAGAAAATATGGATCTGTACGATAAAGTTTTAATGCTTAAAGATGGAAAAATAGTTAAGAATTTAGAAAGGAATAAGAGTTATGAGTAATACTATTGAAGAAGAAATTTTAAGGAAACGTACCCCTATCCTAATTAATAGTCTAAATTATATTTTAATCTTTATGATAATAGTATTTATAATTATAATTAATTTTAATTCTTATTCAGAATATTTTGAAGGTATAGGAAGAGTAGTGTTTAGAAAAGGAGAATATTATATAGAAATAAAAACTGATCTAGATAATTACGAGAAACTAAAAAATAAAACTATTTTGGAAATAGAGAAATTAAAATATAAGTATCAGATCGAGGAACAATATTCTAAAATGAATATTGATGTTGACTATAATAACTATAAAATTATATATTTAAAATGTGAATTAGATGATAAATATAGAATTAATAATTATGCTATTAAAGTAAAGATTAATCTAGGAAAGAAAAAACTTATTGATTATATAAAGTAAAGGATGGTGAATAAATGCTAGAACTTAATGATTTAGAAAAGCAAGGCATAAACGGAAAAGGATTAAGCATAGGATGGATTTCTCTTATTGGGGGATTGGGTTCATTACTAGTAGGAATACTAGAAGGATTTTTTCATCCTAGTGCTTGTAGATAAGAAGGAGGAAAATAAAAATGCAAGAATTAAATAAAAAAGAAAAATATGAAATTAGTGGGGGAGGATTATCGGTTACAGCCTTAAATGCTATAGCAAGGCTGATAGGAACGGTCTTTGATTTAGGAAAAGCTTTAGGAAGTTCTTTAAGACGTGCTATAGGAGGAGGAATATGTCCTCTTAAGTAAGAAAAGTGAGTATATGTATTTGCATGTACTCTTTTTTCTTAGGACTAGAATATTATGAAGAATTTTGTTGTTAATTGTTGTTTCTTAGAAAAATACGTGTTATAATACTTATTGATAAAAAGCAGAAGGGAGGGATATAGAAATGCCTGCAGTATGTGTTAGAAATAATAACGTTGATGGTGCACTAAAGAGTTTAAGAACTCAACTTGCAAAAGATGGTACCCTTTCTACAGCTAGAGATAGAGCGGATGGTTATAAAAAGCCTGGTGTAAGAGCTAGACTTGAAAAAGAAAATAATACTAGAAATTGTCGTAATAGAAATAGTAAAGGTAATGGTCATAGAAAGAACTATTAGTGTTTATGAGATTGGAGCTTTGATAATATGAGTTTATCAGAACAAATTAATGATGATTTAAAGACTGCTATGAAGTCTAAGGATAGTTTTACTTTAGGTGTTATTAGAATGCTAAAGGGGGCTATTCAGATGGCAAAGACTAATGTTCATGACGATATCAGTGATGATAGTGTTATTGATGTTGTAGCAAAACAAATTAAGCTTCGTAAAGATGCAGTTAAAGAATTTAGAACAGCTGGTCGTGAAGATTTAGCTTCTCAAAATGAAAAAGAAATAGTAGTTTTAGAAAAATATTTACCAGCACAGCTTTCCAAAGAAGAAGTATTAGAAATAGTTGAAGAGGCTTTTGAAAAAGTTAATCCTTCTTCGCAGAAAGAAATGGGACTTATTATGAAAGAAGTTACTCCTAAATTAAAGGGAAGAGCAGATATGAGGCAAGTAAGTCAGATTATAAAAGATAAGCTTGTTAATTTATAAACTATATGGTATTCAATACTATATAGTTTTTTTAATGTTTAGTTATTTTACTCATATAATATATTAATAGTATAGAAAAGGATAAAAGAAGATGAAGATAACTAAATGTTTAGATAAGTATTTAAATGATGATAATTATCAAATAATTGTTATGAAAGATATGGTTAATGTTATAAATTATATAGAGATTAAAGATTTTAGTAATAGTAAGATAGTTATTAAAAACTCTTTAGGGATAACTAATATTATAGGAGAAGATTTAACTATTGTTAAAATGTTGGATAGAGAGATATTGATTGTAGGAACAATTAAGAGAATAGATTTTTAGTATAGAGGAGTATTTGATTAATATAATTAAATAGGTGGTGATACTATTAAAAATAATCATTTAAAAGTGTTTGATAGTGTCATAAAGATTAGAGTTACAGGGAGGAATATTGATAATTATTTAAAGAAGATAATTAAAGATAAAATAAGTATTTTAGATTTAGAATATTTATCTTATAGAGAGATAATCTTAGTGGTTTATTATAAAGATTATTTAAAATTACTTAAGAAGAAGACAATATATGAAATTACAGTTGTAGAAAGAATGGGCTTTTTAAGAATTAAAGATAGTTTAAAGAGAAATAGATATGTGTTATTGTTTTTATTATTGGGAGTGGGATTATTATATTTCTTGGCTAATATTATTTTTGATGTAGAGATCGTTCATTCTAAGAGTGAAATTAGAAATTTAGTTAGAGAAGAACTTAATAATTATGGTATTTCTAAATATAAATTTAAGAAAAGTCATAAAGAACTAGAAAAAATAGAAGATAAGATCTTGGAGAATAATAAGGATACTTTGGAATGGTTAGAAATAATTGTTACAGGTACTAAGTATACTGTAAAGGTTCAAGAGAGAGTTTTGAATGAGGAAAAAGAACAAGAGAAGTTTCGAGATATTATTGCAACAAAGAATGCAGTTTTAACAAAGATTATCGCTACTAAGGGAGAAAAAGTTAAGACTATAAATACTTTGGTTCATAAAGGAGATGTAGTTATTTCGGGAGTGCTTTCCCATAGTAATGGGGAAGTTAGTTATACGAATGCTACTGGAGAAATTTATGGTGAAGTTTGGTACAATGTTTCAGTAGAGTTTCCTTATATTTACAGTTCTTATGAGAAAACAAAGAGAGTTAGTGATGTTTATGTATTAAATGTAGGTAATCATAAGATAAAACTGTGGGGAAAGAATAATTTTAAAGATTATGTTAGTGATAATAAGACATTGTTATTTAATAATTATATTCCTATTTCGATAGTTTTAGAGAAGAGGGAAGAGGTAATAGTCAAAGAAACTATATACACTGAAGATGAAGCAGTTAGTGAGGCTTTGAAATTAGTAGAAAAGGGAATGAAAGATAAAAACGATAAGATAGAAGGAGTTAAAGAGATAAAGATATTAAATAAAGAATTTGGGGGTAATACTGTTAAATTAAAGCTATTTGTTAGTGTTAATGAAAATATAACAGGAAAGCAAGAAATTAGAGAAGAAGATTTGATAAAAGAAAAAGAAGCTAGTTAGTTTTCTAAAGCTTCTGTATAGATGTTTTTATTAAAGTTATGGGTACCATCGTTTAGATATTCAAGATTACTAGTTGTTATTAGGAAATAATTATCTCTACTTATATTAGTATCGCTGATAGGATCGTCCCAAGTTAGATCTAGATGGTACCATTTTCCGTCGACATAGACTAAATTCCAGATGTGTTCATCGTTACTTATTTTATAATTAATGATATTTAATTTATTTAAGAATATGGCCATGGCATCACTGTAGCCACTACATATTCCTTTTCCTTGGATCATGACACCGTAAGCGGTATTGGATTTATAAGTTGTATCTTTAACGTTATCACCTTTCAGACTATCATAATCAGTATTATCAATTATGTAATCGTGAATGGCTCTTATTTTTTCTTTGGTTGTCATATCATTGGTAATTATTTCTTTTATAATTTTATCTATTTCATAGTCAATACTATTTATATCTTCTTTGGTATAAGTATGATTGATAGTGATAGAAATGGTTGATTGATCGTGATTAAATTCCATGGTTTCGAAACTATTGTAGGGATGAACGAAATTATTGAAAGTAGATAGTGTTTCGTTATCTTTGACTATTGTTTCTAGATCACTTATACAATTAGTATATTTTATATCGCAATATTTTTCAGAATATTCAGCACCACTGTTGATGACGTAATATAAAGAGTTAAGTAAGTCTTTTTTGGAACTTATTTTAGCATCGGAATAGTCGTCAATGTAGTTGAAATGATCTTCTAAATAGTAATCATTTTCTTTACTTTCACCATATTTATATTCAACACTTTTTGCTATAAAATAATATTTGATATTATCTTTGTCAATAGCACAAAAAGTTACTAATACTATCATAATCATTCCAATTGCTAAAATCACGTTTCGCATTCCCCATCACCTAGTATAATTATAGCAAAGAAAAAATTAACTGTAAACTAGGAATTTAACTTTTGTGGAATATTTTGACAGAGAAAAATAAAAAAGAAACTTTTACTTAGTTTCCATTTTGTTTACTTTAAGAGTTAAACGAGATTTTTCTCTGTCAACTTTGTTTTTATGAACTAAACCTTTTGATTTAGCGTTATCTAAACTTTTAATAGCTAATCCTAATTGTCTATTTGCTTCTTCTTTGTTACCTTCAGCTATAGCTTTATCAGTTCTTCTAATAGCGTTTTTAACAGTTGATTTTAATTGTTGGTTAGCTAAAGTAATTTTGTTTATTTGTTTGATTTTTTTCTTTGCATTTTTAACGTTTGCCATCTTATTTCACCTCTCTTTAAAAGCACTATAGCTATTTTATCAAAAAATGGATAAAAAGGCAAATATTTTTGCAATTTTTTGGAAAAATATTATTGGGTGATTAAATGGAACATGAAATAGATTTAAAAAATAAAAATATTTATACAGATTTAGTTGTAGAGGGATTTGAAAATTCTTTGGATGATACATTTTCTAAAATAGATAGAGATTGTAAGATTACGACTATTGTTGTAGATGAGATCTTAGAGAAGGAACTTAATAAGAAACAGGGAACTTATATTACTATTGAGTTTGATGATGTTACGGATATTGATAACAGGGATAAGGTAGGGAGTGTACTTAGAGATAATATTAGAGAGCTTATGAAGATAGAGAATATTAGTAAGGAAGATAGTTGTTTAGTAATAGGATTAGGAAATAGAAATAGTACTCCTGATAGTTTGGGGGCATTAGTGTTAGATAATGTGTTGATTACGAGACATTTATTTCTTTTAGATAAGCTTAAGGATGGGATTAGGAATGTATCGGGATTTATGCCTAATGTTATGGCTAACACAGGGATGGAGAGTTATGATATTATTAAGGGGATAATCTTAATGACGAAGCCTAAGTTTATAATTGTTATAGATTCTTTGAGGGCGTCGTCGATCGAGAGACTTAATAGAACGATTCAGCTTACTAATACAGGAATTAGTCCTGGAAGTGGAATTGGAAATAACAGAATGGAAATTAGTAAGAATACTTTAGGAATACCAGTTATTGCTATAGGGGTACCAACGGTAGTGGACGCTAGTACTATTGTGACAGATACTCTTACTTATCTTTTTAAACATTTATCGTATTTAAAGAATAATGCTAATCTTAATAAATTGATAGTTAAGAGGAGTAATTATGCAGAGAAAATTAAGAATTATGATTTAACTAATGATGAGAAGGAAGGCTTATTAGGGATAATAGGTTCTTTATCGGAAGAAGAAAAATATAAACTTATTAAGGAAGTTTTAGAGGGATTAGATTATGACTTGATAGTGACACCTAAGGATATAGATTTTGTTATTAGTAAGTTAGGCGAAGTTATAGGATTTGCTATTAACGAGGCTGTCAGTGAAGAAGTAGATAATTATTAAAAAATAAATTTACTTTCTTTAGAAAGTTTGCTATAATATCATTCACTTGAAGTAGGAGGATATTATTGTGATAATTATTAAAGATGGAGTGAAAAGAAAGATTAAGTTATATAATTTACACGACGATAAGTTAAGTGAAGAAGTTATATTAAAATTACAGAAGATAAGTACTAATGCTTTTGAAGGAAAAATGGAAGATATTATTAGTGCTTTTAGTAAGAAGTTTCAAGATAATGAAGATATATTAGTAGAGAAGATAAGAAGAGAATTAGCGACCACTATGGGAGGAAGATTAATTTTAGGTGAGGATTGGTATATGATTTATGCTAAGTTGGATTCTGATCAAGAAGTGGCTATTTATTCTTTAGCTATGGCAGACTATAATAGAGTAGATATTGAAAAATACCAAGAATTATTAGAGGGAATAAAGATTGTTTTTGCCGAAAGTTTATCTTCTGAGATGGAGCCTGTAAAATATATTTCAGCGGATTTATTATTAGAAACTTCTTATCCATGGTTACTTACTTTTGAAAATGATGGACTTATTACGGTGGGAATGAGTCATGATAATTTAAATAGAGATGAGAGAAAAAAAGAGTACTTGGAGTATAAAAAAAGAAAATATGAGAATAGAGTTAAAAAAAAGAATGATAACGATCAAAGCTATTATATGGAAGCTTCGGTATCACCAGTAGGAGTTAAAAAATTGAAATTAGAAAGAGTTAAGAATTTATTGCGACAAAATATTAACTGTGGGTAGGCTATATTAGAAATGGTGATAGATATGGCTAGAATGAAATTAAAAAACAATAAGAAAAAGAAAGTTAAATTTAGATATGTTATTTATCTATTAATAATTTATCTTTCTTTTTCTTTGACATATTATGTTAGTATGAAGGGGAGCAAGATTATTTCTAATAAAGAGTTTATTAATTTATTGTTAGAAGAGGGAGATTTAAATAATTTGTATCATTGTGAACCGACGAGAATGGTTAGTAAGACAATGAATTTTTTGTTTGATATTGATATGTCGAAACCAGTTACGGTACTTAATAATACGATTTTAAAGTATGGGGGTAAGAATAATAATGTTTCTTTAGAGGTAGAAGAAGAGAGTGAGAATATTACTTTGGAAGAAGCGATGAAAGCTAGTGATTATATTGAAAATCCTAATAAGGAAGAAGTTGATGATCCAGTTGTTTATTTATATAATTCGCATCAGTTAGAAAATTATAGTAGTGAGTATTTGGAAATTTATGGAATTAAGCCTAATGTTCAGATGGCTAGTTATTTGTTTAGAGAGAAGCTTAATGAGAAAGGGATTAAGACTATTGTGGAGGATACAGATATTACTAGTATTATAAAGAAAAATAATTATCCATATTATAAGAGTTATGATATAACACGGAATCTTATAAAGGAAAAGATGAAGAAATATTCTAGCTTGAAATATTTTATTGATATTCATAGAGATGCTGTTAGTAAGAGTGCTGTTACTGTTAATATTGATAATAAGTATTATGCTAAAGTATTATTTGTTTTAGGATTAGAGTATGATACTTATCAAGATAATCTTACGTTAATGACGGAACTTAATAATAGAATTAATGAGGCTTATCCGGGGCTATCGAGAGGGATAATTAAGAAAGAGGGGAAGAATGTTAACGGGAGATATAATCAAGATATTAATGCTAATGTTATATTGATAGAGATAGGTAGTAATGAGAGTACTATTGAGGAGGTATATAATACTGTTAATGTTCTTACAGAGGTGTTAGGAGGTTATATAAAGGATAATAATGGTTAGGTTTTTGAAGGTAAGTTTAGGGATTTTGTTTATTACGTTTATTGTAGTGTATGCTATTTCGGAGTCAGGATATTATGAATATCAATTAGCTAGTAAGAAGAATTTGACAGAAGAACAAATAAAACGATTTGAACAAGATGTTAAAGAGGGTAAAGATATAGATCTTAGTGATTATATGACTTCTGATAAAGTAGATTATAGTAATAATTTATCAAGGACAACTTTTAAACTTTCTAATAAACTTAATGATGTTTTAAAAGGAGGAATAGAAACATTTTTTAAATTTGCTAATAAATTGGTTGAAGATTAGGGGAAGTTGTGATATACTTTAGTAGTAATTGCCCCATAGCCAAGCGGTAAGGCATCGGACTCTGACTCCGAGATGCGTTAGTTCGAATCTAACTGGGGCAACCAGAGATATTTAACATTGATTGTATAATCAGTGTTTTTTTTAATTATTTAAATATAGATGATTATTAGAATGGTATGGGTAGAAAAATTAAACTGGGTTATTATTTGCTAGTTTTTGGAAGAGTAGTTTTGAAGAAGAAAGATGCGATAAAGAAAATAACTACAGGTTAGTAGTTATTTAGATAATTAAGAATTAAGAATTCTAGTAGTGTTTTTAAAGTTTAATTTAGCAATGCTATTTAGTTTTTCAAGACCATATTTTTGGACTATTAGCTTTCCTGCTTTATCTACTTCTTCACCGGCTCCTTTAGGGATAGTTAGATTTAATTCTTGAGATATTTTTTGCATTTCTTGGAGGAAAATATATCTACTTATTAGAGAAGAACATGCTACAGAGAGACATTTATCTTCGGCTTTGGTAAAGAAAGTAATATCTGTTACCTTTTTTAAAGATTTATTTATATGATTGTAGTAACTTTTAGGAGGTTCGAATTGATCAACTACTATATAATCATAAGGATAACCTTTACTTTTTAATTCAAAGAGAACTTTATTATGAAGAATAGCTTTAGTCATATTCATATTGATATGTTCTTGATAATATTTATTATAGTCACTATTTCTTAGAATAAAAGTTTGGTAAGGAATTTTTTTGATTATTTCTGGAACAACTTTTAAAATAGTAGCGTCATCCATTTTTTTGGAATCTTTAACTTTAAGATCGAGAAGAAAATCAATGTTATCTTTAGAAACATAACTGGCAGTTACAACGATTGGGCCGAAAAAGTCACCAGTTCCTACTTCGTCACTACCTAAAGAATTAATTCTTAGTGGTAAGACTTTATCATCTTTTTTTTCTTTCTTGTCTTTATTACTGCTATCTGTTGTAATAGCAGAACCAGAATTTATTTTTTCAGTTTCGATCCAATAATCAGAAGCTAAATCAGCATCTAGGCCTTGGAAGACACATTTTCCAGATTCATATAGAGTTACAACTGTATCCCCATCTTTAGCTTGGAAGACAGCGTAAGGAGGAGTCTTTTCACGCTTGAGATCAGCAAAAAAGTCTAACATTTGGGTTTTAGTTTTTTCAGAAACTTTTAATGTAATAGTTTTTTGAGCTTGATTTTTCATGTGTATCACCTAATACTATTTTAACATATTTTTCTTTATTTTTTAAGAAAAATATAATATAATAATGATAAGGAGGATGAGTAGATGAATTATGTTATAGATATTGCTATTGGGTTAATAATAGTAATGGGGGCAATAGTAGGATTTAAAGAAGGGGCAATAAAAAGGAGTACTAGTTTTTTTGGAACAATTATTATTGCTATTATTGCTTTTAAGTTTAAGAATTATTTATCAGTATTAATGTATGAGAATTTACCTTTTTTAGATTTTGGTGGTTTAATAAAAGGAGTAGGAGTAATTAATATTTTAATTTATGAATTACTAGCATTTGTTATAATATTTGTGGGGTTATCAGTACTTCTTAGAATATTATTAGTAGTATCAGGATTGATAGAAAAGATATTAAAGATGACTATTTTTCTTAGTATTCCTTCAAAAGTATTGGGAATATTTATTGGAGCTTTAGAATATTATATTTATACTTTTTTAGTACTAGTATTTTTAAGTATTCCAGTATTTAAAATTAATAGTTATATAGAACAATCTAGTTTAGCTACAGGAATTATTAATAATACTCCAGTATTGTCAAGTATGGCTTCAAATACAATAAATACTTATACGGAGGTTTATGATATACTTCATGATAATAAAAATCAAAATTCAACAGAACTTAATATAGAAATAGTTAAAATATTATTGGATAATAAGATAGTAACTCCAGATAGTTTAGATAAATTAATAGAAAGAAATAAAATAGATTTAGGTGATGGATCGGTTATTGATCCTTATAGATAGAGGTGAATAAAATGATAAAGTATTATAATGGAGAAGACTTTACAGAAATAACTAAGAATAAAGTGATTATTGATTTCTTTGCTACTTGGTGTGGTCCTTGTAGGATGTTAGGAAAAGTATTTGAAGATCTAGAAAAAGATATCGATATAGATATTATAAAGATAGATACAGATAAATATCCAGATTTGGCTAGAGAATATGGGGTTATGAGTATTCCTACAGTATTATTATTTGAAAATAATGAAGTAGTTAAGAGTAATATTGGATATATGGATAAAGAAAAAATAAAAGAATTTGTAAAATAGAAATACAAATTCTTTTTTTAGTAATTTATTTTAAATTTAGTTTAATCTTTTAAATATTTATTGGTTATTTTTTTATTTAATTCGGTTAAGACTAAATTTAATTCATTATCATCAGTTAGGGAACTATAGGAGTAAGTGTTAGGTTGATCTTTTAGGGGTTCTTCTTTTTGAATTAGAAGATCTTCTGAATTATCGGTGTTAACAAGATAAACATAATGATTGTTGTTTAGATCAATTTCTTCTACTATAGCATAGTTATTTCCATCTAGGGTTATACAATCTCTTTCGATCATTTAGTTTTACCTCCTTTTGAATAAGTTGCAATATGACCATCTACTATAAAGATACTTTCGGTACTGGCAGTACTTCTAACAGTGCTTTGCCATTGTTTTATGTCTTGGTTAGTGTAATCTTCAAAAGAAATGGGATCTTTTCCAGAATATCTGCAATAGCTTATAAAGAATTTATTGAAGTTATTTTCTTTATTAAAGGCATTAGCTCCCATGTTTTTTAAAACATCATAAGCCATATAATCAAAGCCATTGGTTCCTAAGTTCACGGCCATGGCACTGGCTTCTTTGGCAATGTTTTCAATATTATAATAGTAAATTTGATTACCATTTTCATCTTCGTTATTGGTATAAGTAGTATTATTTTTAACGGTATTATAAGTGCTATCTAGATCGTTAAAGAAGTTATTGGCCTCGATACGATCACTTACACTTTTGATGAGTTTAGGAGCATAATTTTTAACGTTTAGAGAAACAGAACCGATGGAAATAGCACTTATAAAAGCTAGTATGGCGGATTTAACACGATTTTTATGAACTAATTCTTTGTTTCTAGCAGATATCTTTTTGTTTTCGGCACGAAGAGTTTTAATAGTAGTATTTAACTTTTGTTGTTCTTGGAGTTGTTGCTCTTTATCTTGTTGTCTTTCTACTTGACGATGTTCATATTGAACATCGCGATCTCTTTTTCTAAAAATTGCAGTTATTTCTTTATCGGGAAGAGAAAAATCTTTAGGTGGTTGTTCAAATATAGGTGTTGGTTCTGACTCTTCTTTGGAAGAAATAATAGGTTTTTCTGTATCTAAAGTTTCATTAGGGTTTTGGTCTTGAATATTATTATCATTATTATTTTCCATATTGATTATTCCTTTCTTATTTGGTTGATGTTATCATCAATTGAAATATACAATATTTTTTTATAAAAGTCAATTTTTTTAGAAGGAAAAGAAGATAAGCGATAGTTAAACTTTCTGACAATTTCAAATAATTATGTTATGATGATATTGATAGAGTAGGAGTGGATGGAAATGAAAAAGTTAGTCATTATTGCGGCAGTTGGAAAAAATAGAGAATTAGGTTATAAGAACTCTTTGATATGGCATTTTAAAGAGGATTTAAAAAGTTTTAAGGACAGGACAATGAATCACTATATATTGATGGGAAAGAATACTTTTAACTCTTTACCTCATAATTTAAAGGGAAGAAAGTATTTAGTTTTATCTAAATCTTTAGAGGATGGAGAAGGATATAGATTATTTAGAGATAAAAAGAGTTTTTTAGAATTTTATGATAATATAGATGAAGATGTTTATGTAATAGGTGGTAGTTCTATTTATGAAGAATTTATTTTAGACGCTCAAGAATTAATATTGACAGAAATAGATGATAGTTTTCCAGAAGCTTCAGTATATTTTCCAAAGTTTAAGAAAGAGAACTATGAGAAAGAGAGTTTAGGCGAATATAGGGAAGATGATATTGATTATAGAATAATTAGATATATAAAGAAGTAGTTGGAGGTTATTATGATTAAGAAAAAGAGATTAATAAATGGGGTTATTGTTATTTGCTTAGGAATATTAATTGTAATATCTACGATTAATAGTTATGTTATTGATAGTACTAAGAAAAAGATTATTTCTTTAGATAGTGTTCAGGATAAGAGTGATTATGTGATAGTGGTATTAGGGGCTTCGGTATATCATGATCGGGTTAGTATGATGTTAAAGGATAGGCTGGATCGAGCAATAGATATTTATAATATTGGTTTTAATAAGATTTTAATTACAGGAGATGGGATTAAGGAAGATTATGATGAAACATCTCTTATGTATAAGTATCTTGTTGAGAGTGGGGTACAGGAGTCAGATATTATTATTGACAAAAAGGGAGTATCGACTTCGGAGAGTATGTATAGGGCTAAGAATATTTTTGGATATGATAAAATTTTAGTGGTTACTCAGGAATATCATATGTATAGAGCAATATATTTAGCTAAGGCCTTAGATATGGAAGTATATGGAGTTGTTACTAACGCAAATAATTATAAGGGACATGAGAAAAGAGAAATTAGAGAAATGTTAGCAAGAGTTAAGGATTATTTTAAGGCTATTATATATAGTAGTGAAGAGAGCAATTAGAAAAAAACATCTATTTAAGATGCTTTTATATCTTTTAATAAAATGTAGGTATAAGCTACTATTAGGGTAATAGATATTATAATATTATTCATGCTAATCACCTATATTATTTTATGTGAAATTTAAAAGATTATGATAATAAAGCTGTATAATCTTTATGCTTATAATATTTATATATTCCTATTAAAGCAGATATTAAGAAGATAGAACAAATAATAAGCATGGCATACATAATATTTAGAATATAAGAAAACTTAATAACAGTTAAAAGATAGATAATTAAGCCAATAATAAAGGAGGCCTCTATTAATTCGGCTATTTCTAAAATTAATAATAATTTACTTGTTTTTTGATTTGTTAACATAACAAAATCCCCCCTTGATGGTTAACTATTATAGCATATTTTTAGAAAAAGTCAAATGTTATAAGGAAATACAGAAGATGTTCTTAATGATATAATAGTTATAATTCTGATATTAGGATGGTTATTTTGAAAATAATTATGTGTAGAAAGTTAAAAATAAAGAGGAGGTATGAAAATGAATAATGATTTAGATTATATATTTAAGAAATTATCTTTATCAAAATTTAGAAGTAGTTTCCATTTAGATAATAAAGATATTGAATATATAAAAGATAAGGGTATAAAAAAGATAGAGGAGCATGCTTATGACTTTGTTAGTAAACGTTTAGATTTGAAGAAAATAAAAGAAGATGGGAAACAAACTCCAATGCGAGGGCATCCTGTTTTTAAGGCTCAGCATGCTACGGGGACTTGTTGTAGGGGGTGTTTATATAAATGGCATCATATAGATTTAAAAAAAGAATTAAATGAAGAAGATAAGAGATACATAGTTAGAGTTATTATGAAATGGATAGACAGAGAATGGGAAATAGTTTGTAAAAAGGAAGATAATTAGGAAGTAAATAATGTGTCTAGTTAAGTGTTAAGGTTATTTACAAAGTTGTTTTTGTTATGTTATAATCTTTTATGAATAGATGATACGGAGGATGTTATGGCTAAGAAGAAACAAAAGAAAGATAAGAAAAAAGGTTTTGCCTATAGCAATGAAGTCATAGGTTTATTAATTATATTAATATCAATAATAGGAATAGGAGGATGGGGATTAGCAGGTAATTTTGTAAGAAGTTTTGCTGTATTTTTAGTAGGAAATATTTATTTGTTATTACTTATTCTTCTATTTATAGTGGGGTGTTTCTTAATTTTAAAAAGGGAAAAACCAAAATTATTTACAACAAGGATGATTGGAGCTTATATCATTATTCTTTCTTTTTTAGTTTTGCTTCATGTAGAGTATATAAAAGTAAATAAAACAGAGGGAATAAAGATTATTACTGAAACTTTTAATAATTTGATGTTAGCCTTTAAGAGTACTAATAATATAGGAAATTCTGGGGGAGGAATAATTGGAGCTTTAAGTGCTTTTGTCTTTGTATCTTTATTTGGAGATGGAACGGTTATAGTAGTTTCAACTTTAATTGTTTTGGGACTAATATTGTTATTTAATGTTAGTTTATTTAATCTCTTTAATAAGATAAAGGAATTTATTAAAGAGAATAGAGAGACAGAAGAGGTTAGTAAGAAAGAAAAAAGTATTATTAATACTAATCAAGATGATCCTATAGAGGAAGTTCCTTCGAAAGAAGTAACTATTAGTAATAATTTGAGTTCAGAGAAAGAAGAAGTTAAGGCTGAAAGTCCTGGTGATATTGATATTCCAATAGCGGTTAAACCAGTGATTAATTCACCAAGCTCAGAGAAGTTAGAAGATCCAGTAGTTATTAATTCAGTTAATGAAAATTATCAACTTCCTCCTATTAGTTTACTTAAAACAATAAAGAGTTCTAGTAATAAAGAAAATGAGGAACTAGCTAAGGAAAACATTAAGAGATTAGAACAAGTACTTAGTGATTTTGATATTACTGGTAAAGTAGTACAGGTAAATATCGGACCAACGGTTACGCAATATGAATTAGAGCTTAAAGCGGGAACAAAAGTTAATATGATTTTAAGTATTGAAAGAGAGATTGCTTTATCTTTAGCAGCTAAGAGTATTAAGATTCAGGCTCCAATACCTGGTAAGAGTACCATTGGTATTGAACTTCCGAATAAAAAATTATCATCAGTATCATTTAAAGAAGTTTTAAGTAGGATGCCGGAAGTTAATGAAAAAAATGTTTTGGCGGTTGGTTTAGGTAAAGATATTATGGGTAAAGTAAAATGGATGGAGATAAATACGACACCACACTTATTGGTAGCGGGAGCTACTGGTAGTGGTAAATCGGTTTGTATGAATTGTATTATTACTTCTATTTTAATGAGAACGAGACCGGATCAAGTTAAATTAGTAATGGTCGATCCTAAGAAGGTAGAGCTTACTATGTATAATGGAGTTCCACATTTATTGTGTCCTGTAGTTACGGATCCTAAGAAAGCATCGATTGCTCTTAAAAATATTGTAGCTGAAATGGAAAAACGTTATGATATTTTTGAAAGAACAAAAAATAAGAATATTAAAGGATATAATAAGTTCTGTGAGGATAATCCTGAGTATCCTAAAATGCCTTATATAGTTGTTATTATAGATGAACTTGCAGATTTGATGTTAGTAGCAAAAAAAGAAGTAGAAGACTCTATTATGCGTATTACACAAATGGCTAGAGCGGCTGGTATTCACTTAATTGTTGCTACGCAAAGGCCTAGTACTGATGTTATTACGGGTGTTGTTAAATCAAATATCCCTTCTAGAATATCTTTTGCTGTATCTTCAAATATTGACTCTAGAACTATTTTGGATTCTGGAGGTGCTGAAAAGTTATTGGGTAAAGGCGATATGTTATTTTTACCAATGGGAGAAAGTACGCCTGTACGTATTCAAGGTGCTTTTGTTGATGAAGAAGAAATTCAAAAAGTTGTTGATTATGTATGCGAGCAACAAAAGGCTTGTTATGATGAGAGTTTAACGGAAATGGCTAATGATAGTTCTAGTCATAATGATGGATATGAGTCAGATGAAGAATATGACGATCCTTTATATAATGAAATTGTTGATTTTGCAATTAGTACAGGTAAAATTAGTGCTTCATTAATTCAAAGAAAATATAGAATTGGTTATAATAGGGCGGCTAGGGTTATTGATTTGTTGGAAGAAAGAGGCGTAATTGGGGCCGCTAACGGTTCAAAACCTAGAGAGGTTTTGATAAAAAAAGACAATAATAATGTTGAATAATAGATAGGAGTGATTTTGATGGCAACGCCACATATAGAGAGTAGAAAAGAGGATATAGCAAAGATAGTTCTTATGCCAGGTGATCCTAAGAGAGCAACTTTAATAGCCGAAACTTATTTAGATAACTATAAGCTGGTAAATAGTGTTCGTGGAATAACGGCTTATACAGGTAATTATAAAGGGGTTAAAGTTACAGTATTTCCTAGTGGAATGGGAATGCCTAGTATGGGTATATACTCTTATGAGCTTTTTAAATTTTATGATGTTGAGTATATTATAAGAATAGGTACTTGTGGGGCATATACAGCTGATCTAAATATTTTAGATACAGTATTAGTTAATAAAGTTTATAGTGAGGGAAATTTTGCTCTTACTATGAATAATGATAATTGTCATATGGTAGATCCAAGTAGGGAGTTAAATAATTTGATATTAGAGTCATCTAAAGAAGTAGGAATTGAGTTAAAGGTTGCTAATGATAACTGCACAGAATGTTTTGATTATTATATAACAGATTTAAAGAAGATGTTTGAAAGATTACCAAAAGAATATGAATTAAAAGTAGCAGAAATGGAAGCTTTTTCCTTGTTTTATACTGCTAAAGTATTAGGTAAAAAAGCAGCAACATTACTTACAGTGGTGGATTCACATGCCAAAAAAGAAGAAGTAGATGCTGAAACAAGAGAAAAAAATGTTAATAATATGGTAATTTTAGCGTTAGAAACTGCATTAAAAATTAAATAATAACCATACTAAAAAGGAAAGGAGTATGATTATGGATTATAATATTTTAAAAATGGGAGCTTATAATATTCATACTATTAAGACTAAAAAATTTAAGACAATAACAGTAGAGGTTAATTTCCGAAGGGAAGTAAAAAAAGAAGAAATAACTATTAGAAATGTTTTAAAAGCTGTTCTTTTAAATTCTAATAGTTATTTTCCTAGTGAAAAAGAACTAATTAAAGAAACTGAAGAGTTATATGATTTAAAATTGCTTAGTTCTAATAATAGAATAGGTAATTATGCTAATTTATCATTTAAAGTACGATTTTTGGATGAAAAATATGTTGATGATATGACTAATTTGGAAGTAATAAAATTTTTATTAGATGTTATTTTTAAACCTAATGTTAGAAATAGTAGTTTTGATAAGGATGTGGTAGATAATTGCAAGAGACAGTTAGAGAAAAGTATATTATTACAAAAGGATAATAAATTAAAATACTCATTATTTAAATTGTTAGAAACAGTAAAAGATTATCCATATGCTTATAATCCTTATGGATATTTGGAAGATTTGAAAAATATAAC
This sequence comes from uncultured Bacilli bacterium, assembly GCA_934149105.1. Classification (GTDB taxonomy): domain Bacteria; phylum Bacillota_I; class Bacilli_A; order RF39; family UBA660; genus RUG11215. Next base: position 40,406 of record CAKPDP010000003.1, read on the forward strand.
TGCGACTAATTTATATGATTATTATAAATCAGTTATTAATAATGATATTGTAGATATTTTTATTGTAGGTGATATTGATGGTAGTGATGTTAAGGAATTGTTTAGAGAATATTTTTGTACTAGAACTTTAACTAAAAAGAATGAAAATACAATTGTTAAAGAATTAGTTCCTACTAATAAGATTAATAGTTATAAGGAAAGTTATGATGTTAATCAGACTCAACTTACAGTTCTTTGTTCTGTTAATGGTCTTACAGATTTTGAAAGAAGATATACTTTTATGATCTATAATGAGATATTGGGAGGAAGTTCTAACTCGATTTTATTTGATATAATTAGAGAAAAGAATTCTTATGCTTATTATGTTAATTCTATTAATAAGGCTTATGATAATACTTTGATTATTTATTCAGGAATTCAACCTGGTAAAGAAGAAGAAGTAATAAAATTAATAAAGAAAGCTTTAAATAGTATTACTAAAGGGGAAATTTCAGAACAGAGTTTAATAAACGCTAAAGAAACAATTATTTCTAGTATTAAGGCTTCGATGGATAGTCCAGCAGGGATTATTAATACTTACTATGCTAAGGAATTGGTAGGATCAGATGTATTTGAAGAGAGAATTAAAAATATAGAGAAGATAACTATTAAAGATGTAGTTAATGTTTCTAAAAAGATTAAGATGCATACAATATTTTGCTTAGAGAGTGAGGTTCAAGATGAGAGCAATTAATTTGAAAGGAAGTAATGAGAAAGTTTATTACGAGAAATTAGATAACGGATTAGGAGTATATATGTATTCTAAAGATGATTATCATAATAATTATGTAACTTTTACAACTAAATTCGGTTCTATTTATAATGAATTTGTTCCTCTTGATCAGGAAGAGATGTTGAAGATTCCTAATGGTGTTGCTCATTTCTTGGAACATAAAGTTTTTGCTCAAGAGAAAGGACCACAACCAGATGAGTTTTTTAGTGGAAATGGGGCTTCGTGTAATGCTTATACAACCTTTAAAAATACTACTTATTTGTTTTCAGGATCAGATAAATTAAAAGAAAATATAGAATTTTTATTAGATTATGTTCAGAAACCTTATTTTACAGAAGAAAACGTTAATAGTGAAAAGGGAATAATTACCCAAGAAATTAATATGTGTAATGATGAACCATCAGATGTCTTATATGAAAAAATAAGAAAAAATTCTTTTAAAAATAATCCTTTTAAAGAAAGTATTATTGGAACTGTGGAAGATATTAATAGTGTTACTCCAGAATTATTATATACTTGTTATAATACTTTTTATCATCCCGCTAATATGTTTTTAGTAGTTACAGGTAATTTTAATCCAGAAGAAATATTGAAAGTAATAAAGGATAATCAAAATAAAAAACAATTTTTACCTTTTAAAGCTATAAAAGTAAAAGAGTATAAAGAAGAAGATCAAACGGTTAAGGAAGAAGAAATAGTTGATATTAATACAGATATTAGTAAGGTTAGTTATAATATTAAAATTAATAGTTCAAAATTAAAGCTCGATAAGAGAAAGATTAATTTATATTTATATATTATTTTTAATTTGTTATTTGATGATGCTTCTGAATTTACAGAAAAAGAAAAAAGCAAAGGAATTATAACTAATTCAGTATCAGTTAATTTACTTAATTGTGATAGCCATATTTTAATTTCTTTGATTAATCAAACAGATAATTATAAAGAACTATTACAAGATATTAAGAAGACTTTAAGGAATATAGAAATAAAAGAAGAAGATTTCTTAAGAAAGAAGAAGGTTCTTATTAGTAATGAATTATTTAGTTTTGAGAATATTGAAGTAGTTAATGAAATGATTGTTGATAATATTATTTTTGATGGAGAATTTAATTGTGATAATATAGAGTTTATTAAAGAACTTAATTATAAAGAATTACAAGAATTATTAAATAATTTAAATTTAAATTTTATTAGTACAGTTACTTTAAAGAAAAATGTTAGTAAGAATAATAGTGAAGAATAAAAATGTTAATTTTCAGTTGACAAAGAAAAAACGAATGGTATAATAATACTTACCTTTAGAAAGGTGGGTATTATTTTTATGACCGATATAAAAAGAATTAAGTTGTCTTCTAGAGCAATAGAAGAATTTAACGATGTTTTAAGAAGTAATCCTGAGATCGATGATGATTTAGAAATTAAAGAAGGAAATGTTTTTTATATTTCTTCATCAAAAACTGAATTTAATAAGACTAATTCTAGTTATAGTTATTTGTTAAAAGCTGTTAAAAAGAAGAAAAAACAGGCTGGTATTGGATTCTCAATTCAAGTAGATTTGAAATTTAATGAAAAGGGTGAGCCTATAATTTTGACTAAACTTGTTCCAAAGGCGGAACAAGTGGCACTTGATCTTTATGAATCTGATGGAAAAACAAAAACTATTAAAAAAATTAATTGTTTTAGTGCTAAAATTGGAAAAATAATTACTAGTTCAAATTCAATGATTCCTAATGAAGCTACATTAATTTCAGAAACTGGAAGAGTAGGAAAATTAAAATTGAAACCAGTTTGTTATAGATACACTGATTTAGGTGCGAATTATAAGGAGTCTAAAAGAATGACATTTTGTACTTTTGAAAGGGAGTATCCTCATAAAAGAAATTCTAAAGAATTTTATAAATCTTATTTATTAATTCATGTTTTTAATAATAGCTATGAAGAGAATGAAAGATATAGAATAACTATTAATAATAAATATAGATATAATGATAATACCTTGTTTTTAAGAGGTGCTTGGGGTGAAATTAATTCTAAATGTAGTAGAGTAGCAGTAACGGAACCAATAAAATTGGATGCTAATTATGAACAATTTGCTAAGAGTATTAGTACTATTCATGATTATATGGTTTCTAAATATTCTAAATATGCTAGAACATGTGAGTCTGAATATATACCTAGACAGGAAAATTATAAAAAATTGAAGAAAAGTATTTGTTGTAGAAAAGGAGTGAAGTAAATTGGTTAAACGTGTTAGTGATGTAGGTAGAGCAATAGAATTAGGTATGAGTAGTAATAGAGAGGCTTCTTGGAGGGAAGGTTCTTTAAATAGTATGAAGTTTCAAGAGGAAATTCCTGCGATAGCATTTGGAAAAAAAGTTATAGATGACATTAATAATGCTATTAAAGAAAAGGATTATGCTTTTTCTTGCTTTGGAGGAAACATAGAGTTCTATGATGGCTTTTTAAGAATGCATTTAAAATTAGAAAATGTATTGGAAGATATAAAGAAAAGTCAAGTTATTCATGAAGTGCAAGTAGAGTTTTTTGTTGATGAAAAAACAGGGGATCAGTGCTTAAGAACTTCTTATGTTCCTAAAGAATATAAAAAAGATAGCTATTATGGTGAATTGGGATATTCAAAATTTGGATATGAATTTATTATTCCCAATGCATTAAGTTATAAAAAAGATGATGGAAGAATTTCAACTTTAAGATTGAAACCTGCTTATAGTATTGAAACTAATTTAAGAACAGGAGAAATTATAAATAGAGAATGTAATATGGTTTCAATATTTAGAGGAACAAAATTAAATGAACTTTATTTAAAAGTTTTTGATGGAAGCAAATTACAACAACCTTTGAGATTATTTAGTTCTAAAAAAATAATAACTAAAGGTGATTTAGATAGGGGTAGTTATAGAGATATTGTTTTTAATGAAGAAGATGTTGATTTGAGTAAAATATCATCAAAAGAGGTAAGAAGTAGAAGAGCAACTATTGAAAAAAGACTTTTGGAACTTATGGGTTCTATTGAAATTATTCATAAATATTACACTGATAAAAATAGGCAAAAATTTGCAGGTGTTAGAACAGAGGTAGGACGTGTAAGTGAAGGACCTAAGAGAAGTTTGAAGCCTAGTTATTTAAAAGAAACAGGAAAAAAATAGAAAAGATTTGGAAACTTTTCTATTTTTTATTCTATATTTTTATTTGCTATACTGTATCAATATAAGTATCATCTAGACATCTAAGGCAAGATACGCAGTTTAGATTAATTGTGAAAAAGGAATTTGTTGTTACGAAAGGATAAACAGATGTTTCGTCAGGATTAGTAGTTAAAACTCTACAAGTAGCACAACAACCATCTAATTTTTCGATTCTAAAAACATTAGAAGTTGTGGCTTCGGTAGGATTTTTGCTAATAGGCATACTTATAGGTGTACTACAGTCACCACTACAATATAGAACAATTGGTCTAGTATTTAGAAAAGCATTAGTGCTTTGACCAAGAAAACATTTATCACAAGTTTCTAAACAACTATCATTTTGACAAACACTTTGTTGTAATAATAATATTACCTTTAAGATCTCGGTAATGCAATTTTCACAGCTGTCAGTTTTATTAGTTAACATATTTTCCACCCCTTTATTTAATTTCATTATAAGATATGTCTTTTTTAGAGAAAAGATTATTATTATTACCTAGTTTTTAGATATAATGTCTATTCTAGAAAAAGATTATTTAGAAAGAAAAAGAACTTATCTAGTGAGGGAAGAAAATAAATATAAATAAAATGCTTGTTTAATATGGTGATACATGCTATAATTTATTTGTATATGTTAGAGGGTGTTATGATGAAAGATACAATGGATGTTCCACTTGAAAATAATAAAAATGTGGATGAAAGTATAAGAGGAGTACTTATAGAAGTTATAAAAAATTTGGATGAATTGGGTTATAATTCTATTAAACAAGTAGCTGGGTATTTACAAAGTGGTGATTTAGGGTATATTCCTAATTATAAGGATTCTAGGAATAAAATTGCAACTTTAGATCGTGATAAGATTTTAGAAGAATTGATAAGAACTTACTTATGAGATATATTGGTTTAGATTTAGGTAGCAAAACCTTAGGGGTTGCTACTAGCGATTTTACTAATACAATAGCTACTACTAATTGCACATTGAGGTGCGATGAAGGTAATTATGAGGCTTTTTTAGAACCTTTAAGAAAAATTATTATTGAATATCAGATTGATAAGATAGTGTTAGGTTTACCTAAGAATATGGATAATTCTTTGGGAGAGAGAGCTTTGATTACTTTGGATTTTAAAAAGAGATTAGAAGAGTATTTAGGGCTTGATGTAATTATGGAAGATGAAAGATTAACATCAGTTATTTCAAATAATATTTTGATAAAAGCTGACTTGTCAAGAAAAAAGAGAAAGAAGAAAGTTGATGGAATAGCAGCTCAAATAATTTTACAGAGTTATTTAGATAAGGAGAACAAAAAATAATGAGAGATAAAAGATTATTAGTTTATTATGATAATGGGGAAAAGATTGTTTGTGAAGAAAAATTTGAATTTTATTCAGAAGAAACAAATAAGAATTATATTGTATATGCTGATACTAAGGAAGATGAAAATGGATATATAAGAGTATCTGCTAATATTTTTGAAGAAATAGGAGCTAAGCAAGTTAAAGATGGAAATTTGGCTACTATTATAAATTATGATGAAAAGGGAAATCAAACTTCTAGAGTTATTAGAACATACCCAATTACGACAGAAAGGGAATGGAAGGTTATAGAAGCTACTATTGAGGCTTTGCAGAAATAGAGAAAAGGGGCTGGTTATATGTTTAAGAATAAGAATACTATAATAGCTATGAGTGTACTTGTTATTAGTATTGTTATTTTTATTTGGAGTTTTTATAGTTATGGAATGTCTAATGTTTCTAAAGACAATTCTTCTCTAAAGCTCGAAATTAAGAGTGGATCTATTTGGAGTGTGGCTAGTACTTTGAAAGAAAATAATTTAATTCATAGTAATTTTTGGTTTTATTTTTATTGTAGAGCTAGTGGTAATACTAATCTTAAGGCGGGTAATTATACTTTAGATAGGACTATGAATGTTAAAAAAATTGTAGAAATTCTTAGTGCTGGGAAAGTTTCTTCAGGAGATATAAGTATTACTTTTAGGGAAGGCATAAATATTAGAAAAGTAGTTAAGATTATTTCTGAGAATACTACAAATAGTGAAGAAGATGTTTATAATGTTATAGAAGATACTAGTTATATAAAAGAACTTATAGATAAATATTGGTTTTTAACAGAGGATATTTTGAATACGAATATTTATTATCCTTTAGAGGGATATTTATATCCAGAGACTTATTACTTTAAAGGAAAAGATGTAAGTGTTAAAGAAATAGTAGAAACGATGCTTAAGCAAACAGAGTTGAAATTAGAACCTTATAAAGATAAGATTAATAATCAAGATTTATCTATTCATGAACTAATAACTTTGGCTTCTTTAGTGGAATTAGAAGCAAAAAAAAGTGATGATCGAAAGGGAGTGGCGTCAGTATTTTATAATAGACTAGATAGTAATATGAGTTTAGGTAGTGATGTAACTACTTATTATGCGGCAAAAATTGACGATTGGTCGGTTTCTTTATCTAGCGATGAACTTAATGATTGCTCTAATGAATATAATACAAGATGTTTAAATAAAAAAGGATTACCAGTTGGTCCAATTGCTAATGTTAGTACTGATTCTATAGAAGCGGTTATTGAACCAGATAATACTAATTACTATTATTTTGTAGCGGATTGTGATGGTAATACTTATTTTAGTAAGACAGATACAGGGAATATTAATAATAAAAATAAGCTTATCAAAGATAATAAGTGGTGTGGATAATATAGTTTTGAGTATTGACTTTTTTTCTTAATTATTTATAATATTATTTACCTCAAAAGGTAGTGATGTTATGTATTATAAGAATAGAAGTCTTTTTTTTGCTTTTGTTTTGATTATATTAGGAATAATAGGAATAGAATTTGTTGATAAAATAAATATATCTTTTATAGATTTATTTAATGGTAATAAAAGTAGTATTTATATAGTTCATTATATTATTTATTTACTTATTTTATTGTTAGATATTATCTATTTATTTATAAAAAAATTATATAAACAATATTCTTTTAAAGGGATTTATTTAAGTATGGGAGGATTTATTTTTTCTTTTTTAATGGGTTATAATTCAATAGGACAAATATTATTGCTCTTAGGTGGATTGTGGCATTTGATTAGTTATGAAAAAATAAATTAAATATTGTAGTTTGTTTTTTAGAGTAACTTTAAGGCTTTTATTTTGAATGAGAAAACCTAAAATTAGCAAATAATTTAATTGGAAGTTATTTCTCTGAGAAGACATACAAGTAAAAGTTAATTTTCTTGTTGTTTTCTTTTTATTTTGCTATAATTTACTTAGAAAGATGTGATTTGTATGAAGAGAAGTGAAGTAGACAGAAATAAACTATCGCCTATGATGTTACATTATGTAGAACTTAAAGATGAATACGATGATGTAATATTATTTTATCGTTTAGGGGATTTTTATGAAATGTTTTTTGAGGATGCTGAGTTAGTAGCACATGAGTTGGAATTAACTTTAACTAGTAAACAAGCTGGTTTGGAGGAAAGAGTTCCTATGTGCGGGATCCCTTTTCATGCGGCAGAAATTTATATAGATAAATTAGTTAAATTGGGACATAAAGTTGCTATTTGTGAACAATTAGAAGATCCTAAGAATGCAAAAGGAATAGTAAAAAGGGGTGTAATTGAAGTTATTAGTTCGGGAACTATTATTAATGCTAATAGTTTAGATGAGAAAGAGAATAATTATATTGGTAATATATATGATTTTGATTATTGTTATGTTTTAGGGTATGCGGATATTACTACGGGAGAATATAATTTGGAGATTGTTTCTCATAATGATGATAAGGTTGTAGGAGAAATTATTACTAATAATATTAAAGAAGTTATTGTTAATAGTAAGGTTAATAGTAATATTAAAGAGATGCTTACTAAACAATATCATTTGACAATATCTGTTATTGATAATGTGTCAGAAGATAGTAAGTATAGTTTTATTTATGAGAATTTAAGTGATGTTAGGTATATTACTTCTATTAAGCATTTAATTTATTATCTTGTTGATTGTCAAAAGAGGGATATTAGTCATATGCAGAAAGTTATAATTAAAGATAATAATGAATTTCTACATATGGATGTGCATACGAAGAGGAATTTGGAACTTACAGAGAGTTTGAGACTTAAAGAGAAGAATTATTCTTTATTATGGCTTTTAGATAATACCAAAACAGCTATGGGAGGAAGAAAATTAAAACAATGGATAGAGAATCCTCTTTTGGATAGAAAAAAGATTATCGAAAGATATGATACTATAGATAAGTTACTAGATAATTTTATTTTATGTGAAGATTTGCGTTCTAATTTATATGAAGTATATGATTTAGAGAGATTATCTGGTAGAGTGTCTTTAGGTAATGCTAATGCTAGGGATTTGTTGCAGTTAAAGAATAGTTTGAGAGTATTACCAGTAATTAAAGAGATGTTAGATAGTATTGGGTTTTATTATAAAGTAGATACGATTGTAGATTTATATAATTTATTAGAAGAGTCTATATATGAGGAACCACCTATTTCTTTGAAGGAAGGATATTTAATTAAAGAGGGATATTCAGAAGAATTAGATGAGTTAAAGAGTCTTCGTAGTGGAGGTAAAGACTTTATTAGTAAATTCGAATTAGATGAGAGAGAAAGAACGGGGATTAAGAGTTTAAAAGTAGGATTTAATAAAGTATTTGGTTATTATATAGAAGTATCTAAGAGTAATTTAAACTTGATTAAAGATGAGATGGGGTATATCAGGAAACAGACTTTAGCTAATTGTGAGAGATTTATTACACCACTACTTAAAGAGAAAGAGGATCTGGTTTTAGGGGCTGAGGAGAAGATTATCAATCTAGAATATGATTTATTTAATAAAGTTAGAAATATGGTTAAGGAATATATTCCTAGATTACAAGAAATTTCTAAAGTTATTAGTGAAATAGATGTTTTACAGAGTTTTACATTGATAACGGAGAAGTATCATTATGTTAGACCTATTTTGACTGATGGTAATGATTTAGAACTTATTAATTCTAGACATCCAGTAGTAGAGAAGGTTATTAAGGATGAATATGTTCCTAATGATATTATTATGGATGATGATACTAATATTCTTCTTATTACAGGGCCTAATATGGCAGGTAAGAGTACTTATATGAGACAGTTAGGAATTATTGTTATAATGGCTCAGATTGGATGCTTTGTACCGGCAGATAAAGCTGTTATGCCAATATTTGATAAGATCTTTACTAGGATAGGGGCAAGTGATGATCTGGTAAGTGGGGAATCTACTTTTATGGTAGAGATGAAGGAAGCTAGTAATGCTATTAGTAATGCTACTAAGAATAGTCTTATTTTGTTTGATGAATTAGGTAGAGGAACTGCTACTTATGATGGCATGAGTTTAGCGGAGGCAATACTAGAATATATTCATAATCATATTAAGTGTAAAACTTTATTTTCAACTCATTATCATGAACTTACTAGTTTAGATAAAGAATTAATACATCTTAAGAATAAGCACGTATCGGCTAATGAGGATGAGGGTAATATTACGTTTTTACACAAGGTTAAAGATGGAGCTGTTGATAAGAGTTATGGTATTAATGTGGCTAAGTTAGCAGGACTTCCAGAGGAAGTCGTCTCTCGAGCGGGAGAAATACTTAGTGTATATGAAAATAAAGATGATAATAAGAACGTTAATGTACATAATGTGCAAACTCAATTAGCATTAGATTTTTCTAATAAGAGTGAAGTTGAAGAAGAATTAAAGAAAATAGATGTTTTGAATTTAACTCCAATTGAAGCTATTAATGTGTTATATGAATTAAAAGATAAAGTTAAGTGATAATTATTTAACTTTTTTCTTTTTTAAAGACTTAAAGATAAAGAAGTTATTGACTTATGTAAACTATTGTGTTATCATATTACTCACTTATTAAGGAGGAAATATTATGGGAAAGAGAGAAAATCAAAATAATAGTCCTGAAGGAAGACAATTGCCTTTATGGAAAATAAATCGTATTTTTAAAAAATATAAAAAATATATCAAGAAGAGAGATGATGGAGAAGAGGTTATTAAACCTTCTAGTTTCTTAAAATTAATATTAAAGATAGCGGCTGGTTGTGGAGCTGCAGTAGCAATTTCTTTATTAGTTATGTCAGGAGCGGGTTTAGTAGCAGAAGGTGCTATGGCAACTGTGCCAGTAGTGGCTAAGCTTATTAGTAAGCCTTTAGTTAGTGTGTTAGCAGCAGCGGGAATAGGAGCAGGAGTAGGAGTTTTAAGATCAGCGGGAATTATTTCTAAGATAAGTGAAGCTAGGAGTAATAGAGAGAAAGCTATTAAAGAATTAGCTAGCTTAGAAGGAAGAGATGAACAAGAAACAAAGGATATTTTGGAAAATTCTATTTCAGTTAGTCAAATGATGGAAAATTCTGAAGCTAAAAAAGAACATTTTTCTAAACAAGATGAAAAAATTCCAGTAGATATTTACGCTGGTATTCCTTATAGAGAACAAAAAGGAGAAGCTACTGAACAAGTAATAAAAGATATTCATGATTGTACTAGTTCATTACCTAGGGATAAGTTTTTAGTATTTTGTGAAACAAGAGTTTACCGTGGAAATGATTATAGTTATGTCTTTAAACCACAAGATTTTGTTTCAGATAAAGCGGTTTCTGAGTTTACAGATAGACTTGGTACTAGTGTTGTATTTAGTATGAAACCAGTAATAAGAAAAAGAGAATTAAATAAGAATTAGGAATAGTTCTTTTTTATTTTGTTGTTTTACAGGTTTACAGTTATAAAAAAGAAAGTTAGATGGATAAATAGACAATATAGTTAACTTTTGATATAATTGGTAATGTGGTGATGAAAGTGAAAAAAGTAAAAAATAATAGAAAAAAAAGATTTAGAATTTTTGATGTATTTGCTATTATGTTGTTAATAGTTACTTGTGTATTTGCTTTTGCTATATTAAAATTAGATATTTTAGTTACTAAATATTTAGTGATTGTATTTGGAATATTATTTATAATTAATTTAGTTAATATTTTCTTTATTAGGAAAGGTAAGAAAAAGTTAAAAATTTTTGCTTGTGTTTGGTCAGTGATATTTTCGGCTTTAATGATTTTGGCTTCTAATTATATTTTTAAGACAACAGGAGTCTTGAATAGTGGTAATTTAGGATATAAATCTTATAATTTTTCAGTAGTAGTACTTAAAGATAGTAATTATAAGAAAATTAAAGATTTAAAAGATAAGACAATGGCCTATTATGAGATAGATGATGTTGATAGTGAACTATTTTTAGATGAAATCATGAAGAAAGTGGAGCCAGAATTTAAGGTGGAGAGTAGTTATACAGATGCGATTGATAAATTGGCTGGAGGAGAAGTAGAGGCAGCAGTTATCGAGGACTCTTATTTAGCAATGATTAATGAGAGTGGTTATGAGAATGGTAAAATAAAGAATTTTAGTGATGATACAAAAGTTATATATACTTTTTCAATTAAAGTAAAAACGGAAGATATTTCTAAAGATTTGGATGTTACTAAGAAAGCATTCAACATTTATATAAGTGGTATGGATGAATATGGAACAGTAGCGTCAGTATCTCGAAGTGATGTTAATATTGTAGTTACTATTAATCCAGAGACAAGACAGATTTTACTTACTTCTATTCCTCGTGACTATTATGTTCAGGTTCATGGAACGACAGGTCTTAAAGATAAGCTTACGCATGCTGGTTTGTATGGAGTAGAGTCTTCAGTTAGTACGATAGAAGATTTATTAGGAATTGAAATAAATTATTATGTTAAGGTTAATTTTTCTAGTGTTGTAAATATCATTAACGCTATTGGAGGAGTAGATGTTTACTCAGAATATGATTTTGTTTCAGAAGATAATTTCCATTATAGCAAAGGATATAATAAAGTAAATGGAGAAGAAGCTTTATCGTTTGCTAGGGAGAGACATGCTTTTGCTAGTGGAGATAATCAAAGAGGCAAGAATCAACAAGCTTTATTAGAGGCTGCTATTAGGAAGTGTACTAGTAGTTCGATTATTTATAAGTATAATAGTTTGCTTAAGAGTATTGATGGTAGTTTTATGACTAATATGAGTACTTCAAGAATTACATCGTTAATAAAGATGCAATTAAATGATATGAGTAAGGGTTGGACAGTTACTTCTAATAGTTTAGTAGGAGATAATGGCTCAGAGTATACTTATTCTTATTCTAAACAAAAGTTATATGTTATGATACCAGATGAAGATAGTGTTAGTGATGCTACACAAATGATTAAAGATGTTATGAACGGAGAAAAACTAGAAAGTAGTTACGATAAAGAAGCTAGTGATGTTCATTCGGTTTATAAATCTGATAAATCAAAGAAAAATTATAGTTCATCTAGTAATAAGAGTAATTCTAACAGTAGTAGTTCTAATTCTTCTAATAATAGTACTAACAATAATACGATAACTAATGATAGTAAGAAAGATACAACTGATGATAGTAAAAAGGATACAACAAATAATAGTGATTCTAGTGAGAAGAATAATACTATTGATAACAATAAAAAAGATAATAATAGTACTGTAACTGATGATAAAAAGAATGATAGCAAAAAAGATGATAGTAGTACTGGTAGCAATACTAGTAATGATAAGAAAGACGATACAGATAAGAAGACAGATACAAGTGATAATGAAAATAACAAGACAGATGTAGGAGATAATGAATAAAGTAACGGGTTGTCCGTTGCTTTTTTTTAGGGGTTGTTGTATAATTTTAGATAGGTGATTTATATGAAGATGTCAAGAATAGGCTTTAAAAGTACAAAACTTAAAGATCTAGATGAAATGTTTCCAGCTCAGGATATACTTATTAAGACTAATCAATTAGTTATGTATGAGAGTGGTATATATGGATATGATTATGTTCCTTATATGGTAGAAGAAAAAGTTAAACAGATTATTACGGAAGAATTGGATAAGGTTTCTTGTGTTAAAGTTAATTTACCTTTATTACAACCAGCTAATATTTGGAAGAAGTCTGGGCGTTGGGATAAATATATAGAAGAAGGAGTTATGTTTACTGTCGAGACTGATAAGAGTTCTTATGGTTTAGCACCAACAGCAGAAGAAGCAATAGTAGAATTTGCGAAGAAGAGATTAACTAGTTATAAGAGTATGCCAGTTACTTATTATCAAATAGGAGAAAAGTTTAGAAACGAAATTAGAACAAGAGGCTTTTTACTTAGAGGTAAAACTTTTACGATGATGGATGCTTATAGTTTTGATGTATCTTTAGAAGATTCTATTAAGAGTTATGATAAGATAAGAGAAGCTTATTTTAATATCTTTAATCGTTTAGGATTAGAAGTTATTCCAGTCATAGCGGATAATGGATCGATTGGTGGTAAGAAGAGCGAAGAATTTATGGTTCTTACGGATAGTGGTGAAGATAGAATTTTAGTAGATAAAGAGACGGGAAGAGCTTTTAATATAGAAATATTAGAAAAAGAAAATTATCAAGAATATTTAAAGTGTGAATATGGTCTTACTAATTTATCTAATTTAGAAGAAAAAAGAGCAATGGAACTAGGACATATCTTTCAATTAGGTGATAAGTATTCAGCTACTATGGATGCTAAGTTTACGACTAAAGATAATCAAATGCAACCTTATTACATGGGATGTTATGGAATTGGAGTTAGTAGAGTAGTAGCACTTTTATATGAAAAAAATGTTATTATAGAAAATGGGAAGGTTACAGGTATATGTTTACCAGAGGTAGTATCGCCTTTTAAATTATATATTGTTATGAAGTTGGATAATCAAAAGAAAGTAGAAGAGGCTTTAAGATTATATGAAGTGTTATCTAATAAGGGAATAAAAGTTATGTTAGATGATAGAGATTTAAGTATAGGTTCTAAGATAAAAGATGCTAAGGTATTGGGTGTTCCTTATGTGGCAATATTAGGTGATAATACTGAAGATGGTCAATTTGAGATCGAGAATAATAGAACATCTGAGAAGATTGTAGTTAAATTAGAAGAGTATTTAGAACATTAGATTAAGCAGGGAGTAGAATAGTTTTACAACATTAAGATAAATATTAATTTTAATTACTGTTAGTTAATGGTAATTATAAGAAAAACAGTTATTCATCCCCTATTGGGGAGTAACTGTTTTCTTTATTAGGAGGAAGAAAGATGGAAAAGATTAAGAGTTATAATTTGAGCAATTTAGGAGAAAAAGTTAATATTAATGGCTGGGTTTCAAAGATTAGGAATTTAGGAGGATTAATATTTATTGATTTAAGGAATAGATCAGGTATTATTCAAGTGGTAGTAAGACCAGAGAATGAATGTTATAAAGTAGCAGAGAATTTAAAAAATGAGTATGTTATTAAGGTATCAGGAATAATTGTTGAGAGAGAAAATAAGAATAAGAATTTAGCTAGTGGAGAGATAGAAGTTGAAGTTAAAGAATTGGTACTTATTAATAAAGCAAAAGAGGTTCCTTTTGCGATTAGTGATGATACTAATGCTTTAGAAGATACAAGACTTAAATATAGATATTTAGATTTAAGAAGAGAGAGTTTAAAGAATAATTTTGTTGTTAGAAATAAGATTACTTGGACGATCAGGAAGTTCTTAAATGAACTAGATTTCTTGGAAGTAGAGACACCAGTTTTGTGTAAGTCGACACCAGAAGGAGCTAGAGATTATTTAGTTCCTAGTAGAGTTAATAAGGGAAAGTTTTATGCTCTTCCTCAATCACCACAATTATTTAAACAATTATTAATGATTGGAGGCTTTGAGAGATATTTTCAGATTGCTAAGTGTTTTAGAGATGAAGATTTAAGAGCGGATAGACAGCCAGAATTTACTCAGGTAGATGTAGAGATGTCTTTTGTTAAGGAAGAAGATGTTATGGCTTTAGGTGAAGAGTTAGTAGCCAGAGTATTTAAAGAGGTTAAGAATATAGATATTAAGTTACCACTTAGAAAGATGAAATATGTAGAGGCTATGGATAAGTATGGATCAGATAAGCCAGATCTTAGATTTGAAATGGAGATACAAGATATTACTGAGTGTTTTAAAGAAACAGAGTTTACAGTGTTTAAGAATGTTTTAGAGAATAAGGGAATTATTAATGCTTTGGTAGTTAGAGGGGAAGCTTCTAATTATTCAAGAAAAGATCTAGATAAGCTTACGGAATTTGCTAAAACATATAAGGCTTCAGGACTTGCTTATTTGAAATATCAAGATAGTGTTACAGGATCTATTGTTAAGGTTTTGAAAGAAGAAGAGATAGAAGATATAAAGAAGAAATTAGATATTAGAGATAATGATCTAGTACTTATAGTATCAGGTAATTATAATGTTGTTAAAAATTCTTTAGGGGCTTTGAGATGTAAGTTAGGACATGATCTAGGATTAATTAAGAAAGATAGTTATGAATTATTATGGGTAGTAGATTTTCCTTCTTTTGAATGGAGTGAAGAAGAAAAGAGATTTGTAGCGTGTCATCATCCATTTACAATGCCTAAAGATAGTGATGTAGATAAGTTACTTACGGATAAAGCTAATTGTTATAGTAAAGCTTATGATATAGTAATTAATGGATATGAAGCAGGAGGAGGATCTATTCGTATTCATGATGAGAAAGTACAAGAAATTATGTTCAAGGCCTTAGAATTATCAGAAGAAGATATCAAAGAGAAGTTTGGTTTCTTTGTGGAGGCTTTAAAATATGGATGTCCACCACACGGAGGATTTGCTTTGGGGTTAGATAGATTAACAATGCTATTAACAAATACAGATAATATTAGAGATGTTATAGCATTTCCGAAGACAGCGTCCGCTACAGATTTAATGAGTGAATGCCCTAATAAAGTTTCAGAGAAACAATTAGAAGAATTAGGAATAGAGATAGCTAAGAATATTAGGTAGATGTAAGATATGAATTATGATATGAGTTTTGATTTATTAGAAATATTAGGGAATACTAGTAAAGAAGTGGGAATTGATCCTTATAGAGATGGAAGAATGCGTTGTTTTTGCATGACAATGAGTGAAATAGGAATGGGAGTTCTTAGAGAAGTAGATTTTGCAGGGGAAGATGATTCTAAAGATTTAGGCATAAGACTAGGAGATAGTAGAAGATTTCAAGTAAAAGTAGCTAGTTATAATAAATGGTATTATTTTGGAGAAGCTTTACCTAATTATGAGATTATACTTAATAATAAAGGGAATAATACTTATATAGATGGTAAGGTTTTAGTAGGAGCCGAGACAGAGGGTTTTGCTAAAGAATTTTATTTATGTGGAAGAACTATTAGTGATCAGGGATTATATATAATTAATAGTTTAAAAATAAATAGAGATAATGAAGAAAATAATGATGTTAAAACGATGAGAGTTAGTGTTAGTTATTATGATAGAGAGGCTTTAGAATATATTGAAAAGAAAGTTAAGGATAAAAGGTTAGGAGTAATAGGGGATATTAGTCTAGATAAAGATGAGTTTGAGATAGTTAGTAGTCCTAAAGATATATATAATATTTCTCATGTATTACCAGATAGAACTTGGGAAGGAGATATTTCCTTTAATCAATTATTTAAAGATGGCGGTAATTATCTAGAAATAATTATGAATGATAAAGAAATAAATAAAGATAAAGAAGTTAAAACGTTAAGTCTTAAGAAATAAAAATAGATAATAGTAATATTTGATGAGAAATAATTCTAGTAACTCTAGAGTTTAAAAAGCTTGTTCTTTATTAATATTTTAAAAAATAACCTTTTCAAAAAGAACTGGTTATTTTATTTTTTAATCTTTTTATAGGTGATTTTTAATTTTCTTCTGATAAAGTTTAAAAGCATGGCAGTATAGAAATACCTTATATTATTAACTAAAGGATAATATAGTGGAGTGTAAAGTAGTAACTAATTAGTTAAGATGTATTTACTTATTATTTTATTGATGATATACTTGTATTAGCTAAAGGATACGATATCTTTATTTTAAAACCTACAAAAGATATTAGGGAACTGAGACATATTTTGGGTGTTGAATACTTATATTTATATAAGGATCCTGAACGGAATATCGAGGTTTACCACCGTGTTGTGTGCGCGGGTTTTATCTTTCGAGTGTCGGTTCTTTGGTAAATATTTATATTTGGCAAGCACATTAGTGCTTGCTTTTTTAAAAGGTGGAAGAATGAGGCAATTTGAGAGATTTATTAGATTAGTGGGAGAAGATAATTATAATAAAATTAAAAGTAAAAAAATTTTAGTAATAGGATTAGGCGGAGTTGGAGGGTATAGTGTTATATCTTTAATTAGAAGTGGAATAGAGGATATAACAATTGTAGATTATGATGTTATAGATATTTCTAATTTAAATAGACAAATAATTACAAATGTTAAGAATATTGGAATGAAGAAGACAGATGTAATGGAAGAAGAAATATTAAAAGTTAATCCTGAATGTAAAATTAAAAAGATTGATATGAAGGTTAGTGAGAATAATTACCAAGAATTATTTGCTGATAGTAATTATGATTATGTTATAGACGCTTGTGATACTGTTAGGGTTAAAAAAGAATTGATAAGATATTGTACTAGTCATAAGATAAAGATTATTTCTTGTATGGGAGCAGGTAAAAAATTAGATCCTAGTAAGTTAGAGATTACAGATATTAGAAAGACTAGTTATGATCCTATTTGTAAGAGTATTAGGAAGTTTGTGAAGGATAATAAAATTAAAGAAAAGATACCAGTAGTTTATTCAAAAGAAAGTCCTTGGAATACAGGAAATGTTATAGGATCTTTTTGTCCAGTAGTGGCTTGTGCTGGTATGTATCTTAGTAGTTATGTTTTAAATGATATTATTAAAGGGGAAAGTAATGATGATAGAGATTAATAATTATGTTAGGGAAATAGAAAGTAAAGATATAAAATTTTTAGCTAAAGAAAGAGATAAGGATTGTAATAAAGGTAGTTTTGGGAAGGCTGGTATTTGGGGTGGTAGTATTAATTATTCTGGATCTTTGAAATTAGCGGCTAAGGCCGCAGGTAGGTGTGGTTGTGGTATTAGTGAAGTTATTGTAAGAAGAGAGTTAGTTTCAGAGATAGTACCGGGATTATTAGAACAAACGATGCAGATATTAGATGATGATAATAGTAATATATTAGAGATAGTTAGATCTTTAGATAGTGTTACTATAGGTATGGGCCTTTTAGATAATGATATAAATAGAGAGGGATTAAGAACTATTTTAAATAATTATCAAGGAAGAGTGGTTATTGATGCGGGTGGTTTAAATATTTTGGCTACTATGGATCTAGATATTCTTAAGAACAGTTCTTCGAAAATTGTTATTACTCCTCATTTAAAAGAATTTTCAAGGTTAGTGAAGTTATCTATAGAAGAGATTAAGAAGAATTCTAAGGAAATTGTTAGAGAATTTGCTAAAAAATATAATATTATTGTTTTGCTTAAGGGACCTACTACTATTATTAGTGATGGGGAGTTAGTATATTTAGTTAAGAGAGGATGTCCTGGTATGGCTACTGCTGGTAGTGGAGATGTTTTAGCGGGCATTTTAGGGGGATTTTTGGCTTATAATGAGTTAAATCTATTAACTATAGCAGGTGGTGCTTATATAGCTTCTATAGCGGGAGAATTAGCTCAAGAAGAGTATACTGATATTAGTATGATGGCTGGAGATACTATAGAAATGATACCTAAGGCTATAAAGAAGATTAGAAAGGAAGGATAAGGATAGTAGTAGATATGAATAATAATATAAAATTAAAGTCTTTTAAAGAGATAATGAATAGTAATGATAATAGTATTGCTACAACTAAAGATAATAATATTTATAAACTTACTGGTAATATATATAATGGTTATGAAGATGGAATAGAAACAATATCTTTAAATACTAAAAGTAGTAAGAAAAATTTAACTTTAGAGTATGTTAAAGGACAAAATAATTTAAATATTAATTTAGAGGATATGGTTAAGAATAATCTATTTGATTATAATAAATATAATACGATGTTAGAAGAATATTTAGATAATTGTGATAGTAAGAGAGATAAAGCTTCTGTTAGTGCTTTATTCTTAGCGACAATCATGCCAAAAATGAATTATTTTTGGGGTGGTGGTCATGGCGAAGACAAAGTTAGTTTGGGAATAGATTCTAATTGGGGAAAGCCTTCTTTAGTAACGGCTAGTGGCAGTGATAATACGGGAAATTATATTCCAAAATCTTTAGATTGTTCAGGATTTATATCATGGTGTTTTAAACAGGCAGGAATAGATGATACTAAAACAGATTTATTATCTTCAGATTTTTTAGAATTAGGAACTGAATATAAGGTTACGGATAAAGAGGTTACTAATGTTTTAAAAGTAGGGGATTTGGCTTATATGGAAGGTCATATTGGTATGGTTATTGATGTTGACAGTAAGGATAATTTAGTTACGGTAGCTCATTGTTCGGGATCAGGTGGTGGTATGAATATCACTACTATTAGTACGGAGACGGGACTTATTACTAATGATGAAACGGGAAGTGATATTAATAGAGTAGGGAAGGAGTATTTTACAGATTTTATTGTCTTGGATTATGATAATTTATAAGAAAAAGGACATAATTAAAAGTAGGTGTATCATATTGTGAATAAAGAAAAAGTAAAAAATATATTTAAAAGAGAAAATATTGAAATTAAAGAATTAAATAGGGCAACAAATTCTTTTAATTCAATTGTTAGAAAATATTTGGAAAAATTAAATAAAACAGGACATATTTAAGAGATAAAACTATGTCCTTTATATTTTATTTAATTTATCTTGAATTTCTTTCAATAAACGTTCGTTTTTATTATTTTTAGGATAATAGTATTTAGCGTTTTTAATTTTGTCGGGCAAGTATTGCTGTTTTACATAATCATTAGGATAATCATGAGGATAAATATAATCTTTAGAGTTGGTTTTTAAATGATTAGGAACATTACCGGTATTACCTCTTCTTATATCTTCTAAAGCTTTGTCAATAGCTAGTTCGGCACTATTGGATTTAGGAGATAAGGCTAGTTCAATAACGATGGATGCTAGGGGGATACGGGCTTCAGGAAGACCTAGTCTTTCGACGGCTTGAATACAAGCCATAACTTTAGGGCCCATACTAGGATTAGCTAAGCCAATATCTTCATAGACAATAACAGATAATCTTCTACATATAATATCTAAATCTTCAGCTTCAATTAATTTAGCTAGATAATGAAGAGCAGCATTGACATCACTACCACGAATAGATTTTTGAAAGGCACTGATAACATCATAATAACCATCTTCATTTTTATCGATAAAGACGTTAGATTTAAAATTAATATTTTTAAGAGTATCAATAGTAATAGTTTTATCTTGATTAGAATAATAAGCTACTTCTATTAAATTATAAAGATATCTAAGATCATAGCCAGAGGCATTGATAAGGGCTACACGAGCTTCTTTGGTAATAGAAAGATCTTTTAGAATATTACTAGATAGTACTCTATCTAAGGCTTTATTCATATCATCATTAGATAATTCTTTTAGTTCATAGATTTGACAACGACTTCTAATAGCGGGGTTAATAGCGTGATAAGGATTAGAGGTAGTCATACCGATTAGAGTTATTAAACCGTTTTCTAAATAAGGAAGTAAAAGATCTTGTTTATCTTTATTTAGTCTATGAATTTCATCTATTAATAAAACTAGGCCATGATACATTTTAGCTTCTTCGATGATTATATCAAGATCTTTTTTGTTATTGACAACGGCATTAAAAGTACGATAGTGGCACTCTAATTCTTTAACGATAGCTAGGGCAATAGAAGTCTTACCAATACCAGGTTTACCATAAAGGATACAAGAGAATAATTTTTTACTAGTTATAAGGTTTCTTAGGACCTTTCCTGGACCTACTAAATGGTCTTGACCTATTATATCATCTAGAGTTTGAGGTCGTAATTTAACTGCTAATAATTCTTCCATAATATCACTCATTTCTATATAATTTTAACAAATATTGTTATTTATGTCTAGACTAAGATGGGGTTTGTTAAATAGATAAGAAGATGATATAATTAAGTAAAAGAAGGTAAGAATATGGATTTAGATATTAATAGTAAGAATAAGAAGATGATTGATAATTTACATAAATATCTTCTTACAGAGAAGCATCTTTCGGATAATACGATAGAATCTTATTGTGATGATATAAAGATGTATCTTTCTTATATGGAAAGTATAGAAATTAAAGATTATAATGATATAGTATATGAGGATATAAAGAGATATTTAGGATATTTAGATAAAGAAGAATATAGTATATATAGTGTCGTTAGAAAGATATCTAGTATTAAGATGTTTCATAGATATTTGAATTCTTTTTATAAGATAGAAGATGTTAGTGTAAAGATTGAACCACCACATTTTTATAAAAAATTACCAGTAGTATTATCGATCGAGGAAGTTAATGATTTATTAAAGATTGATCTTAATAATGATTTTGATTATAGGAATAAGGCTATGCTTGAGGTTATGTATGCAACAGGACTTAGAGTTAGTGAATTAGTTAATTTAACATTTGATAATATCGATCTAGATCAAGGATTAGTAAGATGTTATGGCAAAGGAAATAAAGAGAGAATTGTACCATTAGGAGAGGTAGGACGACATTATTTAAAATTATATTTAGATGAACATAGAAATAATTTAAAGAAGAAATGTTTTTGTGATAAATTATTTTTAAATAATCATGGTAAAGGGATTACGAGACAGGGATTTTTTATAATTATTAAGAATATAGCCGAAAAAAAAGGAATAACAAAAAATATTACTCCTCATGTACTTAGACATTCTTTTGCAACACATTTACTTAATAATGGGGCTGATTTGCGTAGTATTCAAGTGATGTTAGGACACTCTAATATATCGACTACGCAAATCTATACTAATGTATCTAATGAAATTTTGAAAGAAAATTATAATTTATATCATCCTAGAAGATAGTTAGGAAGTTAATTTACCTTTTTGAGGGGCAACTAATCTCCTAACAGGACCATTATTTTTTACAAATTTAGTAAGTTCAAAGTATTTAGTGATGGTACTATCAACGGCTTCTTGATACTTTTCATAACGAGGATCTAGAATGATAAAAGCACATTTATCGTCTTCTTTACGAATACCACGGCCAAAACCTTGAACTAATTTAGTTTCCATTTCAGGAATATAGACTTCTTGCATGGCATCATCAGAATTACTATATTTAGAAGCTTTATATTTTAAGATGGGAGTATTGACAGGAAAAGGTAATTTGGGAATGATTACTTGACTTATAGATTCTCCTGGGATATTTAATCCTTCCCAATAACCATAGGAAAATAATGTGGAATTAATATTAGTAGCAAATTCTTGCTTTTCCTGTTCGTCATTAGTTTGAAGAATTAAAGAATGATCGTCAGGACGAAGTTTACATACAAGATCATATACTTGCTTAGTATCTTCTTTATTAGTAAAGAGAATTAACGTTTTTCCATCTGTAACATCTAATTGTCTACTAATTAAAAGAGATAACTGTTGTAAGTATTCTCCATATTTTGGACTATGTTTAGTTGGAATTTCCGGAACATTTTTAATAGGATAAAAGACTGCTTGAGCTTGACCTACACCTTCTTCTAAATAAGGACTGGGAATGTCTTCTTCTTTTTTGAAGTTATATTTTTCTAAACCTAAATCTCTTATAAGATTTATTGCTTGCATGGTAGCAGAAGTTAAAAGAACAGTTCTAGTATGTCTGTCATCAATTTTAACGATACTTCTAATTTGACTATCAATTTTTTTAGGAGTTCTTTTTAAAGAAACATGAATGTCTTCATATTTACCTGTCTTTATTTTATGAGTTTCAATACCATAAATATAATTACTATCTGGTTTAATCATATCACGTAGAAAGTTTTGGTACTTTTGAAATTTACTAAGATATTTATTGGTACTAAAATCTCTTCTTCGAGAAGCTTTAGCAATGATTTTCTGATTAATAGCAATTAAGTCATTAGTTTTCTTTACGAGTTCAGGATCATTGATATCAAAAGGAAGGTAATCTCTGTCGGCAAAAGAAGTTAAATCAATTAAATCACTATTAGAATTTCTAGCAACTCTTTTAAGACATTTGAAGTAATCTTTATAATAAGCAAGGATTACTTCTTTATCAAACTGTAATCCAGGGGTATTGTAACCTAATCTATCTAAAATAAAAGATAAATTTTTAATTTGAATAACATCTTGAAGACTATCTCTAATAAAGGGTTCTAGATTATGGGCTTCATCGATGACGATAGCACGAGCACTTTTGATAATTCTTTTATCTTTATCTTGAGCATTAGGATTAGCCCATTTAGCAAGGTTAGCATGGTTAGTGATAATAATATCAGAACGAAGTTTTTTACGGATTTGATCTGGTAGAAAACAATTGCCATAATAACAACAACCTTGGCAACCAGTAGAAAGTTCTTTATTAGAGGCTTTAATAAGCTCTTTTATTTCGTCAGTGATTTGAATATCTAATTTTTTGGCAATTTCAGAAAAACTATATTCTTTATCAATTTTCATATAGGCTTTTATTTGTTTTAATGTTTCAATGGCGGTAGAATGTTTAGGAGATGGATACCTTATAGCTTCTTCAATTTTCTTTAAACAAGCATAATTATTCATTCCATAAACAATGTCATGGGTTACGTTAGTAATACCTAAAATAGACTTTAAAAGTTCAATATCTTGTTTTAATTGTCTTTGTAAAGTTTTAGAAGAAGTAGAAATTATAATAGGTCCTAATTTTTCACCTTTAGCTTTATATTCAGAGATAAGATAAAAAATAGGAATTAAGTAGGCGTAGGTTTTACCAATTCCAACACCGGCTTCTTGAATCATTATGGTATTATTTTCTAAGGCGTCAGCGAAAGATACCGACATTTTTTGTTGACCAGGTCGATATTTAATATCAATATTAGGGTCAACTGCTTTAATTTTAATTTCATCAAAGAATTGTTGAACTCTAGTTTTTAATTGTTTTGGCATGATTTATTCCCCCCTTTTCATAATTGCTATCTACTATAACACTAGGTTAATATTTTGTCAATACTAGTAGTTAATTTTATAGTGTATATTGCTTTAATATCGAGAAATATAGTTGTTAATAGGAGCTTAACAGTAGCAAATAGTGTTGAAAGGAAAAAATTATTATGATACAATTAAATAAACATATTAGGAGGTATATGAATGAAGAAAATAAATAAGAATATGTTTAGAGAATATGATATTCGTGGTATTTGGCAAGAGGATATAGATGAGGAGGTGTCTTATTTAATAGGGCGTGCGTTTGGGACGAAGCTTAGGGAGTTAGAGATATCTTGTACGGTGGTGGCTCATGATAATAGGCTGTCGTCACCTCTTATATTCAAGAATTTAGTAAGAGGAGTCTTGGATTGTGGGGTTGATGTTAAGAGTTTAGGATTAGCGACGACACCAATGTGTTATTATGCAGCGAATGCTTTAGGAACTAATTGTTCGATAATGATTACTGCTTCGCATAATCCTAAGGAATATAATGGTTTTAAGTTTTCTTATAATGGTATTCATAATGCATATGGAGAATCAGTTAGAGAGATTTATGAGATTATAGAAAAGGGAGAGTTTGCTACTGGTAAGGGTAAGGAACAGGAGGTATCTATTAGAGATAGTTATATTCATCTTATTTTAGATAAAATTAAGTTAGGAGATAGACCCGTTAAGGTAGTTTATGATTGTGGAAATGGAACAACGGCGATAATAGCGGATGAGATATTTTCCCATCTTAATGTAGAGGCTATTCCATTATTTAACGTATCTGATGGTAGTTTCCCTAATCATCATCCGGATCCATGTGTTTATGCTAATTTAACGAAACTTAAGGAAAAAGTTTTAGAAGTAGGGGCAGACTTAGGAATTGGTTATGATGGAGATGGCGATAGAGTAGGGTTCTTAGATGAAAAGGGTAATATGATCGACATCGATAAATTTATGATTATTATGTGGAGATTTTTAAAGGATAAGGTTTCGAAGAAGGAAGGACTTTATGATGTTAAATGTAGTAAGTCTTTAGAAGATGAGATGATTAAATTAGGAATTAAACCAGTAGAGTATAGGACTGGTAATTCTTATACAAGAGCAGAATCAGCTCGTGGGGATTATCCTTTAGCAGGAGAATTATCGGGACATGTTTATTTTAGAGATAAGTTCCCAGGATATGATGATGGAATTTATGCAGGGATGCGTCTTATAGAGGTACTATCTTATACTGATAAGCCAGTATCTAGTTTACTAGATGGAATAAATAAGTATTATTCAACACCGGAAGAAAAAGTAACGGTTTCTGATGATGTTAAATTTGACGTGGTTAAGAGAGTAGAGGAGTATTGCTTAGAAAAAGGATACAAAATTTTAACTATTGATGGAGTTAAGGCAAAGTTTGAAGATGGATTTGCGTTAGTTAGAGCTTCAAATACGGGGCCTAATATAACGATGCGTTTTGAAGCGACGACAGAGGCAAGATTAGAGGAACTTAAGAAAGAGTTTAGTATGCTGGTTAAAGATTTAGTGACGAGAATTTAAGGCCTTTTAAGCTTAAGAAAAAGAAAAAAAGAAGTAGGGGAGTAGTTGCTTTTTTAGGAAGGCACTTCCCCTCTTCTCTTATTTTTAAATTTTTTATTTTTCTTGGAAACTATCACAGATGGTTTCTTTTTTGCAGGTACAGTCGTCACTGTTACAAGTACAACTTATTTTAACACTATCTAATGTGCAACAATCATCGCAATGATGTTTGCAAGTATTAACATCACATTTAATAGAGTTATTTAAATCTTTATCTTTAGACATAAAAATTCCTCCTTAAGAATAGTATGGATAATATTTGTGAAATGATACTTAAAAAATTTTATAAAGAGGAAAAATATGAATAAAGATAAATACTAAAAAAAATTTACTGATTTAAGGAAATTAACATAATATACATTATCGGAACTTGATAATTTAGATGAAAAGATGGTTAGTTGTTAAGCTAAAATAATTAGGATGAAAAAGATATTTATTATTTATTAAATAATTAAATTAATATTATGATGATTGATGAGATGTTAATTGTGTTAATTGATTTTTTTATTTATCCATAATTTATGAAGAATATTTTTATTAAATATATTTGGAGTTTAGTTAATGATTAGATTGTTATAGATATGTAATTATTATTTGAATGTTTATTATATTACTTGGTTATAATACTTATGATGAAAACAGTAAAAACATTTGTTTATTCCCTATTATTCTTATCCTTTAAAAAAATTAAAATGAGAATAGGGGAGTTGAATAAAAAAATAATGATCTAAAAATATTTGAGAAATTGAAGATAGATAGGTAATTTATTTTAATTAATTACTCCCCTACTTGCTTCTCTACATTTTATGATTGAATTTTAAAGTAGTAAAAGAATATAAATTTATAATTTTATAAAATTAATTATTTTGGAATTGAATATAGAAAGAAAAAAGAAAAAGGGAATATTTAGAGAATGAAACATTTTTTATATTCCCCTCACCTATTCTATTTAGATGTATTAGTCTTTTTTTCTACTTTTTTTATAGAATAATTTTTAACTTCTAGAGATTGGGTATTTAATTTTTGCTCGGTACCGGTATATATTATTAATTTGTCGTTATTTATTAAAGTGCAATCTAAGGTGATGTAATAATCATTTGTTGTGTACATGATTACTTTATTGTTGTCTATTAATTTATAATTACCCGAAAGACCAAATGTTTTTGATAGATAATTGGTACTGAATGTACCTATTGCAATACTTAATACTATTAGTTCAATAACAGTAATTATACTATTTATGCTACTTATAATACTTATAATTTTTTTTGTATCTTCATTTGTCGTTGACTCTATTATAGGATTTTTTTCCATAAATTTCATAAGGCCGTATTCTAAGATGGGCATAATTAATATAAATAGTAGTGCACTAGCAAGGAAGTTGCTAAAAGCTTTAACATTTAAAATGGCTAAGAGAAAGTTATTAAATAATACGATAAGTATTTTTTTGATTTTACTGAATTTCTTAGTATTTACTGTTGTTGCAAATTGTTTACTAGCATAATATATCAATAACATATTGATTATGGCTAATAGTAAATTGTAAAAGACATTATTTTGGTTGCCTTCTATTACTAGATTAATATTCATATCCCAACTATTAAATAATATATTTAAGCAGGCATAATTTATCAAAGTTAATAAATTGGCCCCTAAAGCTAGTAATGCAGTCAAAGCAAATATAAGCAATGATTGATAATCTTTGATTACTGCTCTTAATGATATTGATTTATCTTTCTTTTTTAAAAACATATTTCTTCCGCCTTCTTTATAAGATAGTATAAAAATCACTCAAATAATTTTAAGTGATTATATTTTTCGAGATTGAATTTCTGCTATTTTGGTGAAGACTTCACTAGCGTTATGTTCATTAATTTCTGTATATCCTAACTCTTTTAGAGCTTGAACTTTAGCAGTGTTTAGTTCTTGAGTTCGACTTAATTTCTCTTCTTTTTGTCTATCTAGTTCTACTTCCCAACGTTTGTGTGCATCTGCTAGACGAGCTTTGGAAGCACCACCATTGTTATATAAAGTCATGGCAGAGAACATAATGGACTCAAATATATATTGGTTTTCTTCATCGTAGGCAAATTCTAATGGTTTGACAAAACCGTTAGCTTTAGAGATATATGCTAGAATGTATTTTAATTCTTTCATATTACCCATTGCTTGTAAAAAATGATATAAATAAGTTATAGTAGTAAAGCTTTCTTTGGTTTTGTCTTCATTAAGAATTTCCTTTAAGATGAAGACAATATCAGAGATCATAGTTTGTTCTTCTTTACGTAAACCTATTAAATCAATTATTTCTTCTTTTTTGGGAGTATTTTTTTTAGAGTTAAATATTTTGTTACCAACTCTTTGTATATATTCATTATCTATTTCTAAATTTTCTATTTCTTCTATGCTTTTGACATCTAAAAGTTTTAATAATAGTTGATACTTTTCGTTAGGTATTTTAGATAAATCATCACAGTCAAGATAATTATAAACCATTTGTCTAGAAACGCCTAAATATTTAGCTAAATTGACTTTGGATATATTGGCTTTCTTTAAAATAGTATTAATCTTTTCTACAGTATTCATATATCGTGACCTCCTACTATATTGTATCATTTTTTGTCTAATGATGTCAAGGTAGTGTCAAAATAAAATAAGGAATGTTGTCCTTATCTATTTGGAATTGGAAGTGGTTTCAATTATTCCACCGCCTAGGCAGATGTTATTATCATATAGGACACAGAATTGACCAGGTGTTACGGCTTTGGCTTTGGGATAAGTTAATTTAATTTGATTATTATCTAAGTATTCTACAGTACAAGGAATATCGGATTGACGGTAGCGAAATTTACAGGTACAGGTAGATAATTTAGTATCTGTTAAATAATTGAAATCACTGATAAGAGCTGTATCAGAATATAAATATTTATTTTCATCTCCAGAGGCTACATAGAGAATATTCTTATCAAGATCTTTTTTGACAACAAAAGATTTATCTTTAAAACCACCTAAACATAATCCTTTACGTTGTCCTAGTGTATAGTACATAAGGCCTATGTGTTCCCCTACTACTTCATTAGTTTCAATGTTAACTATTTTTCCAGGCTGATTTGGTAAATAGTTTTCTAGGAATTGCGTAAAGTTTCTTTCACCAATGAAACAGATACCGGTTGAGTCCTTTTTGCTGGCTGTGATTAGGCCGTTGGCTGTGGCTATTTGCCTTACTTCAGGTTTAGTTAAATCTTGTAAAGGAAAGATAACATTCTGAAATTTTTCTTTAGGAACATAAGCTAAGAAGTAAGATTGATCTTTATTTAGATCAGTAGCCTTACATAGCTTGCCATCACTAATTTTGGCATAATGGCCAGTAGCTATATAGTCAGCACCTAATTCTTTAGCTTTACCTTCAAACAAATCGAATTTTATATATCTATTACACATGATATCAGGATTAGGAGTACGGCCTTTTTTTAATTCATCTAGGAAATATTTAAAGACATAATCCCAATATTCTTTAACAAAATCAATTCTATGAAGAGGAATATCTAACTTTTTACAGACTGCAACAGCATCATTGTAGTCTTGTTCTTGAGGACAAATATTGTTATTTAGATTAGGGTTACCTAAGTAATCATTATTGATAGTACTATCCCAATTACGCATGAATAGTCCTATAACATTATAGCCTTGTTCTTTTAATAATAAGGCTGCGACAGAGCTGTCGACACCTCCACTAATTCCTATTACTACTGTTTTCACGTTCATCACCACAGGACAAGTATAACATATTATTAACAAAATTTAAATAGGATTAGTAGATTACATTTAATAAATTAGGAAGAACAAATGATTCATATAGGGAAGATAATAAAGATAGAATAAGACAAATTATAAGAATAATAAAGTAACGTTTAAAGATGGTTCTAAGATTGTTGTTATTTTTCTTTAAGAGTTCTTTAATTATATTTAGAGAAAGAGTTAAACTGTAGACACCTAGGATAAGAAGAATTATTATTTTTAAAAGTTCGTTAGGAAAGATATAGATTAAACTAAATAATAAGCCTTTGGCTTTATATGATAAAATGATACTAGAAATAGTAAAGCCTAAAACAAAGCCTTTTAGATAGATTAAAAAGATATTTAAAATAATTCCAATTATAGATAGACCTAATAACCAGATTATTAAAATTAAAATTAGATTACTAAAAAGACTATTTTTAAAGATAGAGAGATTATCTAGAGTTTGATTATTTATAGAGGTTATGAAATTTGTTATTTGATCGGTTATGGTGGCTTTTTCGGAAGAAGAAATTAAGGTTAGGAAGAAGGCTCCTGTTATAAAGCCTACGGCTATTAAAATTATTACGAAGTAGTTTATTTTTTTATCAGGAAGAATTAAATTGTATGTTGCTTTAATTTTTGCTTTCATGTTTATCACCATTAAAATGTATGTAGCAAGTATTGAAAATATGTTAAAAATAATGTATAATGTTAGGGAGGTGTACATTATGACAAAAGAAGAGATTTATGCTAAATTAGAATATAATGGGAAATATGACACAAAGATAAAAACAGAATTAAGAAAAATGATTAAAGAGAATAAAGATAATCAAGAGTTAGTTGCAGTTTTACAAGAAGTACAGTCAGAATTAGAGACTGGTAAGGCTAAAGTTGAAATTAATAAACTTACTAATAAGGATAATAAAGATAAAAAGGAAAAAGTTGAGAAGATAGAAGAGAAAAAAGAAAAGAAAGTTTATGTAAAAAAAGAGAAAAAAGAAACTTCAAAGAAAAAGAAAAGAAAGAAAAAAACACCAGTATCAACTATTGTTAGTAGAATTTTGGTAGCTTTCTTTATCTTATTGATGGTAGCCTCTTCTATTTCAACGATATTTTATTATTTTAATAAATAAAAGCCAATTGAGGCTTTTTTAATTTTAAAAAAATTCTCTATATTAAAGCATAATATAGAGAATTCCTAAACAAATTATAACAGTTATTATTCCTAATAAAAGATAAGAGACAAATCCAGCAGAGTCTGATTGTGGTACTTCAACATTTTCATTTTGAGGGGTATTATTCATGTATGGAGAGGTTGGTGGAGTTACCATTTGATTATTGTTAGGAGCATTGGTACCCGTTACAAAAGCAATATTGTTTGGTTGATTGGGTACTCCTTGAGGTTGTTGAGGGTAGTTATTTCCATTATTGGTATAGGTTGGGGTTTCTAAAGGTATTCTAGTTTGACTAGCTACACCGATATTAGGATCGGATACGGGGTTTTCAAAAGGTGGTTGGATATTAGTAGGAAGAGGTGTGCTTCTTAAATCAGAATAATTTTTAAGTTCAACTCTGGTACTATATCTTTTTAAAAACCAACTAGTAAAGTTATTGAAACTACCATTATTAATTAAATTTATTTTAGGTTCAACTTGGATATTACTTTTAGATAATATTTGATAAGCACTGTTAATGGCACTAGAGATATTATTATCTAATTCTAAGTAAAGATTTTGATCCATAAGATTATTAGTCTGTTGTAATCTATCATCATGAAAGATAGGAATTACAAGACTAATATTATCGTTATCTATTTCTTTATATATTTTAGTTATTTCATCTTTTATCCAAATGTTATCGTTGTTATTAGGATTTAACTTCTCGTAATCCTTATATAATTCTATAGTAATATTTGTATCTTTAAAATCATTATATGGTATGGCTATATAAAAACTTAGGCGACTACCATTAATATAATATACATAATGTTTATTTAATGTTGTTATTAAAGCTGTGTTCATTCTTTCTGCCTCCTATTTTATTTAATTATAGCAAAAAAAAATAATGTTGTCATTATTTTTTAAAAATTATATGTAAATTTTTGGATAATTTGTTTACAGACTTTACTTTTGTTTTAGTAAATCACGGATTTCTTCTAATAAAACAGTTTCACTGCTTTTAGGCTGAGGTTCTTCTGACTTGGTATCTTCTTTTTTTCTTAAAACTCTATTCATAAATTTGACAATTAAGAAGATAATGAAAGCCATAATTAAGAAGTTTATGACATCGGTTAAGAAGGCTCCGTAGCGAATATTTAGAGTACCAATACTTAGAATGTATTCACTAAAATCTACTTCTGTAAAGCACCCTAGTAAAGGGTTGATGATGTTATCTGTTAAGGAAGTGACTATTTTTTGGAAAGCACCACCTATTATAACACCGACAGCTAGGTCAACAACATTACCTTTAGAAATAAACTCTTTAAATTCAGCAATGATTTTATTTTCTTTAATTTTTTTCACTTCATTTTTTACTTCAACTTTTTTCATATTTACTATTCTCCTTTTTTTGATAGATATTATAGAGCTTTTTTAAAAAATAGTAAAGATTATAAAGCAGGGTATTTACTATCTAAGCCAAAATATTCTTCTAAGCTTAACCAATCACCATTGTTATAAAGTTTTTCAGCTAGTTCAGTACCAACGTAACGTAAGTGCCATGACTCATAGGTATAACCAGTATATTTGTCTTTATTCTTAGGGAATCTAATTACTAAACCATATTTATAAGCATTATCATTTACCCAAATTCCTTCTTTGGTATTAGTAAAGGCATCGTTATCTGAATTTAGATCAAAGCAGAGACCACTTTGATGTTCAGAGTAACCAGCTCTAGCTGAATAAGTATCGGCAGCGTCATAGCCATCTTTAACGGCATAATTATTGTAAAGAGTAACTTGAGTCTGATAAGAACGGAAGCCACTACCAATTCTAAGACTTAATCCTAACTTTTTGGCATCAGATTGCATTTTTAAGAAGGCTTGCATAGCAATATCTTCGATGCAGTCAGTACAATAACCTCTGTTTCCTATTTCTTTATAAGGTTTACTAGGAACATAAGTTTTGGGTAAAGAATAAGTTTTATTAACGATTATTATTCCATCAACAGTAGCAACACCATTTTTGACTTTGACAGTATAGCTCTTACTAGTAGGATACTCACCATCTTGGAGGGAACCATCAGAATTGTAACTTATATTTTTAGTTACTTTTAAAGTTACATTTTTAGTGGCGGTATTTTTAGAACTATCAGTAGCCGTGATCGTTATGTTGTACTCCCCTACTTTCTTTAAATCATAATCACCATTAATAACAGGTGTTATCTTTTCGTTAGAATTATCAGTTATGGTTATCATATCTTCTAATTTGCTATCAGTATTAACCTTTACCAATAAATTATCATCGACTTCTATTTGAGGTTTAGTGGTATCAATTATTTTAATTTTAGTTTGATAATTTTTTTCAATGTTATTATCTTTGTATTTAATAGTTATATATTTGCTACCAAGAGTACTAGTATCAATTTTTTCATCTTGATTAGTTATATCTAATTTGGTATTACCAACAAGATCTTTGATTGTTACAGAACTACCTATTTCTAGTTCTGTATTGCTTATAGTTATTTTATTAGTTGTAGATTTATAGATAATACATGTAATTAATAAGATTAATAATATACAGATAATTATTAAAAATAATTTAACTTGTTTTTTTAATTTTCTTTTTTTCTTTGTCATATTTATATCTCCTATTCTTAGTTTGATTTTATCATAAGCTTTAAAAAATATCAATATTATAATACATTAAAAAACTCTATCAATTGTAGAGATTTCTCCTAAATTAAAGGTTAATATAGAATTTAGAATAGTAAATAATTTTATTTTAATTCCTTCAACATTTGCTTTTGAATTTTAAATATTACTTGTATTATCGTATTTTTACCTCTTTTTTCGTTATATGATAATTTATGGCGAAAATTAATGATTTTTTATTTTTTTATATAGTGATTTTGCACTTTTATTTATCTATTTTTATAGTTAGATTAGAATATCCATATTTATCAAATAATTCTCTAACAAAATATTCAAAGTCTTCTAATATTATTGACTTCTTGGCTTTCGATAAATCTTGAATCATCTCTATTTATATTTAAGTATGGAATAACGGGATAATATATTAAACATTATGGAGCCTAGAAATAGCAAATAAGGTTTTTGGTTAGATATTGTTTAGTTATTGGCATATAATTTAATGGTGATTGAGATGAGTAATGTAGGAATAGCATTTTTGTTAACAATAATGGCTGGACTTTCGACGTTAATGGGATGCATTGTTATATTTTTTAAGGGGATGGATCATAATAAGATTATAGCCAATTCGTTAGCATTTGCTAGTGGAGTTATGCTGTGTGTGTCGGTAATTGATTTGATACCAGAGAGTTTGAATTTGATTAGTAAGGATAATTATTGGGTAACGGTGGGAATTAGTATAATTTTTGTTTTTTTAGGAATAGTTGGATCTAATTTTTTGGATAAAATGATCAATAATAGTAATAGTAGTCTTTTATATAAGACGGGAATTTTATCGATGATAGCAATTATTATTCATAATGTTCCAGAAGGTATAATTACTTTTATTACCGCTAATAATAATATTAGATTAGGGATTAGTTTAACGATAGCAATAGCACTTCATAATATTCCTGAAGGTATTAGTATATCTGTTCCTATTTATTATGCAACTGGTAGTAAGATTAAAGCTATTTTTTATACTTTGATTTCAGCTTTATCAGAACCTTTAGGTGCTATACTTACTTATTTATTTTTAATTAATTTTATAAATAATTTTATTCTAGGTATATTATTCTCTTTAATAGCGGGAATTATGCTTTATATTGCTATTTTTAATTTAATTCCTACTGCTAAAAAGTACCAATATGCTAGATCGAGATTTTATTTCTTTATATTTGGGATAATTGTGATGATTATTCAGGCACTGATTTGATTTGGAATATTTTGAAAGCTATAAAATAGGTTTAATAATTAATAATAATAGTGTAGTCTGTGTGATAATTAATAGGAGATGATGTTATGTTTAAGATTAAAATTAGAAACACGATTACTACTCTTCTAATTATGGCATTATTGATAATTCCTAATAATGTTTTAGCTTATTCTAGGGAAATTATTGCTAGTGGTAAGAATATTGGGATCGAGCTTGCTTCTAAAGGAATAATAGTTGTTGGTACGTATCAGGTAGCGAATATTAGTCCAGCTGCAGATGCTAATATTCAGAATGGTGATAAGATCATTAAAGTTAATGGGATAGTAGTTAATTCTATTCCAGAGATGTTAGAGGCTATTGATGTTAGAGATGATAAAACTTCGATAGATATTACTTATTTAAGAGGAACTAAGGAGTTGACGACAGATTTAAAATTAGTTAAGGATAGTAATGATATATATAAGACGGGACTATATGTAAAGGATAGTATTAATGGTGTAGGAACACTTACTTTTATTGATCCTAATACTAAGCTTTATGGAGCTTTAGGACATGAGATTATGGAGAAGACAACAGGGCAGAAGTTAGAGATAAAGGATGGTAAG
Source organism: uncultured Bacilli bacterium (assembly GCA_934149105.1). Taxonomy (GTDB): domain Bacteria; phylum Bacillota_I; class Bacilli_A; order RF39; family UBA660; genus RUG11215. The sequence continues at coordinate 75,599 of CAKPDP010000003.1, forward strand.
ATATATCAGTCTAATGTTACTAGTATAACTCCTAGTAGAGATGGAAATCCTGGAGAGAAGAATGTTAATTATGATACCTCGATAGTTTATGGAGATGTATATGAGAATACAGAATATGGAATATTTGGTAATTATACAGATGAGATAGATGAGAATGCTAAGTTATATAAAGTTGCTAGTTATGATAATATAGAGTTAGGGAAAGCGAAGATGCTTACGGTTATAGCTTCAGATAAAGTAGAAGAATATGATATTAATATTTTAAAAGTTAATGATAATAAGGATAGTAATAAAAATATTTTATTTGAAATTACGGATAAGAATTTGTTAGAAAAGACTGGTGGGATTATTCAAGGTATGAGTGGTAGTCCAATTATTCAGAATGGTTATATTATAGGAGCAGTTACACATGTAGTGGTGGATGATCCTAGTAAGGGATATGGAATATTGATTACGAATATGTTAGAAGAAGCTGAAAATTAGAAAGGTAATATTAAAAAGACTTAGGGTTTAAGTCTTTTTGATATTATTTAGTTTCTTCAACAGAGAAATCTTCTAATTTACCATTTTCTAATAAAATTTTATTAACTTTGTCAGAGACTTCAGTTAATTTGGTAGAACATTCTTTGGCTAGGGACATGGCTTCAGTGTATTTATTAATGGCATCGTCTAGGTTGACGTCTCCACTTTCTAGTTCAGTGACGATGCTTTCTAATTTTTTAATTTTTTCTTCGAATGTTAATTCTGTTTCTTTAATTTTAGATGTTTCTGTCATATATTTATCCTTCTTTCTCTATTACTTGGGCTTTAATATTGCCATCTTTTAAATTTAGAGTTAGTTTATCTTGAAGATTTAGATCATTTATGCTACTGATAACTTTACTTTCTACTCTTACTATGGCATAGCCTCTTTTAATGGTGTTTAGAGGATTTAATACTTCTAGTTTGCTAATGAGATTAGTTAGAGCTTGACTTTTAAATTTATATAGCATATCAGGATTATTTAAAATATAACTATTGGAGCTTTTGAAGAGTCTTATTTTATTGTCTTCTATAACTTTATTTATAGCTCTATTTAAATTATCGATAGTTAAATCTAATTTTTGTTCTTTTATTTCGTATATGTTGGTAGGATTTTTCAAGACATAGCTATCTTCTAATTTTTTAAGAAGTAATTTTTTAGTTTCTAAGTAGTTCATGAGACTATTATAACTTCTAGTTTTAGCATTATCTAAGTAGGTTATGATGGTATTGATATCAGGGACAGCTAATTCGGCGGCCGCTGTAGGGGTTGGGGCTCTTAAGTCGGCTACGAAGTCCGCAATTGTGAAGTCTATTTCGTGACCAACAGCACTGATAACGGGTACTTTAGAGTCGTAGATGGCTCTAGCTACTACTTCTTCGTTAAAAGGCCAAAGGTCTTCAATAGATCCCCCTCCCCTACCTACTATTAGGGTATCAATATCATAAGTATTAGCTAGCTTAATCTTTTTAACAATATCATCTTTAGCCAGCTCTCCTTGAACTAGAGAGGGAAAGAGAATAGTTTCACAAATTGGGTAACGTCTTTTGATAGTAGTTAAGATATCTCTAATGGCGGCTCCAGTAGAGGCAGTAACGATACCAATCTTTTTAGGACAACGAGGAATTCTCTTTTTGTGGCTTTTATCGAAAAGGCCTTCGGCGGCTAATTTCTTTTTTAATTGTTCGAAGGCAATATAAAGGTTACCCACTCCATCTTCAATCATATCTTCAACATAGATTTGATAGCCACCAGTGGCTTCATAGACAGTAACTCTTCCAGTTACTAAGACTTTCATACCGTCTAGGGGTTTAAATTTGACATTTCTAGTAGCAGAAGCAAACATAACGGCATTAATTCTACTACCTTCATCTTTTAAAGTGAAATAAAAGTGACCTCTAGTATGGGCTTTGAAATTAGATATTTCTCCTTTTAAGAATACTTTTTGAAGATTTTGATCATAGTCAAATTTACTCTTTAAATATCTGGTAAAATCAGTAATAGTTATATAATTATTCTGCATTCTTAGCCTCATTATGGTAAACTTTATCAAGAATACCATTAATCATTTTAACAACAGCATCATCAGAATATTTTTTAGCTAGTTCTATTGCTTCATCGATACAAACTTTATTAGGAGTATCAGTATATAATAATTCATAGATAGCTATTCTTATTATAGCTTGATCAGTAAGACCTAATCTTTCTAATTTCCAACCATCTAAGTATTTGTTGGCTAGTTGTTCTATTTCTTCTTCATGATCTAGCTCTCCTAAAATAATATTTTTAAGATATGTTAGATCTTCTCCTTCTTCTATATTACTATTAATTACTTCATCTAAATCATAATTGATATTATTTTTTTTATATAAATAGATTTGATATAAAATAGTCATAGCGCTATTTCTAAGTTTTGTTCTGCTCATAAAAAAATCACCTGTATTAATTGTAACAGATTTTAGACAAAAAGTCAGTATTAGGAGGAAAAAATTTGGAAAATATTGTTTCTGGCGAGATTAACTTTTAGAAAATAGAATAAAGATAGTATTAAATATAGATGGTATTAGCGCAAATAACTTGACAGTAAACTAAGGAAGTGGTATACTACAAAAGAATTTTAAAAGGGGGAGAGGGAAAAATGAGTGAGAAGGAAAAGATAGAAGAAGTATTACAAAAATATGGATTTGAGGGTGCTTTAAGTATCAATGTAATGTCTGAGACAATGGCTAGGGATTTACATTTACCTCTAGAGATAGCAATGGGAATTGTTGGGGGCATTCTTTTAGGGATTTCTTCTCGTAGTATGTATAAAGAGAGTAAGAATACAAGAATTATAACTAAAGAAAGATTAAGAGAAGAGGCCTTGGCTAGAATAGAGAAAGATAATTTAATTATTAAGAAAGAATTAGTTAGAGATGTGGAATATTTGAATGGGTTATATAATACGTTTTTAAATAATTATGTTAGGCTCAATAATAAGTTAGAACTTGATAATCCGATTATGACTTTTGAATTATTTTATATGCTTTTAGAGAATGGAAATTTATCTATCAATAAAGAATATGAATATAGTATGGATAAAGATGATTTGTATGATTTAATGATTAAAAGTTTTAATAAAAGGAATATGCTCGGAGTAGATATTTTTAAAGGAACAGGTTGTTGTAGACATACGTCGGCGATGCTTAGAGATATATTTAGTAATATGGGGTTAGAAGCAGCCCAGATAATTGTAAAAGTAGAAGATGATAATGAAGGGCAGTTAGAAGTCACTTCCCCTACTTCATATAAAGGTAAATTGGGGAGAGAGATTATTGAGAAGATATTGTTAAAAATTAAAGAAATAGATGCTAATTTATTTGGAAATCATGCGATTACGTTTGTATTAAAAGATGGGCAAGAATATTTTTTGGATCCTACATCTGGAATAATTCCAGAGAGAAAAGATGAACATATATGTAGATTAGAAACCTTTTTTTATTCAGGATGGATTCTTAAAAAATATCCTAGTTTAGAAGTCTCAAAGGTTTGGGAATATTCACAGGCTGGCAGACAAAGGGTTGTTCAGAATTATGATATGTTAGATCGCTTTTATAGTGATAATAAAGAACTTTATAGAGAGATCGATAATCAGGCTCAGAAGGTAAAAAGTAAGAAATTAATTTTAGAAAGAGAAACGATTGCTCACAAATAAAACTAGAAAGAAATAGAACTTTCTAGTTTTATTCTGCTAATAATTGGGATAAATAATTAAAGGTTAAGCCTTTTCCTTTTATAAAATCAATAATGGTAGGTAATTCTTTTAGAGTTTGATTGTTTAGATCTAGGAGGATTAAGGATCCAGATTTAAGATTTGCTTTGATGTTATTATAGGGAGTATTGTTACCGATAATAGATGGGATTAGAGTATACTTATGATCTTTTTTACAGTTATTTAAAGTATTTTGATCTTTAGTAAGTGTTAGGCAGTAAAGGGATAGAGAGTTGGTTTTATTTTTGATAATATTTTCTCCTAGGAGAATGTTATAATGAGAGTAGGTTCCATTGTCACCATAGTTATATAATTCAATATTAGAAGGATCAAGATTAGTTAGATTGGTTTCTAGATAATCGGTATTAGCATAAAGATTTATTTTAAGATTGTATTTGGCTATAAGGCTTAGAAGATTAGATAGTTCTTTGTCACTTTTTAATCTAAAGATTAAGGCTACTTCTTGTTTGTGGGGATTAGCACTAATTATATATTTATCTAAATTATCTTTTAAGAGAATTTTAGGATAAGTTTGATAATATTCTAATAAATCTTCCCTAAATATTCCTAGTTCTCGCATTTTATTATAACTATTAGCAATATCGATACTTTTACCGGTAATTCCAGGGATAATAGTATCTTTAGTAATAATAGCGGGTACAGGATCTATTTTATAATCTTTTTCTTTAGTTTCTAGTTCGATCATCAAGCTATCTTTTTCATTTATAACTTCCATAACTTTATCAGTATACATAAAACTAAAGCACATAAGGGCCATAAGGCCAATACTTTGTATTATTTTTTTCACACTATCCACCTAATTAAATATATGCTATTAAAAAGGGTTTAATTATAATTAGGTGATAAAAAAAGAAGATATTACTCTTCTTCAGAATTAGATACTTCTTTATCAAGATTTTCTATTACTCTAGTCATTTGTTCTTCAGGACTAAGAGTGGTAACTTCAGGTTTTTCTTTTTCAGTATTTAGTTCTTTTTCAACGACTATAGGTTTGTCTTTGAGAGTTGGTTCTTCTTTTTTAGAATTTTTTAGTAATACTTCTTTGCGAGAAAGATTTAGCTTTCCTTTTTTGTCGTAGCCGGTGGCAATGGCCACTACTTCATCTCCGACAGAAACAACATCTTCAGTCTTGGCTACTCTCTTAGTATCTAGTTGAGAGATGTGAATTAAGGCTTCTTGGCCAGGCCATAATTCAACGAAGGCCCCAAATGGTTCAGTTTTAACGACTTTACAAGTATAAGTTTTACCTATTTCGACTTCTCTGGCAACGTCTTCGATCATTTTTTTGGTTTTATTAATTATTTCTTGATCACTATGATAGATTATTACACGACCATCATCTTCTAATTCTACTTTAACGGCATTTTTATCGTTAACGGAATTAACATGAGATGCTTCTAGAATAATTTTAGTGATCATGTCGCCACCTTTACCGATAACGTCTTTTATTTTATCAGGATTGATTTTGAATTGAGTTATTTTAGGGGCATATTTAGATAATTCTTTACGTGGTTCTGGAATAGTTTCTTCCATAACATCAAGAATTTGCATACGGGCTTTTTTGGCTTGAGTCATAGCTTCTTCTAATATTTCTCTAGTTACGCCATCAATTTTAATATCCATTTGCATAGCACAGATACCGTTTCTAGTACCCGCTACTTTAAAGTCCATATCACCCATGTGATCTTCTAGGCCTTGAATATCAGTTAAGATAGTATATTTATCATCTTTGGTAATTAAGCCCATGGCAATACCCGCAACGGGAGCTTTGATAGGAACACCAGCGGCCATTAGAGATAGACATCCAGCACAGATAGATGCTTGGGAAGAAGATCCGTTACTTTCTAAGACTTCAGATACTACTCTAATAGTATAAGGGAATTCTTCTTCGGAAGGGATTACTTGAAGAAGGGCTCTTTCGCCTAGGGCTCCATGACCTATTTCTCTTCTGCCTGGAGCACCATAACGACCTGTTTCACCTACAGAGAAGGCAGGGAAATTATAGTGATGCATAAATCTTTTTTCTTCTTCTAAACCTAAGCCATCTAGAACTTGGTGTTCTCCAATAGCACCTAAGGTAGTAGTAGATAGAACTTGAGTTTGACCTCTTGTAAACATAGCACTACCGTGAGTACGAGCTAGGATATCTATTTGGGCATCTAATGGTCTTATTTCGTCCATTTTACGGCCATCTGGTCTTATGTGTTCTTCAGTTATTAGACGTCTTACTTCTTCAGCTTCGATATTGTTTACAACTTTAGAAACATTTTTTAAGATAGTATCTAGATCGTCTTGGTTTTGATATTTTTCTTCGAAATAAATAAGTGCATCGGCTTTAACTTTATCGATAGCAGCATATTTTTCTAGTTTATCCTTGATTTGGATAGCCTCTAGCATAGCTTTAGAAGAATAATCTTTAACTTCTTGTTCTAGTTCTTCTGGTATTTGAGCAAGAACTACTTCTATTTTTTCTTTTCCTACTTCTTTAGTTATTTCTTCTTGGAAAGATACTAATTCTTTGATGGCTTTGTGTCCTTGCATGATGGCTTCGATCATGACTTGTTCACTTACTTCATGGCTTCCAGCTTCAACCATGTTGATAGCGTCTTTGGTACCAGCGACATTTAAAATTAGTTCACTTTCAGCTATTTCATCGGTACTAGGATTGATTATGTATTCTTCTCCTATTTTTCCAACAACGACACCAGCGACAGGGCCTTTAAAGGGAATGTTACTTATCATTAGAGATAGAGATGATCCGAATAAGGCAGCCATTTCAGGACTGCAGTCTTGATCGACAGAAAGGACAGTACTGATAACTTGAACTTCATTACGAAAGCCTTCGGCGAAGAGTGGTCTTATAGGTCTATCGATTAATCTAGCTGCTAAGATAGCTTGATCGGTAGGTTTTCCTTCTCTTTTAATAAATCCTCCTGGTATTTTACCAACGGAATATAATTTTTCTTGATAATTGATAGTTAGAGGAAAGAAATCGGCTTGTGAAGCAGTACTGCTCATAACAGCAGTACATAAAACGGCTGTGTCACCATATCTAACTAAGCAGGCACCGTTAGCTTGTTTAGCCATCTCCCCTACTTCAATTGTTAATTCTTTTCCCCTAAAATTTAATGTAAATACTTTTTTATTCATAACTCCTTCTTTCCAAAATAAAGGCACTCAAAAAAGAGTGCCTACTATTTAAATTAATTATTTTCTTAAACCAAGACTTGCAACAACTTCACGGTATCTCTTAACGTCAGTCTTAATTAAATAATTTAATAAACTTTTTCTTTTACCAACTTTAATTAATAAACCTCTTTTAGAGTCTTTGTCTTGTTTATTAGCTTGTAAATGTTTAGATAAAGCATTGATTTCTTCAGTTAATAATGCAATTTGAACTTCTGGAGAACCAGTATCTTTTTCATCTCTTGCATATTTCTTGATAATCATATCTTTAGTTTCTTTCTTTAATGCCATGTTATTTCCTCCTAACTTATTTTTCACCTTATCCTAGTAGACGTAAGAGGTACGTGATACCAAGAATTAAGGAACAATATAATTATAGTACTTTTTTAGATAGTTAGCAACCTTTTTTAGATATTTTTATTGGGCAATAGGAAATTTTATAGGTCCTAGATGGTTATAGTTAATTATTTTTATGTCTTTTAGATCTTTGGAATTATCAAATTTATAGAAATCTTTGATTTGAGGATTTAGCCATAATTTAGCACCTTTTAGATCTTTATGATCTTCATATCTTTCTATTTGTTCTCTGATACCCGCTACTTGGTTGACATAGATATGAGCATCTTTGATGCTCCAGTTAAGGTTACCTGGTTTAAGGTTAGTTACTTGAGCAATCAGGGATAATAAGACAGCATATTGGGTTACATTAAAGGGAAGCCCTAAAGGAACATCACAACTACGTTGGTGAACCCAAAGATTTAGCTTACCATCAGTTACATCCCATTCGGTACTCCAGACACAAGATGGTAAGACGGCAGTGTCTAAGTATTTATCTTGCCATAGAGAAATTACCATTCGTCTATCTAGTGGATTAGTTTTAAGAGTGTTAATTAGTTTATCGATTAGTTTATATTCTTTGATAATATAGCCGTAGGCAGTACCAATAGTATGAGCAGCAGTTTTACCAAAGTATTTTTTTACTGATTGTTTTTCTAATTTTCCGTCTTTACTTGGTAACATTTGAGTAGCAGTCCAGTAACCATTTTCATCTATTTCCCATTCGTCCCAAATATGAACGTCACGGTCTTGAAGCCACCTAACATCATTAGATTGAGCTTGATAAATCCAAAGCATTTCGGTTATAGCTTGGCGAAAATATAACTGTTTAGTAGTTAAAACAGGGAATTCTTTACCAACATTTAATTCAAAGTGATAACTAGGTATTTTAATGGAATTAGTACCAGTTCTATTTTCGACTTCTATTCCTTTATTTAAGATTTTTTTACAAAGTTTAATATATTCTTTGTCCCATTTTGTCATAAATACACTTCCTATTCTTAATATTAGTTTAGCATGATTTTTAGGAATATTTTTTTAATTAACTAATAGTTTTAAGAAAATATTTAGAGTGATTTAGGATAAGAGAAAGGTTAAGTATTTAAGAATTATTCAAAGAATCAAAGGCTAGTTGATTAAAGATAAGAAAGTGTGATAAAATATTGGTACAGGGGTTTTAAAATAATTAACAAATTAATTAATTGGAAAAATATGAATAGAGAGTGATAAGAAATGAAGATGGAAGAATTTTATTATGCGTCAAGTGATAAAAAAAGTAAGATCCATGCGATAAAATGGATACCAGAACAAGAAGTTAAGGGAGTTATTCAAATTGTTCATGGCGTAACAGAATATATTGGACGCTACGAAGAGGTGGCAGAATATTTTACAAAGCTGGGATATGTCGTAGTAGGACATGATTTATTGGGACATGGAGATAGTCTTACTTATGGAAAATTTAAGATGTATTCTGGAGAGAGAGGTAGTTTTAAGTATTTGGTCGAGGATACTAGAAGTTTATTTAATATTATAAAGAAAGAATATAAAAATGCTACTTATGTTATGTTAGGATTTTCATTAGGATCGTTTGTAGTTAGAAGTTACTTGGAAAAATACAGTAATGATTTAGATGGCACTATTATAATGGGTAGTGGCTATACTAATCCCCTACTTCTTAAGATGATTCTGAAGTTAGTTAATAATGAAGCTAGTAAATATAGAGAAGAAGAGACAACACCACTTATTCATAAGTTAACGTTTGAGACTTATAATAATAATTTTAAACCAAATAAAACAGACTATGATTGGTTATGTTCTAACGAGAGTAGTTTAAAGAAATATATAAATGATCCTAAGAGAGGAGAAGAATTTTCGATTGGATTATTTAGAGAATTATTAGAAGCAATGATAGAGACAGGAAAGCTTAAGAATATTGAGAAGATTAATAAGGACTTACCTATTCTTTTGATTTCGGGTAGTTGTGATCCAGTAGGAAATAATACTAAGGGAGTTAAAAAAGTATATAGTTTATATAAAAAAGCTAGGATTAGTAATGTTACTATGAAGTTTTATCCAGGATTAAGGCATGATATTTTACATGAAAAAGAAAAGAAAGATATTTGTGAATATCTTTCAAGATGGATCTCGGTTCGAGTTAGAAAAGAATATTTAGAGGATAAGAAGTTATAAGGAAGAACTTGATAAGGGTTCTTTTTTTGTTAGGGTTTTAGAGTTTTGGAATTATTGGTTAGGGAATTACTATAAAAGATAGATAATAAGGAGTGGATAGTTTCTATTTCTTGGACTACCCTACTATCTTCTAGAGAATTATGCTGAAGATAATCTCTGAATTTTTGGGGATCAAAGATAAAATTGATAGTATTATTTAATTCGGCAATGGCAAGATAGTCGGAAAAGATAAAGGCTCTTAGGGAATTTTGATAATTAGTAAGATAAAGGTTATAGAGATTAGTGGTTTTAGGATAAGGAGTAGTATAAGTAATAATATCGGTTTCTAGCATGATGGCTTTAAAGGAATCGAGGATCCCTACTCCTTCTTGATAATAGTTAGGATATTTAGTTTTAGCATAGTTAAATTTAAAATTAAGATCGGGATTAGTTGACAACATAAGTATTCCTTCTTTCTTAAGGTATTATAACAGGGAGTGGAATAGTTGTAAAGTAATTAAATAAGGGTTGATTTTAGGAATAATATTTGTTATATTTTTGTTATGTTAATATAATATTAGAAAGAGGTATATTTATGTTAAGTGGTGAAGAAATATTAAGAGAAATAGAGGAAGGTAATATTGTTATTAAACCTTTTGATAAGAAATTAATTAATCCTAATAGTTATAATTTACATTTAGGTAAGGAATTATTAGTGTACACTGATGAGGTTTTAGATAGTAAGAAAGAGAATAGAACTAAGAGAATTGAAATTCCTCCGGAAGGGTTAGTATTAGAACCTAATACTTTGTATTTAGGAAGAACGGTAGAATTTACGGATACATCTAAATATGTACCAATGTTAAATGGTAGAAGTTCGATAGGAAGATTAGGTATTACTATTCATGTAACGGCAGGGTTTGGAGATGTAGGATTTAAGGGGACTTGGACTTTAGAGATATTTTGTATAAAGCCAGTACGTATTTATCCTAATATGGAGATATGTCAGATTTGTTATTATCCAGTAGTGGGAGATAAGAATATTAAATATCAGGGTAAGTATTTAAATCAGGAAGATGTTACAGCTAGTAGATTATATAGAGAATATGATAAATAATAGTTAAAAAAACGTTAGGGATAACGTTTTTTTAATGTTTGGGTTTGAAGATTAGGGAGAGGATAAAGGCTAGAAAGATGGCTAGAGAGATACCGGCGGCTGTTAGGTTGAAAACTCCCATGGCAAGGCCAATAATACCGATATCTCCAGCCATATCCATGGCCCCATGGACTAAGAGGTGGCCAAAGGAAGTTATAGGAACTAGGGCTCCAGCACCACAATAGAGAACTATTTTATCGTAAATACCAAAGATATCTAGAAAGCCTCCTAGGGTGACAAAGATACTGGTAATGTGGCCGGGAGTTAGTTTAGTTCGATCGAGAATGATTTGGGCAATTAGGCATATGAGGCCACAATAAAGGAAGGAATATAGATAGATCATTCTGTCACCTCGATTCCAATAGCATGGCTGATAGCGGGAATACTTTCTTTTTGGAAGACATAAGTTGGAGAAAAGATGGCTCCAGTAGGTACTAGAAGAACTCTTTTGATTTTTTTAGATAGTAGTTGTTTATAGATATATCCAAAGGCTACGAGGGCACTACAGACAGGGCCGCTGGCACCAGCAAAGACAGGTTGTTTATCTAGATCATAGAGCATGGTTCCACAGTCATTATAGTTTTTAGAGATATCGAGATTGTAGATTTCTTGTAAGTAATCGATAAGGATCTGTTTACCGTAAGTACCAAGATCACCAGTTAAGATTAGATCATAATAATCAGGAGTACGGTTTAGGTTAGTTAGATGTCTATAGATAGTATCGGCAGCGGCTGGAGCCATTACGGCTCCCATATTGTTAGGGTCAGTTATGCCTTTATCGATAACTTTACCGATAGTAGAAGACTCTATTTTGATAGAACTTTTACTAGAAGATAAGAGGATAGAGACGGCTCCAGTAGCGGTAAAGGTGGCGGTTTTATGTTTGGGACTGCCATATTCGGTGGGGTTGCGAAATTGTTTTTCAGCAACCATATTATGAGAAGAGATTGAGATTAAGGCTTGGGTGATGATTTTGCCTTGAATTAAGCTAGAAGCTAGAGCAAGGGCTTCACTACTAGTGGCACAAGCACTATATAATCCCAGGAAGGGAATGTCAAAGATACGAGCTGTATAGTCAGAGGCGGCAATTTGATTTTGAAGATCGCCCGCTAATAGTAAATCAATATCTTGATCTTGAAGATTATTATTGGATAATATTGATTTAATTGCTTCTATTTGAAGCTTGGTTTCAGCTTGTTCCCAAGTTTTAGCACCGAAGTAAAGATCTTTAGGATAAGTTTTATCGAAATAAGATCCTAGAGGCCCATCTTTTTCATAAGGTCCTCCAATAGTATAAGTATCTTGAATATATACATTATTGTATTTTGTTGTCATGTTAACCTCCCAATATTAAAATTCTTATTAAGCCAAAGAAATAGACGGATACTATCCCAAAGAGAATTACGGTTCCTGCTAATTTAAAGATATTACTACCAATACCAGTAACGAGGCCTTCTTTGCGATATTCTAGGGCAGCACTGGTCATGGAATGGGCAAAGCCTGTTATGGGTATTAAGAGAGCACTCTTTAATTTGGATACTAAAGTATCCATAACACCTAGAGCTGTTAGGATCGAGGAGATTGTTATAAGGGTTAAAATTACTAAGACACCAGACTCTTTTCTAGGAATATTCAGGTAATGGGCATAAGCTTCTAATAAGAGTTCACTTAGAAGTCCTATAGTACCTCCCGCAAAGAAGGTTACAAGAGAGTTTTTTAAATAGTTTTCTTTAGGAGTATATTTAGAGACTAATTTATTGTAATCGTTATTATTCATAGTATCACCAGTAATAGTATTAGCAATAGAGAGAAAGATATACATAAAAAATAGGCACTTATGGTGCCTATGATGTCGTAGGATAATTTAGGAGGTATATTTAAAATGTTAAATATATTAGATACATTAGTTTAAACAGTAGTTAGAACTTTCTTAAGGATCTTTTTGGATTTAGCTAAATTTCTAGAGACTTGAACTTGATTTAGTCCAACTTTACTAGCGATAGTTTCTTGAGTATAGTCTTGTAAGTATTTCATCTTAAGAATACTACGGTCAGGTTCTTGCAAACTATCGATAGCCTCCATTAACATGATGGTATTATCATCTTGATAAGGAGTTGGGGCAATAAGAGTATCCATTAAAGTTAATTCTTTGCCATCTTCATTGATAGTTTTATCTAAGCTATCTAGTTGATAGTTAGCAATAGATATATCTTCAATTAAAGAGACAGGTAAAGAAAGAAAAGTAGATAATTCTTTACTACTAGGAACTTTCATTAGTTTTTGAGTAAGAATAGTTCTAGCTTCTTCTATTTTTCTTCCTAATTTACGGTAATCTTTATTTTGTTTTAAGCCTCTATTTTCAGTCGCGTATTTTACTACTTCACCTAAAATATAAGTATAGGCATAAGTAGAAAACTTGACGGGTATATTTCTATCAAATTTATTATAAGCTTTTAGTAAACCTATAACACCAACTTGATAGAGATCATCATATTCATAATAATTAAGGTATTTTCTTATAATCGAATTAATAAGAGCTTGAGAATTATTGATTACTTGTTCAACAGGAACAGTTTCTTCCAAATGGACACCTCCTATATCATATTATAGACCTCTTGCTCATAACTTATTCTGGGTATTAAATTAAATATTCTACTAGTTAAAACTAAGTTATTATCACACATTAAAACAGTTATGCCTTTGTATAAGGCTTTTTTTAAGAATTTTAATAATTTATTTAAACAAAGAACGTCAATGGAGTTGATTTTATCGACATTTATAACAATCTTTTTTAAACCAGTTCTTTGAATTATGTCTTTTAATTCTTCTAAGAAATAACGATAATTATTTTTAGTAATATTTCCTTCTAATCTTACAAAAAAGAAACCTTTAGTAAATTCGTAACTAATATTTAACATTATGCACCTCCTCTAACAATAAGTTATCACGTAGTTTAAAGTTTATAAAGTAATTCGACAATACTAGGTCTTATTTTTCATCGACATTAATTTTAAAACCAAAATCTAATGAGGGCTCTTACTAAATATCTTATGATTCTATAATACATTTTTTACTCCTTTCTTCCCCTATCAATTATATTATTCTCGGTAGAAGAAAGATTTCCTTTTAATTTTTAGAAAAAAATAAAAAATGACAGAAATTTTTGATATTTCATGTCATTTTATGGACTTTTTTTATTAAATCTAGACAATTTAATATATTTATGAGATACTACATTTTTAGTGATTTGTAAAGTATTTACTCTACTATTTCCCCTACTACTTGGTTATCTTCGGTTATATCTATTATTTTAGTAGTAATTATGGTGTTATCAGGAATTTCTTTGTTGATAGTTATAGGGATATAATTACTAGTATAACCAGTAGTTTGATTATTTTTAGTGGTTTCAGTTAGGACTTCTGTAACTTGATTTAAGTGATTTTGATAAAATTCATGTTCAAAATCATGAGACATAGTTAAGATTTTTCTAACTCTTTGTTTTTTGATGTTACCATCTATTTGGTTAGGCATAGTAGAAGCTACGGTACCATCTCTTTTAGAATAAGGAAAAGTATGAATTTTAGTAAACTTGATGGTGTTTAGGGTATTAATAGTATCTAAGAAGTCTTCGTCAGTTTCTCCTGGAAAACCGACAATCAGATCGGTAGTTAGGGATATATCAGGAATTTCTTCTTTAATAGTTTTAACTCTATTTAGAAAGAAATTAAGATCATATTTTCTATTCATAGATTTAAGAATTTTATCACTACCGGATTGAAGAGGAATGTGAAGATGTTTAGCCATGATAGAGCTATCTTTTAGGAGTTTGATGATACCATCAGTTACTTCATTAATTTCAATAGAAGATAGTCTTAAGCGATAAAGATTAGGAATAGTTAAGAGTTCTTTTAGTAGAGTTTCTAAATTGGTATTAATATCTTGACCATATCTACCGGTATGGATACCTGTTAGGACGATTTCTTTATAACCATTATTAACAAGAGTTCTTACTTCTTCTAAGACTTTGTCAAAATTTTTGCTACGCATTTGGCCTCTAGCATAAGGGATTATGCAATAAGAACAGAAGGCATTACAACCATCTTGGATTTTGACAAAGGCACGGGTATGGTTAGTGAAGGTATGGATAGTCATATCTTCGAAATGAATATCTTCTCTCAAATTATGAATATCGATTAATTGATTATTGTTTTTTAAGTATTCTTCAATTATAGAAACTATCATGGTTTTATCTTTATTACCAAGGATTATGTCAGCCTCGATTTCATCTTTATTAGTTTTAGCTTTGATTTGAGTATAACATCCCATGGCAATGACGATGGCATTAGGGTTATGTCTTTTAGCTTCTCTAATTATTTTTCTACTTTTTCTATCACTTTCATTAGTGACACTACAGGTGTTAATTATATAAATATCGGCTGGTTCAGTGAAGGGAACTATTTCATAATTATGATTTTTTAATAGTTCTGTTATGTATTCACTTTCATAGATATTTACTTTACAACCTAGGGAATAAATTCCTACTTTCATACTACTTTTGTCCTTTCTGTAATTCTATTTCTAAGACTTTTTTGGGATAGAGGAAATCAAATTTATGGAATATTTTAGAGGAATGGGCTAATTTGGTTATTCCTTCATAGATATAGCCTTCAGAATAGTTAGTTTTATATCTTCCACGGACCATATTAGGAAAAGGCTTTTTCCAAGGAGAGATAAGGCCTCTGTTTTTAGGGAAGATAAATGATAAATAGGCCGGTACTAAACCGGCATGCATGTGCCCAGAGAGAATTAACTGATAATTCTTTAGTTCAGATTGGGATCTTAGGATGTTATAAGGAGTATGAACTAAAAGAATATTGTAAGTATTTTGAGGGGGGTTAGGTAATTTAGTGAGGGATTTTTTAAAGATAGCAAGTGGTTCTTTCTTTTGGTAATAATCGAAATCAAGAACAAGGCCTGTAATAGTTAGATTATTAGCATAATCATGATAGATATCATTAGTTAATAGGATGGTGTTATCTAGACTATGAATGGTTTTTAGTAATTGGGAACAAGAGGATTTTTGCCAGCGAGAAGAGTTAGGATCTTTTTTATAGAATTCATGGTTTCCTATGACGATTATAACTTCAGAATATTGTTCCAGATTATGAAGAAAACTTTTTAAGGTAGGATAATCCACTTCTTCATAATCTATTAAATCACCTATTATAAAGATATAATCCGGGGAGATCTTAGAGATAGATAGTAATAGTTTAGTAAAAACTTTAAGTTTAAAGCTTTTACTAAAATGAATATCACTTAAGATGACTATTTTAAGATTATTAATTAGCTTAGTACTAAAAAATAATTCTTTTTTAGACATTATTTTTAGTCCTAGTTCCAAAGAATTTTTTAACTCTAGATAGAGTTTTAGATTTAGAAGAAGTAATAGTTTTAGGTGGCTCTTCTTCAGGAGTTAAATTAGAGGTAGTTAGCATTTGATCTAGTTTAGTGGAATCTAGTTGTAAACCGGGAATTTGAGCTTCTATGTCATCTAAGAACAATCTAGAACGATAGTTACTTTCGCTACTAACATGATTATTAGAATAGATGATAGTTAAGGCTAGTAATTCTAGGAAATGGGTTCTTAATTCAAGATGAGTAGCATGATTATGAAGACAATTTTCTAGAGGTTCTAATTCAAAGACTCTTTTATCAGGATCAATTTGTTCTTTAGTTTGTAATAAACTTAATAATTCTTCAATAGAACGATCTTCTTTCCTGCTAATATGAGGTAACTCTTTATAGATTAATTCATCTAATTCAATGATTTTACCAGTTTGTTTATTAAATTTTACATATCTAGGAACGGCATCACCACCGGCTCCTCTTTCTGTATAAGCAAAAGAGGCAATACTATAACCACCTTGAGAAAAGATACGTGGTCCAGTATATTCAAGATTAAAAAAATAATTAGCAGCAGGTTGTAGATAATTAGGAAGACTAGTTAACATATTTTTTAAGATAGTAAATCTTGAGTAAGGATTTTTTTCTTTAGGATGAGTAAGGGAATAATCTGATATGGCTAATTCATAATAATGGGCTAGATGCTCTAGCAAATCCTTTATTTCTTCTGGATTAGGTTTAGATTGAGAAGGCTCTTTTAAAGAAAGAGTTTCTAAGAAATTAGATAGTTCTTGATTATATAAGTCTTGCCTATAGTTAGTTAAATTTTTATTCATAATTTTTCATCTCCAATTAATTATATGTGTGTTATATTATATCATAGTTTAGGAAAAAATGGTAACTAAAGATTAAATGATAAAAAATAGATAAGATTTAATTCCTTATCTATTAGTTATTTACAACTTTAAAGACTATATCTTGAGAATTAGAATAATTACCAGTATCTTTTAGATGAACTTCAAAGTATTCCCAATCTTTATCCACCTCAAAGGCAACAAGGCCTAGAGTATTTTGATTAGGTCCAATAGTGGTATCTAGTCTACCGATATTATCAATTTTATTAAAGATATAAGCACTAGTTAAAGGATTAGTAAGTTGATAATCAGGGTAACCTTCAAAATTATAGTAAGAAAGATGTTTATTCCTAATAGAGATATTTTTAACATCAAACATAAAGATTAAGAAGTCTTTATCTTCATCAGGAGTATCAGTATAAGTATCCCCTTCTATTTCGTCATAGATAGTAGCTTTCTTAAGAGTTATTTTATAACTATTAGAAGTTATAGTGTCGCCGATAGTTCCTAATAATTCTTCAGTTTCAGTGTAATCAGGAATAGTATTAGAATAGTAATCATCATCGGTTTTGCTATAATTATAGGCAATTACTCCTATAATGATAAAGAGAATAAG
Source organism: uncultured Bacilli bacterium (assembly GCA_934149105.1). Classification (GTDB taxonomy): domain Bacteria; phylum Bacillota_I; class Bacilli_A; order RF39; family UBA660; genus RUG11215. The sequence goes on from CAKPDP010000003.1 coordinate 93,113, forward strand.
GAGAGAGAAAATGATACTTCCGATGATGATTAAGATTAGAGCCCAGATGGGTAATTTCTTCTTTTTAGAATTGGTATTAGTATTAGGAGTAGAATTAGTTAAAGGAAAACCACAATGAGTACAGAAAGCATCGGTTTCAGAGACAGTGCTTCCACAATTACGACAATATTTTTGCATATTTTATCTTACCTCTTTCTAGTATAATTATACTATGAATAATTAATTTAATAAAGATGTTTAGAAAATTTTTCTTTTTTTAGAAGTAAAAGATAGATAATTAAACCTACTAGGGATAAGATTAGACCAATAGTTTGATAAGGGTTAGTATAAGATATGGTAATTTTATGAGTACCTTTAGTTATTTTACTTCCTAAAAAAGAAGTATTAACTATCTCAGAAGAAACTTTATGACCATCTATCTTTATTTGATAATTAGAATCATAAGGAAGAGATGTTACAAAGTAACTGTTGTCATTGGGTACAGTTACAGTAGCGGACATCAAATAATTATTATCAGTATCTAGATCTAGTTTAGTAATATTAGCATTTAAGTTAGATATTTCAGAATAGTCTAAAAGATACATATTAATATTTTGCAAATTATAAGTACCTTTAGCAAAAGTTATATTAAGATTAGTAATATTCCCCTCCCCTAGGATAAAAGACATATGAGTATTATCGTTATAGTATAACCAACTTTTGCAAGTTTTTTTATTAGTAATATTATTAATAGTTATAGTTTGATCACCTAGAGAACAAGATTGTTTATTAGTTAGATCAAAAGTGATAATTATTATTTTTTGTGAAAGATCTTTTACTGTAGGTAGATTATAGGTAGTAGTTTTAGAGAAGGTTAAGGAAGAATTATCTATAGAATAAGGGAGAGAAGAAAGATCAAGATAATCTAGGATATTTACTTTCTCAAGATGAGAAGGATTATAATTAGTGGTGTTAGAGTCTACGATGGTATTAGTAAGAAGAGTATCTAGGGTATAGGGATATTCTAAATTAGAAAAGTCTTTGGTACTTAGAAGATTACTACTTATATAGTAAGTTGGTAAGGTATTAGAACTTTGATAGATGTTAGAGGTATTATCTAATTTAGAATATCCTAACATAGCAGTATTAGAAATAATATATTTATGATTTAAGAATAGAGAGGCAAAAATATTAGGAGTAGTAGCAGTATTAAGAATATTACGACTAGGTTTAGAATTATTAAGAATTAAATCATTAAAATCTTTATAATAACTATTATAGACAGAAGAATAAGTTGAAGTTGTTTTATAGTTAGGCGTATAAATATGATTAAAATTTAAAGTAGGATCAAGATAATTACCAAAGCGATAATCTGTAGTGTCATCTTTTAAAATAGTTTCAATTTGGTGAGTTAGGTCAGCACTTAGGACTTTATTGCGATCGCCTTTAGTTAGATAATCTCTAGTTATGTTACTACTAATACCAATTATTAGAAAAGATAGAACAAGTGGGACATATATTAGGAATGGTTTAGATAATTTATAATATAATATTATAAATATCCAAAGGGATATTAGATCGAGATAATATAATTTAGTTATCCCAGAGAAATAAAAAAGAAGAGATAGAATTATAGTTGTAATTAAAAGATATTTAAGATTAATATTTTTGCTAAGTAAATTATCTAGGAAAGTAATGGTTAAGAGAATATAAAGAGGAATAAAGGGAATTAGAACTTTAGGTCTTATATAGAGAAAACCATTTAGTAGGTATTGAAAGAGAGGAATTATAGAGATAAGGATTAAGAAAAGACTTAGGAACCTAGATTTTTTATCTTTAGTTCTAACTATAGAGATAAGGGCTAAAACAGATAAAGCTGACAAGCCAAGATTATAGTTTCCATATAAAAGAGATTTTAAGGATAAGTCAGGAAGAAAGAGTTCTTTTAAAGTTACAGCACTACTTAGAGTAGTGCCCCTTGAAGTAAGAATACATGTAATAGTGGGTAGTAAAAGACACATAGACATTAAAAGAGAAATAGCAACAGCCCCTAAAAGTTTAAAAAGATCTTCAAAAAAGATTTTAATAGTAAGATTAGGTTTAGAAAGAATTGAAACGAGAGCATAAATGCCTAAAGCTAGAAGGCCTCCAACACTATAATAATAACTAGTCATTATCATTAAGAAGACACTAACTATAAAGAGAGAAAGTTTCTGTTTTCGAAAATACTTATCTAAACCAAAAAGCCCTAGGATTAAGAATGGTAAATAATTTACAAACATTAATTGAGAATGATAATGCAATAAAATAGTGGGAGAAAGAGAAAACATTAAGGCTCCTGTTAGAGAGAGATTATTACTAAAATTATGTTTTTTTAAGAAATTATACATAAGAATAGAACTTACGATTAGGTTAATAATGTTTGTTATAATAATATAGTCGATCATAGGGAGAAAAGGAAGAAGATAACTAGGTAGAATAAGAGGACTTAAAAAGCCATAATAGGCAAAATTATAAATATTTTGCCCACCTCCTAGGCTAGGAGCATAATTAGGGAATAAAGATCCTGTTTGATAGAAAAGTTTACGAAAATAATCGGGAAACATAATATGTTGATTTAAAAAATCATTAGTGTCGGCATAAAGATTACCTTTCGTGATGACATAGATGGTAATAAGAGTGATAATGATAATTAGCAAATAATTTATAAGATTAGATTTATTAGTAGATAGAAATTTTTTCATAGATGGATACTCCTTTAATTCTTAACTTTAATTTATGTATATCTTAACACATATAAGTGTAAAGTTCAATAAAATAGTACGTCTTTATGTTGGTGAGAAATAACAATGGTGTTATAATATAGACGTTACGTCAGGGAAAACTTTATTATATTTTAGAAAGTGGGGTTAGAAAAATGGAAAGAAAAAGTATATTGACAATGGATGATTATAGTAAGATTCAAGGGGAAATCATAACGGAGATGAATAATAATAGTAAAAATCCTCTTTTAAGTAGGGAAAGAGATGATTTTAATATTTGTAGAGTGGTTCATAATGGAGCGGTTTATACTTGGGTAGAAGATAATAAAATTGAGATTGCCGAAGTTATTGACGAGAAGGAAAGTCAGGAGTTTTTGGAGAGTATTTCAGGATTTGGGATAGAATTTTTAAAATTAGATTCCGATAATTCAAGAGAGTTTAGAGGAGTTACTTTAGGAGAATTATTTAGTAATCCTTATCAGAGTATTATTCTTAATCATAGTGATAGTGCCATCGATGGATTATGTCATAGATTATGTAATTATGAAATATTTTGGAATCCTAGTGATAATAGATTTGAATTTCATCCAGCTTCCTTAGAGAGATATGAAACAAAATGTTTAGAGGTTAAAGCTCAAGCAAGAGAACTCAATAAAGATAAAGGATTTCAAAAGATTAAAAAAAAATTGCTAATATTTAGAAAGTAAAAGATCTTAATGCTTGGTTGCTAAGATCTTTTTTGCTGCCCTACTCTACTCTATTTGGAGTGAATTGATTATACTACAATATATGGATTGATACTGGTTTCGGATTCTGATGAAATTTTGTTAGTGAGCACTAAAGAAATAACAAGACAAATGCTAATGTTTCCATCTATTTTATGACCACTGAAACTGCTGGTAGAAAACGCAGTCCAAGCTCCAACACTCATAATATTGAAACTGCTAAGTAACCCCACAACCAATCCTGATTGTTATACAAATAGTAACTTATATTGACTATCCAATTTTTGACCCAAGTATAAGAGCTATTTCCAGGTAAAATAAATTTATTATTTACATTTATCATCATAATAATTGCAATAATAGGATTTTTATCATTTTTTAATATAATTTAGGTATATAATAATAGTTTGGAGGTACAAATGGAGTTATATAATGTTTTTAATATGCCATTATCTACTGATAATGAAAGAAGAAAAGTACAAGAAAAGCTATTGCATGGCGAAGAATTAACACTACAAGAAAAGTTAAAAGCAGGCAGTAGAGATCATGTTATTAAGGAAATTGGAAATTATCAATGCAAACCGGATTATTGTTATAGATGCGTTCCAGAAAATGTTTTAGAACTATATAAAAAGAAAGGTTATATTTTTGATGACAGAAGAACTGATTATATTGAAGGACAAAATAATCAAGGAATAGATTGGTATTTAGGTGGAGCTATGCCTTGCAATAAATATGGATTTATAATTATTGAATGTCCTGCTTATAAAAGTTATTTTATTCCAGCGAGTGATGGAGGATATGGGATGGCTGATGATATTTATGTGAGGCATATGAAATCATCACCTCAAAGAAATCCTATTCCAATTTCAATGATTACAAATGTTTTTGATTATAGAACAATACTACAAGAACAAAATACAATAAAAAATAAAGGTAGAAGTAGATGAAAAACGCCCTAGTAACTATTAAACCTACTAGGGGGTTAATTTTACTTATTTAATATTGCATAAAAATAATCATATATGTTTAAATGTTTATATTTTATTTATTAATAATTATCAATAACTTTACGCTATAAATTCAATAATATTATTTATTTTCAACCAATTTTACTAATCTTTTATTCTTGGTTTCTCGTTATAGCTATTTATAAAGATTTCTTCACATTCTTCTAGTATTAAGTAAGCATTTCTTTTAACTTTTAAAATATGAGGATTTACATAGGCAATATTGGTATTTTTAATAGACTTAATATTACCTGGTATAAATTCATATTTAGTCAAACCGACATATCACATCTATCTTTCTATTAAGTTCTTCACTTATTTTTAATTTTTTATTTTCTATCTTAAACATAATTATTACTCATCATTTCATTTTAAGTAGAAAAAACTAACTATTGCTAGTTAGTAGTTATATTTTTACTTGAAAACAAGTTAGATTCATATGGTGCCACAAGTAGGAATCGGACCTACGTTAGAGCCTTACCATGGCCCCGTAATACCATTATACTATTGTGGCAAGAAAGGTTTTATTAAAACCATAATAATTTGATATAAACGATTATAGCTAGGATGATACGATAAAAAGCAAAGATTGAAAAATCATGTTTTTTAATGTAACGTAATAAGAATTTAATACTTATAATTCCTACTATAAAAGAGGTCACAATACCAGTTATAACAGGGATACTTAATTCTAGATCAGGAATTTTTAAAACAGTAGCACCTGCAATAATGGGAACGGATAAAAGGAAGGTAAATTTGGTAACGGCTTCTTTAGAAATACCTAATAATCTTCCGGCAAGAATAGTCGTTCCGCTTCTAGAAAAGCCAGGTATAACAGCTAGGGCCTGAGAACAACCTATAATAAATGATTGTTTAAGACTAATATGTTTAAAGTCAGTTGTTTTTTTATAATGTTTACTAGACCATTTATCTCCAGCGTAAATTAGGACTCCCATGATAGCTAAGGAAAGGGCTATTAACCATATCTGTTTACGGAAGAAACCTTCAATAACATCATCAAGAACAAAACCCGCTACAGCACCTGGGATAGTAGCAACTACTAAAAACCAGAACATTTTACTTTCAGTAGTAGTTTTACCTGTAGTTACTTTCTTGATGGCCCCCATAAATAAGTTCCACCAATCTTTAAAGAAAATAACTAAAACAGCTAGGAGAGTACCAAAATGAAGAGCAACATCAAAGGCTAGACTAGATTCTCCCCAACCAAAGAGGTATGGAACTAATATTAAATGAGCCGATGATGATATAGGTAAGAACTCCCCTATTCCTTGGACGATCCCTAAAATAAGACACTTTATTACTTCCATGTTATCACCTGTTATATTATATTTTTGTTACTCATTAATTATAGCAAAAATATTTAAGGTTGTAAATATTTTGGAAAGAAAAAAAGAACTAGTTGTTCTCTTTTAAAACTTCGATAGCTTTTTCCATTTCTAGGTTATATTTGAAGTCATCTCTATTGATACCTAATTCAGATATAACTTGTTCTTTAGGAATATTATAAGCATCTCCAATTTCTTTTAATTTAGCATCTACTTCTTTATCAGATACTTTGATCTTTTCTACTTTAACTATTTCTTCTAGTAAGTAACCATATTTTATTCTCTTTAAAGCTTCATCATGCATTTTTGCTATCATATCTTCTTTAGTAGTATTAGCATATTGAAGATATAATTCTTCAGTTATACCTTGATGAGACATTCTATGCATAAAATTATGATACATGTTTTCAGCTTCTTTATCAACGATTTCAGCATCGATTTCAGCTTCCATCTTAGAAGCAGCACTAGCTAGAAGATCTTCAACAAATTTGTCTTCTAATTCTTTTTCGTGCATTTCAGTTAATTCTTTTTTAACTTGTTCTTCTAATTTTTCTTTACTGTCTACACCTTCCATGTCTAAGTCTTCAAAGAATTCTTTAGTCATTTCTGGAATAACTCTTTTCTTAATATCATGTAAAGTTACTTTGAAAACAACTTTTTGACCTTTTAATTCTTCAGACATATAGTCTTCTGGGAAAGTTAATTCAAGATCTTTAGTTTCATCTTTAGACATACCGACGATACCTTCTTCAAAACCAGGGATAAAGGAATGACTACCAATTTCTAATTGATAATTTTCAGCTTTACCGCCATCGAAAGCAACGTCATCTTTGAAACCTTCGAAATCAATAACAGCGATATCTCCCACTTCTACTTTACCGTCTTTAGAAACGATTTCAGCGAAATCTTCACAAATATGTTCAATACGGTGTTCAATTTCTTCTTTAGTTACTTTAGGAGTTTCTTTCTTAACTTTTAAGCCTTTATAGTCCCCTAATTTTACTTCTGGCTTAGTAATAACTGTGAATTTTACTTCTAATTCTTTATCATCTAATTTAACGATATCTACTTTAGGTTCAATTACAGGAAGTAATTTATCTTCTGTAATTATTTTAGTATATCTATCTTGGATTAAACTATCAGCAGCTTCCATAGTTATTTCGTTTTTTCCATAATGTTTTTCAAAAACATTACGAGGAGCATGACCAGGTCTAAAACCATCGATCTTAGCTTTCTTATTTAATTTTTCGAAAGCTTTATTTTGAGCCTCTTCCCATTCTTTTCCTGTTACTTTGTACTCTACTACTTTTTTCATTCTATTCCTCCATTTATTATTATCTTACTTCAACGATTTCTACTTCATATTTGCCATTAGGACTTTCAACAGCTTTGATATCTCCAGCTTGGGAACCCATAATAGCAATAGCTAAAGGAGATTCATTAGATATCTTATTGTTAGATGGATCTGCTTCCTTAGAACCTACGATTTGGTATTCTTCAGTTTCGTCGTCATCATCATCTAAATATTTAACGACAACAGTGCTACCTAAAGAAATTTTTCCATCACTATTCTTTTCGATAATTACAACATTTTCCATGATCTTTTCTAATTCTTGAATACGGCCTTCAACTTGAGCTTGTTCAGCACGAGCAGCATCATAGTCAGCGTTTTCTGATAAGTCACCTAAAGCTCTAGCTTCTTTTAAAGCTTTAATAACAGCGGGACGTCTAACATTCTTTAAATTATTTAATTCTTCTTCTATTTCTAAAAAACCTTCACTAGTTAAATATACTTTATTTTCTGACATTGTATTTCACCTCTTAACATTTCAAAATTTTACTATTTTTTTATCTTTTTGTCAAGATAAAATTTATTATATTTTTATTCGCATTATATCTTCAGGATATAATTTAGTATCTATTTTAAATTTAACGATTTGTTTAGGATGATTAGCTATCTCGATAAGATTATTATTTTCATCCCAAATATCTTTTATAGTATATGTGAATGTTTTAATATTAGGACCAAAAAATTCTACAACATCCCCTTTTTTAAAGTAATTTCTTTGTTCTAGAGTTAAAAGATTTGTTAGAGGATCGTAGTCTTTAACGATACCTAGGAAGTCTTGATTAGATATTTCTTGTCTTCCTAAATAGTATTGTTCGTTAACACCAGGGAATTTAGTAAAGAACTGGCTAGTGTTATCTCTATTGGCAACACGATTTAGGATTTTGGTATAATATTTTATTTTAGCTTCTGTTAAAGAATTATTATAGTAATCATCAATAGCTTCTCTATAAGTTTTAACAACGGTAGCAATATAGTAGTTACTACGCATTCTTCCTTCTATTTTTAAAGAATCTACACCTAAGTCTAATATTTCTTTAAGATTTTCAATTAAAGATAAATCTTTAGTAGACATAGTAAACTTAGTAGGTTCTGGTATGATATTCTTATTACTATCGGCTAAATCAAACTCCCAACGACAGATTTGAGCACAACCTCCCCTATTGGCATCTCTATTGGTAAAATAGTTAGAGAGAACACACCGACCAGAATAAGAAGAACACATAGCTCCATGAATAAACATTTCTATTTCCATATTAGTCTTAGCTTTAATTTCTTTTATTTCTTCTTTAGATATTTCTCTTCCTAAGACTATTCTAGGAATTCCTAAGTTTTTCCAGAAGAGAGCTTGTTCATAATTTAAAGTAGACATCTGGGTAGAAATATGAATATCTAAATTGATGTTATTATCTTTAACTAGATCTATTATCAAAGGATCAGAAGAGATAATGGCATCAACTTTAATTTGGGATAATTCTTTTAGATAATCAACTAAGCCTTCTAGATCTTCATTATGGAAGACAATATTAACAGTAACATAGATTTTCTTACCAAGATTATGTGCATAAAGACAAGATTTTTCTATTTCTTCTAAACTAAAATTATTAGCATTAGCTCTTAAACTATAATTTTTTCCTCCTATATAGCAGGCATCAGCTCCATAGAGAAGGGCTATTTTTAATCTTTCAAAATCGCCCGCTGGGGCTAGTAATTCAACTTTATTATTCATTATTTTTCACCTTATATATCGTTTTAATGTTAGCAAAGCCAGTATAATTATTATTATCTTCTGATGGATTATCACTTAAATAATTATCTAGATCTTGATGGAATTTATCATGAGGAAGATAATTACTATTAAAAATCACATAACTTAGTTTAGAGAGTTTGTCTTTATAATTGGTTAAGTTAAGAGGACTAGGAGTGTAGATAGTAGTACCTTCTTTTTCTTCTATTATAGGATAATAATTATTATCAGAAACTAAGTAATAGTTATTATTAGTCTTTTCTTGATTTAAATACTCAAAATAATTAGACAATAAATATCTTCTAGAATAAAAGATGGGTAGATAGCCATAAATAGTTAACATTAAATTCATATTACTATTAGTATTAATATCTAATATTTCATCTATAGTTATATCATTAGTTATTAAACTATACTTAATTCCCCTATTGTAATAAAATTTATGACTATTTATACTAGCGTTTAGATGATCTTGAGCTACTACTAAATCAAGCTCAAGATTTAATCTCTTGGTAATATTTGCAACACTTAGATCATAGAAGAGAATTTTTTTAATATGCAAATTAGCTAATTCTATAAGAACATGTTCTAGGTAGTCTAGATCTTTATTATGCATTATTTTATTTAAAGATATGACTATTTCTAACTTAGGATTAAGATTCTTTTTGATGTTCTTTAATTCATCTAAGGTTATATATAAAGAATTATTAACAGATAAATCTTTAATACTAAAAATTAGACCGGCAATATTTTTAGAGGATAGAGTTTCTAAATCATCAAGACTACTAGGAACAACAAGGATTTTACTCATAACACCACACTACTCTAATTACTAATTAGAATTCCTTTCTTAATAATAGATATACAAAGAGAGCTTAAATAAGCTCTTTGTTTTCTTTTTTTAATTATAACATAAGTTTTAAAATATTGCTAGGTTCTCTTAGATAATTAAAGCCATTTTTTTAATATAGGAATCGAACGAGAGGGATGACGAAATCTATAAAAAGTTTTATTTACTTTTTTTCTTACTGTTTCGGAGGAGCAACCAATTTGCTGACTTATTTTTTCATAAGATAAGGGTTCTTTACTATCTGTATTAAAACGCATACCAAGAATTTTTCTATCTAAAGATGAAAAGATAGGTAAGATATCTCTTACTAAAGCGTAGGTTCTTTCGTCATCTATTTTATCTTCAACTTGAATAAGAGAATCGGGAGCAATAGGAGTTGGTACATCTTCCAAAGAAGTAGTTGCGATAGCTTGAAGATAAGGTAAGGTTCTAGGACTAACGGCTGCTACTTTAGCAGATAATTCTTGAAATAGTTCTGGATCGTTTTTTAATTCATTGTAGGTAGGATTAGTGCCTAAAGATGAAACTAATTCTTTACGAGCTTTTTCAATAATAACGATATGATGACTGGTAATATCGTCTAATCCTAAAAATCTATTACGATTATTTAAGCAATAATTTTTTATGTAATAACCTGCATAGGCACAGAAGTCAGAACTTTTACTAGGATCAAATTTATCGATGGCTATTAAAAGGGCTTCATCACTATAAGAAATTAGTTCTTCAAGAGATATTTGAGACTGGTCTAGCTTATAATAATCAAATAAATTAGTGGCACAGTTTAGGGATAAGTGACGATTTTCTAAAAAGAGGTTGTTGCGCAAGGTAGTATATTTTTTTAAAGTTTCTTTAGAAATAGATTTAGGATTTTCAATAGTATTAGGTTGTTCTAAGTTTAAAGTAGGATTTAGTCCAGGATTTTCCCTTTCTAATAATCTTAAGGTCAGCAATTGTAAAAAGTTTTTTTGTTTATCATACTTATTTTTCATAATAATCTCCTTTGCTTTTTTCTTACCTAATTTAGGTGGTAGAAAAAATTATTAATATTTTTAAGTTAAAATTTATAGTTTTAAGGAATTTTTAGTTTATTACTAATTAGGATACTTGTCAAGAACTAGGAAGAAAAAAGAACTAAAAATAGTTCAATTAATTTAATTTATATCCTAATTTTTCTAGTTCCATTAGGGCAATGGCAGATAAATCATTTGAGGATAATTTACTTATCTCGTAAAAGTCTGATCCCAAAGAATCATCATTAATTTCATCTATTTTTATTTCTTTCTTTATTTCATTTTTACATTTACTTACTTTATAAAAAATTCCAGTATGGTGAACTTTAACTAAGACATCGTCTGTAAATTTCCAATCAAAAGATACAGAATCGGCATCAAATAATTCATACTTTTCAATGCTAATTCCTGTTTCTTCTATTATTTCTCTTTTAAGGGCTTCACTTGGTCTTTCACTAAATTCAATTGTACCACCTGGTAAATCTAACTTGCCATCATAAGGTCCACCATTCTTTTTTATTAACAAAATTTTGTTATTTTTAATTATTAGGCCATAGGCTCCTAATTGCTTATATTCTTTCATTTTTCCTCCCATTAAAATTATTATAAAATTCTTTTAAATTTGTAATTCTATCATTTAAATTTTTATACATCCAGTCAAAATCCCCATATTTCTTTAAGCAGCAGTCAACAATCATTTTTAAAATCACATACATTCTATATATTTCAATTCTGATTTTTTCATTTGTATTTAATTCAATTTGATTGTACCCTTCTAAAAAGGAACTACTAATTACACCATCTATTGTATGAAAGTAAAAAGTCATTAATTCATCACATACATACAAATCACTAAAATCAACAATACCAATTACTTTGTCACCCTTAATCAGGATGTTTCCATCCCATATATCCGTATGGCAAAGCTTGATCTTGACTTTATCATTTAATTCATTTTTATATTTTTTTAGTATGTTTAATATTTCATTTTTTTGTTCGATCACTGCTTTACAATGATTTTCCAGCCCATTTTGGATTAATTTTTCAAATAAAAAATACATAAAATCATAATTAGAATTAAATTTTTTTTGAGGAAAACTAGGTGAATAAAAATTCGGCATTTTTATTTTAGTTATTTCATAACTATATAATCCAATCTGATATTCTATGTGTCTTTTTTCCTCTTCACTTAATAGTTCTTTACATTTCAAATAATTTTCACCATCAATATATGTCATGAAAAAGTAGGGACTATTACATAAAGTTAAAGAATCATCATAATAAAGTAATTTGGGTGAAGGAATATTAACTTTTTCCATTAGTTTTAACATTTTTATTTCCCACCAAAAAGTATTTCTATCAACATAAATAATAGTTTTTTCATTATTAGAAGCAATTTTTAAGACACATTTCATTAACCCATCATCTATTAAATAAACGGCATTTTTTAAACCACCATGCAATTTAGAAATATTCAAAGAATCAGCTTTTAGAGCAAAGGCTTGTTCATACATTTTGGTTATTAAGTAATTACTTTGATAATTTTTTACACTTTCCATATCTGTCACCTTTATCTATTTTTTCAAAATATTTTTTGCAAATCTCTTTAGTATATAAGTATTCATCATTATTAACAGTCAGATGAAAAATATTATCATAAGCGTAATCTTGAATTTGGGTTTTAAAATATTTTCTAATTTCTGATTTTATTTGAGCAACTTCTTTATACATATATCCTTTAAGTTTATTATAGTATACAAAACCAGAAACTGATATATTCAAGCATAAAATTAATATTTCATTTGAAGGGTATCTATCAATTAATGAACCAGCCTTCATTATGGGTATTCCCTCAAATTCATGATTATAATAGTATATATCTTGTATAAAATCTCTATATTCATCTTTAAAATCAATAAATCTGGCAGCTGTTATTGTTGTTTTTTTTTTTTATTTTTCTATAGTTTCTAATTTTTGATCATAGTTCATTGAATTCCAAACTATTCCAATACTTGGAACATTTAGGATTGGAAATTGATCTTGTTTTAATACTCCTTCATTTAATAGATAATCAATTATGTCTAAAATCTCATTTAGTTTTCTGAACTTACTAACATCATCAGTGGCAAACAATAAATTGGTTATGTCATTGACTACTTCTTGGATTTCATCCCTATATTCACCATCTTTTAATACTCCATTTTTATAGTCTCTCACATAGTATCTTAATATATGTGTTAAACTATTATAAAGTATTCTTTCAGCGGCAGTAGTATATTCTTTTCCAAGATGTATAAGTTCATTATATTTATCCATTCCCCAATCTTTTAAAGTAAATAATTCTGGGGATATTTTATTAGCAGTTATAGATTTACCATCTTGTTTTACGTAGTGATAGTAAGGTTTAGCAATTAATGCACATGTTTTTCCCGCTAAACATAATCTGTATATAAAATCAGAATCTTCTTTAAAGCACTCATTAGTAAATTTAATTCCTTTTATTGCTTGCAATCTATAAATTTTATCCCAAGCAGGAATTAAAATTGTAGCATCGGAATACGCATTTATGAGATTAATTCTATCTTCTATATAGACATTTCCTTTTTGTTCTATAGTAACATCTTTAATACTACCATCTCTTTGGTGAATATAGAAACTACACTCACAAAAATCAGAATTATACTTTTTTATTCCTTTTAGTAATTCCTCTATCATTTCATATTCGACATAATCATCAGAATCAACAAAGCAAATAAACTCTCCTTTAGCTTGGGAAATTCCGGTATTTCTTGCTTCTGATAAGCCTTTATTATCTTGAGAAATTACTTTAATTCTGTCATCAATATTCGACAAATATTTGCAAACTTCAAGTGAATTATCTGTCGAGCCATCATTTATCAGTAAAATCTCTATATTTCTATAACTTTGCTTCATTAAACTTTCAACACATTTTATTAACTTATTAGAATTATTATAAGCGGGTACAACTACTGTGACTAAATCATTATTTAAAATATTAAAATTAAAATAGGTATTAATATTTTCTTTCCATTCTTTAGTTATGTCTATTTTTAAGTGATAGTTTTCAGTTTGAGAGTCCTTATAATTTTTCTTACAAATTTCTAATAAATCTTCAGTGGTATTTATTTCATTTATCACATCAATTGAAATATCTAAATCTTTAAAGATATTCAAACTTGAAAGCATTGAATACTTTAGAACAACACCATTTTTATTATCTATATTATTTAATAAATTTATTATTTTAAGTTCTAACTTCAACTTTAATTCATTTTTTAATATTTTATTTGCTAATAATAATTCGATGCTGCAGTTAAAATCTGTACTTAACAATTCATCTAGTATACTATCTACATCTATATATTCATATCCTCTATTTTCACAAATATATTTAGAGATATTTCCACTAAATTCTGAAACACCTATTAACATATCATTCCTCCAAACAATTATATAATTTAAGTTCATATTATACATTAAGCAAATGGTTTGTCAATTTATTTAATGTAAAATTTGACTCTTTTAAAAACTTTTTAAGAACTCTTTCTTTGACAAATAGCAATCTTGTCCCCTACTTCAACGTATCTTACAGAGTAATCAGGATTGGTATCTAAAAAAGTAATAAAATTTTTGATCTTTTTAACAATTCCTCGTTGATTTTTAGTTTTAATTAGAGTTTCATCTTCGACAAGACCATGGAAAGATAAATTATCAGTAATTATATAGCCAGTGGGAAGAAGATTTTTTTGATATTTGTTAAAAAAATCAGTGTTATGGCCTTTAGAGGCATCGATAAATAAGAGATCATATTGATTAGTAATAGTTGTTTCTAGGGCATCACCAAAGATTAAGTCGATACGATCTTGAAAATTAAATTTAGAAATATTCTTTTGAGCTTCTTGATATCTTAATGTATCTTTTTCAATAGTAGTTATTTTAATTTTAGGATCTACTAAAGCCATTTTAATGGCAGAATAGCCTATGGCTGTTCCTATTTCTAAGATATTATGGATATTATTATCTTTTATGAATTGGCAAAGATAATCAATTCCATCTTTTTGCATGATGGGAATATGATTATCCTTGGCATATTGTTCTATTTCTTCTAACATTATTACACTTCCTTGTCTAGATAATTGTAACAAATTTAGAGATATTTGTCAGTAATTTTGTGGTTATGTTTCAGAATTTTGATTTTCTTTATTTTTATTAGGCTTATTAGATTTTTTCCTTACTAAAGTTATATGATGACTAGAATTTTCTTGTAAACTTTCTCTATAGAAATGTAATTGTTCAACACAAGTTTGATTATTTTGTCTTTTATTGAACGTGCTATAGCCTTCAGATTCGGGCCAAGAACCCCACATGACAAAACTGTTGTTAATTTTAGTATAGACATAGAAGAAACTATTATATCTAGTTACAAAGGTTTGGAACCCATCAGGACCTATTAGAAGGTTTTCATTAGTGATATTACCAGAGACTAATTGATTTAAGAATTCAGAGGCATTAGAAGCATGTCTATATTTTTGAGAAGAGGTGGTAATATCTTTTTGCAAGAAAGGTTCTCCCCTACCATCACAGATATATTCTATTCTAGGTTCGTATAAATCTTCAGTGATAGTAGATTTATTAGTATCAGGAAAGTAATCACGACATTCATCTAAGAGCATATTAAGAGTCTCGACTTTGGTTTCAGGGGAGGCTTTTAAAAATTTGGTATCAGTTACTGTGTCTTTGATATAATTAACATCTTCTAAAATATTTGGAGGCAAATTTAATTTCTCAGGTTCAGTAAAGATTCTTCTTAATAATTCTATATCTTTTTTAGGTAGTAGGCCTTTCAATTGATTAAGTCTCTTATTTAATAGATTCTCCTAAAAAGCTAGTAAACATGTTATCTTGAAAATAATGAAAAAGAGAAATTCTTTCATCACGTAATTTGATACTGCCGTAGCGATAGCCTAGGGGAACCATATCTTGACGATTATTCTTGATGGCTGTTAGGAGGTTTATGCCAACATCGGTAAGACTGTAATCATGATTCCCCAGAATACTGAAAGTTAGAATATCAGGAGCTTGAGGATATTTTCCGATAAAATACTGAAGTCGTTCAAAAGGATCTTCAATTCTTTTAGTACTTCTACTATAAGTACCATCGACAATATCACCAGTGTGAACAACGATATGAATATTATTTTGTAAACAATATTCGTAGGCTTTTTCAATTAAGTCCATTCTTTCAAAAGAAGAACCTAGATGAGTATCAGAAATAAAAAGCATTTTTAAAGAATCTCGGCAGTTATCATTCAAGATTATTTCTGTTTTATTATTAGGGAAAGATCTTTGAAAAAGAGTATAAATATTTCGGTAAGAAATAGTTCCATTAGAATGATAACTTCTTTTTAGATTAATACCATTATTTTTAAGATTTAAGAGATGATCGTAGAATTCTTTCGAAGAGATGGATAAAACTTGGTAATAGTAAAAGTTCTCAATAAAGAGAACTTTTAAGAAAAATTAAATAATTAGATGTTCAATGTTGGTTATAGTGTTGTTAATAATGATTAATTTGAAAAGACTATACGGGGTGTCAGAGGATTTAATACAAGTATTGTTAAAAGATACTTCTCCAGCGTAAGTAATAAGACAGAATTTTTTTAAGAAATAGATAATATTTAATTTATGAGTAATGATGGCAACAGAAGGAGAATTATCTTTTAAAATATGGTGATAGAGATTTAACATTCTAGTAGTTAGATCTTGTCTAGTTTCTCCTCCAGGTAATTTGTAATTACTATCTAGAAAGTGTTGTTCTAAGAAATAACTGGGTAATTCACTTAATTTAGTTATACCTAATCTTAGATTATCAAGATTAGGATCGGGAATTATTTTACGATGAGGAAAAATTATCTTGGAGGTTTCAAGACTAGTTTGATAAGTACTAGTATAGATCTTATTTATTTTTAAATTATGAAAGTAATTATAATAAGATTGAGCTTGTAGACGGCCTTTGTAATCAAGATCTTGATGTTTTAATTTATATTCTAAGCGATCATTATTCTTATCATTGATATAATTATTTTTACCTTTAGGAGTTGTTATTAGATAGATTTCCATTTATTTAGTTTCCTTTAGGGAAGTTTGTTTAATCTTCTTTAAAATAATCTCTTTTTGACGAGAAGTTAATTTTTCTAAAATAGCATTCGCTTTAGCACTATTTAAAGAAGACTTGTAATAGTAATCTAATGCTTGTTCTTCAAGATTTTTTTTGTTCATATTATTACCTACTTTCTAGAACTACCAGATGATAGTAGTTGGGGATTTCCATAAATATAGCTGCATATATCTTTAGGGGTGAAACAAGACGAATTGAGATCTTGAGAGATATTATCTATAGTTTGAATAGTTAATTTATTAGAAGAAACTAAGTCATGAAGGTCTTGGCAGGCTTGAAGCTCTGCTAGTTGGTAAGAAAAATCAATGTAGGATTTAGCTTCTTCACTTAGAAAATCTGGATTTAGGGCGGACCCAGAATTTCTAGTAAATCTAGTTCGATCAAGAGCATCAGCATCTCTTAGTGTAGTTACTAAAAGATAATTCTTTTCTAAAAGTTGTTCCGAATCTTGATGATATTTTTTACAGATATCAGGAAAATCTTTTTCTGTGTAAGAATGATTAAAATTATTAGGAGAGCCAGTAGCATAAAGATTTAAAAGAGCATATTCAAAAACAGCTTGCGAATATTCTTTTAGTTCAGCTTGACGTTCAGGAATAGTTTTACTAACAAAATTATATTCATGACAAATAATGGCAGTAAAAATCAGGGCTAGATCAGGGAGAGAATATTTATCTTTAAAGAGACTAGCAAATTTTAAAGCTCCTGGTTCGGCATGTTCTTGGGGATAATCACTTTTTCTTCCACAATCATGATATTTGGCAGCTTCTATAACTAAAGGGATTAAGGATTTATCTTCAGATGACTTTAATTTATCTTCCATAATTAGGGCTGCAAATAAGGAAACGTTAGTAAGATGTCTCTTATCATGGGCGGGATTAGGGAAATTGGAATACGCTTCTGAAAGAAGGGGATCATTAAAGCTGGAAGCGAAGTAATCATTATTTAGTTTGGCAACACGAGGAATTAACCTTTCGATTGTTAATTGATTAGGGTATTCGTGAGTTTGGGATACAAGATGAGATTCTCTTGTAAATTGATTAAGATCTAGGAGAGCCATTAAATCGTTTAGATCGTTTATCTTAACTTCATCTAATAAAGTCATAATATCCTGGTAAGAGAAAGTGACAGTAGTATCTAAATTACTAAGCATAGCCATTAAATATTCTTTTTCATGAAAAGTATCAAAGCCTAATTCTAGTTTACCATTATGGCCACCTTTACGAAGATTATTTTCATTAGTTTCATTCCTTAACCAGTTTAGAAGATAATGATAATATTCTTTTTTAGTGCTAACATAAGGAAGATTAGCGATGGTTAAATGAATATTCTCAATGATTTTGGCAATATCTTGGTCCTCAAAGCCAGTACTATTCCAATAATTTCTGTAACCAGAACGATTATTTTCAAACCTAGTAAGAATTTCTAACATTTTTTCAGGTTGAGGATCGTGAGTGAAATCTTTCAAAAGATTTTGGAGATAATGATATTCATTTTCTCTAATTTTTTTCCTATCAATAATGAGAATGGGAAGTTCAAAATCAGAGGCGGCTTTAGTAGCTTCTTTCCATCTTTTATATTCTAATTGTTCTGATTTGGATAAGGTTGCTAGTTCAGATTTAGAATATGTCGCCCATTTTTGAAGTAATTCTTCTTGATAACTTTCGGTCATATAAATAATATAGTCGGGTTGTAATTTGCGATCATTTTCCAATCTTTCAATACATAATTCATTATGAGTATGTCTAGTTCTATTTATCATTTCTCTTGGGAAAAGATATTCTATCATTTTATGGTCAACGACACTTTCAGGATAAAGCTTAGTAATGGCATCGCTACTACCAATATCAAAAGGAGCCTGTAAGAGAAGAGATGACTCAGGAATATGACTGAAGCCTAGGCAAGCATGCTTTAAAGGTGCTGTTCCTAACATTTGATTACTAACTAAACTGGCACAAAAGGCGTGACTAGTATAAAGAGGTTTATTCCAATCGTCTTTATAATTAGTAGGAATAGTATCATAATCATTATAGGCACCTAAATTAGTTAAAAGAACATAGAATTCTTGACCTGCTTTTAGGGTGTAGACTTTGGTAGAGGAACCTGGGAAATTAGGAACAGTTTCTAAGGAAGAATTTATGGTTAATAATTGATTATTTAAAATGCGAGCATACATTTTTTTAAGCATAGGTTCAATTGTATAAGAATAATAATAATCAAAGTTATCTGAATGCATGGTATCTTCGGTTAGAGACTTAAGAATACTATCTTCGAGATTTAGTTTTAAACTGTTTTTAAGATTATTTAAAAAGGAAATTAGTTTTTGATCGGTTGGAGTAAGATTTAAACCAGTTGTATTTAGATCTTGAGCATAAAAATCAACTATTTTTAAAACTTCTTTTCTAGTTAAGCCATATTTTTTTAGAAAAATAATATTTTGAGCTTGTTCTTTAGCTTGAGCCTGGCCTTTAATTATTAAGTGGGAATATTCTTTATCAATATAATCTTCGGGGTACAACAAAGTATTTAAATTGGGAAAAGAAAGAGAAGTTTTGGACAAAGAAAAGATTAAAGAAGATATTAGTTTATCTTGATCATCTAAAGAAATCTTGTCTAATTCCTTAGAAAAATTAATTGGAAATAAATCCTTATATTTGTCTAGACTGGTTATAACTTTCTCTAAAAGACTAGTATAATCAAAGTCTTTAGTAACAATATTTTTATAGAGTTTTTCAAATAGAGGCTTGGTTTGAGGATTAGACATAATAGTAATTATTTGAGCTTGGAGATCGGGATATTTGCCAATTATTCTTAGACTTGGATAAATATTTTGGTCTTGATCTTGTTCTCTAAAAAGTGAAAGATATGGTTCTGTTAAAAATATAGGATCTAAGCTTTGAAGAATTTCTTCGTTGGTTGCTAAAAGATATTTACAAACGTTATAAATTTCTTGGCGATTGTAGTTAAGATTATTAGTATCCCATTCTTTAAGGGAAAGGCTATAAAAGAAATCGGGAGTTTCAAAACAAGACATATTTAAAGCTTTAAAAAGATTATTTAGGTCTAATCGAGACTGATATTTCTTTATTAATTGGGGAGCTTGGGCTCCAGTCTTGGAAAGACAAAGAGCTAAATCATTGCTTTCTAGCTTAGGTGCAAATAACTCTACTAAACTAACGATAACTTCAGGGGATGTATGGCAAATACACTTGGTTAAAGTTTCGGAAGTTAAGTTATTTTGGCACTTGATAATTAAATCTTTTCTAGTATCAGGACTAACGATATTGATTAAATTGGCAATGTGATCAGAACTTAATTTATTTTTTAGACTGGGAAGAACATTTTCAATATCTGAAATGGTAGTAAGAGTTAATAACTCATATAAATATTCAGAAGAAAGACGTTCTTGGTATTTTAAAAGTAAGTTTAATGGATCTTTTCCTCTAGTAGAGGCAATACAACTATAGAGTTCGGTACTATTTAATTTATCTTGATAGATATCTATTAATTTAGGAATAATTTCAAAGGAACTAGCACAGACAATAAAATATAAATCATGAGAATTTAATCTTTTTTTGAGATAAGGAGCTAATTCTAGAGAAGTCTTAGAAGAGATAAAATTGGTTTCAATATTAGGAAGAAGAATGGAAACAATAGTTTCTGATGACAAGTTAGGATTATTATCTAATATTGTTTTTATAGAACTAGCCGTAAAAGAATTTCTAAGGTCTTCTAAAACTTTATTATTTATAGGATTGGTATTTTCATTAATATTCATATTATCACTTCTTTTTTTAGATTTATTTAGTTATATGATAACTTATAAAATGATAAAATGTCAAGATGAGAAAAATAAAGCTTAGGGACAAGCTTTATTTCAATTATTTATCTTATCTTTATACTCTCTTACAGGAGCATAACTTAGGCGATGATATTTAGTTATACCGTATTCTTTTAGGGCTTCTAAATGTTTTTTAGTTCCATAACCTTTGTTATTTTTAAGATCATACATAGGATAAATTTTATCTAATTCATACATTTGACGATCCCTTGTTACTTTGGCTATGACAGAAGCAGCAGCGATAGAGATACTTTTGGCGTCTCCTTTAATGATACTAGTAGTGGGAATATCTAAATTTAATGGCATAGCATCAATTAAGACATGTTCTAGATTTACTTGTGCTCTTACTTGTTCGATAGCTTTAGTCATGGCAATTTTAGTGGCTTCATAGATGTTTACTTCATCGATTACTTTCTCACTAGCCTCCCCTATTCCTACGGCAAGAGCTTGTTCCATGATGATATCGTAATAAAGATTTCTTTTTTTCTCAGATAATTTCTTAGAGTCGGTTAAGCCTTCAAGAACAAAATCAGTAGGTAGAACGACGCAGGCAGCGACAACATTACCAATTAAAGGTCCACGTCCTACTTCATCGACTCCGCCAATTAAAGTTAGACCATTTTTTTCTAATTCATGCTCGTAATGATATAAATCATCCATTACAATTTACCTCTATTCTGTCTTAAGCGATTTAGATTTTGTTCTAATCTTTCTAACCCTATTTCTCTATTGCTTTTTACTTGATTAGATGAATTATTAGGAAGAAAATCTTCTTCACGCTCATATTCATAAGGATCACTACTAAATACTTTATTGGTTCTTATCCGATCTCTTTCACGTAATCTTTGAACATCGTCATTGTGATTAGCTTTCCATCTAGCATCAAAAATTTTGGTAGTATCTTCTACTCTTTTATTAAAATTCATGGGTCACCTCTATAATTTAGTAAATTTTTCATCTATTATAGAATATAAATAGATATTTACTTCTTTCTTAGTATTTTTCTTAATATAGTTTTTATAACCTTGTAATTGATTTAAATAATTAGGATCAGTAGTATCTTTTAATTTATAATCAATTATATCTATTTTAGTATCATACTCTAACATTAAATCAATTATTCCATGTTGGATCTCTTCAGTAGTACTATCAATAAATTCATATTCTTTATAAATTTTAGCTTGATTTAGATCTTTTAGAAGAGGATTTTCAAGGAATGATTTGATTTTTTTAGTATAATAAGGATCGGAAATGAGACTATAGTTAGGATTTTTAAAATCTAAAAATTCTAAGAATTCATGGATTTTGGTTCCTAACTCTAGTTTTTGATGATCTTTCTTAGTAATTAGGGTTGTGGTTTTCTTAGAAAAACTAGTAGTATCAAGATAGTTAGGAGTAAGGGATAATTCGGTTACAGTAAATTTATCAGACGTTAGATTAAGATGAGTTTTGTAGTTAGCTTTAGTTAGCAAATTATATTCTTTGGTTAAATTCTGATCCTCTAAGTTAATATCTGTATACTTGTCAGGAATATTTTTAGTGATAGAATTTAAAATATCTTTAAACGAACGATAAGTTTCTTTTAAGGAAAGGGTTAAATTATCTCCAGGATATTTATTATCATCCTGAGGAAGAACTAAAATCATTTTTTCACGAGCCCTGGTTAAGGCAACATAGAACAAACGAATTTTTTCACTGATTTCTTCTTTAATATAATTATTTTTGACTAATTCTTTATAAATAGTATCTCCTAGGCCTTCTTTATAGAAAGGTATTACAAGACCATATTTTTTATCGTAGATGAATAATTCATTTAGATCGGCTATATTAAACTTTTTATAAAGGCCAGTATAATAACATAAAGGATATTCTAGGCCTTTAGATTTATGGATAGTCATTATTTTGACGGACGATGTTTCAGAAGCGGTAGGAGTATATCTTAAATCATAACCATTATCTAATAATTCTTGTAAGTAAGAAGAAAAAGTATAGATATTATATCCTAGGCTTTCTAGATTAGTAGCCATTTCTTTAATTTTATCAATTTTAACGATGGAGGCTTTGATATTACTGATACTAATTATTTGATTATAGTAGTTAAATTTATCTAGAAGTTTATCAATTATTTCAACGATACCTAAACTATCAATATCATAAGATAGTTCTAATAAATCTTTATAAAAAGAGTTATCTTTAAAATTATTATTTAAGAAATAATTAAAAATAGTATCATCATCTTGCTTATTTAGAAAGCTTCTGCTTAAACTGATAAACAAATATTTAAATTCACTACCAAAGGTAGATGTATGTATTTTTAGAAGTAATCTAATTAGATTATTGATTACATAGACATCTTTATCGTTACTCATAGTATCGTCTTTATAAAGAGTTAGAGGAATATGTAAGTAAGAAAAGATTTTTTTATAAAGATCAAAATTAGTGGCTCTATCCATGATGATACAAATATCATTGTAGGTTAGATCACGAAGGTTTCCATTATCTTTATCAAAGACTTGATGGTGAGAATTTTTCTTTTTAATTATGTCGTTAGCGACAATGAAGGCTTCGATTTCTTCTTTAGAGAAGCCTATACTAGGATCATAAGGATAAGAATATAATTCCATGTCATTACTATGATGGGGATCGTCTTTTAGATAACTGGTGTTGCCAAAGATCATTTGATGGGACTTTATGTAATCAGCACCACCTATTTGATCGTCCATAATAAGATTAAAGATGATATTAATATTATCTAGAACTTCTTTACGGCTACGAAAGTTTTTGTTTAAATCAATTTTTTGAGAAGGATTATCATCTTGAGAATAGGTATCATATTTATTTTTAAAGATATAAGGGTTAGCGTTACGGAAACGATATATGGACTGTTTAATATCTCCAACCATGTAGACGTTATTTTTTTCGATCAGGCTTATGAATTCTTCCTGAAGATCACTGGTATCTTGATATTCATCGATCATTATTTCTTGAAAACTATTTCTTAATTCAGTTTGAATATCGGGATTATTTTTGACAATATTGATGGCCATAATGGCTATATCATTGAATTCATAAGCATCTTTTGTATATTTATAGGCTTTTATTCTTTTAGTAAAATCTAGGATAATGGTGATTATGACTTGTAAATTGTTTTTAGTGAGAAGGATAAAATCTTTAATGTCTGATTTACTGGTATAAGAACAAAGGGCTTTGATATCTTTTAGAAGATCACTAATAGAAGTTTTTAATTCTTTTAATTCATCACTACTGCCACGAGGGACAGGAGGTAATTTTAATTTAGAGATAATGGTTACTAATTCATCATAATCAGAAGTTTCTAAAAGATAATTAAGACTATCTTCTAGTTTATTGCGATAATCATTATCAAGATAACTTATTTCTTCTAAGACTTGTTTTATTTGATCAATTTTATTCCAAATTAATTGTAAATAAGCATTAATATCGGTTTCTAATTTAGTGTCATTAAAGAAGGTCGCTAGATAGGTTTCTAAATATTCTTCTTTATTAGATAATAAGTCTAATTTATTACTAATATTTAAAATATAATTTTGAAGTTCTTGATCGTCTTTTAGGCAAAAATTAGAGATTAAGTCTAGAAACTCTGGTTCTTCTTTCTCATAGTACTCAGAAAAAATAGTATTCATTATGGCTTTTTTCTCTAAATCAATGACACTTGGATCGATAATGCCAATATTTGATGAGACATTTAGTAGGTAATGATATTTTTTGACAATTGAAAGAGAAAAACTATCAAAGGTTGTAATATAGGCACTATCTAGAAGATTTAATTGGGGTAATAGAGCTTTATCTTTTTTGATTTTTTTTCTAATACGATCGGCCATTTCGGCAGCAGCGGCTTTAGTAAAAGTTAAAATTAAGAGTTCGTTGACGTTAACGCCATCTTTTAATTTACGAATTACCCTCTCGGTTAGGACTGCAGTTTTACCACTACCTGCTCCCGCTGAGACGATGATACTTTTATTATCTTCGTAGATAGCACTCCACTGTTCATCGGTCCAAGTTACATCTTTAGGCTTTACTGGTATCATTAGTTTTTCTCCTTTTTAAAATAATATTAATTAGACTTAATAAATTTAGATCGTAAATTAGAAATGGTATATAAATAATTATCTGACTTAGTTTTTCAATAAATTTTAAATTGGTATAAAGAGTTAGGCCATCAGTTCCGGTATAACCGTTTTTTAAGAAGATATTTCCAAAGAAAATTATAATATGAAAAAACAAAGTGGAAATTACAAGAAACATTTTAGAATGGGCTTGATTGGCTAAAGCTTTATACCATGTATCGGCTAGAAGGAAGATATTTAAAAATTGCAGAATTAAACTAACTAGGGCTACATAAGGATTTATCATGATACCTGTTACTTTATCTACTTCTAGAGGATTAAAGTCATAGAAACCCGCTAAGAAATAGGTTATTATTAAGTAAAGAATAGCACTTAATAATAGACGATAAATAGTTTTTGAAAGTTTAGCCTTGGGTGTTTGGGGATTTAAGATAATTATTATAAAGGTTAATATTAAGGATAATATTAAGAATAAAATAGTTTGAATTAGCATAAATTCACCATCTTTCTAGTTTTCTTGTAGAAAATCTAAATTTTTATATTCTTTTAAATTTATGATGTCTTTTTCACTCATATAGCAAATATCTTTGAAAGGACAATAATTGCAACCAACATTGACAGTCCCTATTCTCTTGGGATTTATCGAGAAGTCGGCTTCGATTATTTTATCACGGGCTTCGTTAATCTTCGTATCAACTAGAGAAACTAGGGCTTCTATTTCGTGGTCAGTTAGAACTTTGGTAGTTCCCAAACCTTTGGAAGTAGTTTTAAGACTTTTAACGACTTTACTATCTTGGTAGCCACTATCAAATAGAGCAATTAAATCTTCATTACTGTTAGTATAACCTTGAAGTTTTAGGTTATCAAGTTTTATCTCTTCATATGTATGTTTACTATCTCTTTTAATCTTGTTACTTAAAATTTTTTGGAGATAAAAACCAACTATTTTTATGTTAGGAAATTTATTTTTAGTTAAATAAGCATAGACTGGTAATTGGAGATCTAAGCCGTGAATAGTATTAGTTAAAGAGCTATGAGGATTACCAGTTTTATAGTCGATGATGGCACCAACAGTATTATCAGGATTTAACATCAGCTTATCGATAAAGCCTTTAAAAGTAATGGTCATGGCTTTTTCGGATAGTGATTTATCGATAGCTATTCTTTCTTCATAGTAAACATTAGTTAAAGAATTATACTCATATTGTTTTTTGATTCCTTCTATTATAAAGATTAATTCTTCTTTCAATTTTTTTAAAAAATATTTTTCTTTAGGTGAGAAAGAATACGATAAGTTATTTAGAAAATTATCATATTCTCCAGAGACATCGATGCTATCTTTAAAACAAATCGATAAAATATAATGAAATAGACTCCCAATAATAGTCATGAATGTTTCTTCAAAATTATTTAGCTTTAAGATGTCATTTAGATAATAGCGGAAACTACAATGGTAAAAGTCATCTAAGGTAGAATAAGATAAGTTAAGTTCATAATGAAGATATTTTTTTAAATTATTAGAATTAATACCAGTAAATGTATTATCATAAGTACTATAGTTATTATCAGGATAAGTACTATATAATTTATCAAGACTAGGATCTTTTTCATTATATTTTAAATAAGTATCAAGATATTCTCCTAGTTTTAATTGATTATAAAGATTAGAATATTGATAAGTTAGCATTTCTTTTTGGATTGGTAATTGTAAGTAATCATTTAAACTAGATAAATAAACTTCACCGCTAGTTCCTAAACGCTTATAGGTAATGATTAGATTAGGTAATCTTCTAATATTAGTTAAAGTTTTAGATAATTCTTGTTTATTTAAATCACTAGATGTTTCCAAATTTAGTTTTAATTTTAATTCGTCACTTAAATAGTCTTCATCTTTGTAGGTTTTAGGAATATCTCCTTGATTAAAATCCATTAGATAGACATAACTATCTTGAGAAATATTATCTAGGCTGGTAAGTATTTCTATAGAATTAGTCATTACTTTTTTGTTTACAATGGTATTTTGAAATTCTTGCTGTAATAATTCAATGAAAGTTTTATCTATTTCTTCGATATAAGAATGTTTATTCAAGATTTTGATGATACTATTATAGACTTCTAAGTTAGAAACATTTTCTAAATTAAAAGTTTCCGTAATAATTTTTAGGGCTTCTTCGCGACCTTT
The DNA here is from genome assembly GCA_934149105.1 of uncultured Bacilli bacterium. Classification (GTDB taxonomy): domain Bacteria; phylum Bacillota_I; class Bacilli_A; order RF39; family UBA660; genus RUG11215. The sequence goes on from CAKPDP010000003.1 coordinate 120,218, forward strand.
AGAGATGTTTTCTAAGAAAGTACTGCCTATTTTAGTAGAATAAATAGTGGTACCAGAAGGCGATAATGGTAAGTTAAATAATTTAAATATTCTTTGAATAGTTTTTAGATATTCACTATTGGAAAAATAAATTTTGATATTTTCGGGTTTAAGACCTGTATTTAGACGAGTACAAATAGAATTGGCAATAAAAGTAACTTCTTCTTCAATATTAGAAAATTCATAAAGCCCAAGAGGAACATTGTTTTCTTCTGGTGTTTTTATTATTTTTACTGTAGTTATAGTTTTTAATTCATCTAATAAATTAGAATATTTTTTAGGTAAATAATTGTGACCATAAACATAGATTTCTTTATTTTTCAAATAGTCTTTAAATAAGGGATTATATTCTAAAAGATTTTGTTCTTGAAGTTCTTTTTTTAAACAATTTAGTTTTTTTAGTTTAGGAGAATTATAATCATTATTGTTAGTTACGTTGACATAACAAAGATTTTTTAAATACATTAAAGCAACATCATATTTATAATTATATTTATGCATTAAATAATAAAGGCTACGATCGTTATAAGAAAAATAGTATTTATTATATAATTCATCAATAGTTAAAAACTTTATATTAAAGAGTCCTTGTTCTCTTAAATTTATTATAGTCTGTTCTTTGATTTCTGACGGTAGTACTAAAATAATATTGTCTTTTATTTCTAACACTGGTATCACTATCCTCTTGTTTAATTATATAACAATTATGGTAAATAAACAAGAGACTTTGGAGAGATTAGAGAAACAAAAAGAAAATGAATATTAATGTAAATCAGCAATTTTTTTATTCATTTTCTTAACTTTTTCAAAGGCTTGAGGAGCAGTAATAGTTTCTTCTTGGATATTTGGTAACAGTAATTGAAAGTGGATTGGCTCTAACTTTTCAGGATAATCTTGGAAGGCAGTATTATCTAATTCGGTTAGAAAACTTGGGATTTCAGGTAATAGTTTCCAAATAATTTTGGCCATTTCTTCAATATAATAAATATATTTACCAATAAAGGCATTATAAATAGGGCCGTGTTCTGTATCGAGAGCCTGAATATTATCTAAAGGAGCAAAATTTCCTTCTCTGTTAAATGTTATTTCGTTTTCAGATAATAAAACTAATTCTTCTTCATTATATAATCTCTCACGGTCATCAGAATACTCTTCATAGAGATAATCATATTCACTTAATTTTAAATAGTAAGTGTCGCATTTTTCATCTTCAGAATATTCTTGTTCAGTTGGTTCTATTTGATCATCAGGAATAATCGTTAAGGTGTAGCCTTTACCCATTAGGCCGTAGCCGTCATCATAGGCATAGTTTATTTCACCAGATTTTTCTTTAGTTTTCGAAAATTCATAAACTCTATCGCCTTGACCATCATTTCCAGTCTTGATAAAAATAGCAAAGTTTTTTTCTTCTGGTTCAAAAGTGCCAATAGCCCTAGCAAGAGCGCCTTTAAAAATTATAGGATAGGCAAAGTGAAGACATTTTTCGTTACTATCGCCAAAAACTTGGATACTGAGATTGTTATCTAAATCGCAATATTTTGGTAACTCTTTGCTGTAATCTAGACAACTATACCTTTTATCTTTAGAAAAATAAGTTTCAAGATTGTATTCAGTTTCATTGCTGTCTTTGGTATCTTTTTCTTTTTTAAATCTTGTTATAGCGTCCCCTATTTCCCTATCTCCTACCATATCATCTGTATAGGCATAAAGTGATAAACCATTCTTTTCTAAACCATTTTTGTCCATAATCATTCCCCCTAAATTGCTTATATTATAATATTTTCTTTCAAAAATAGCAATTATATTTTAAGCCTGGGAAGATTTTTTTAAATATTTCTTTAATATTTTTCCAATTGTTAAGGGTTTATCTTTAGAAAAAGAGACATCAGAATAACCGATGGAAGCAACTCTATCATCTAAATCATATAATTCATTGTTAATTCTAGGAAAATTCCGAATAGAAAACTCCACACTTTTTTCAATATAATCTAGGTAAGGTTTAATAAAAAGGTTAAAAATATTAGTATAAGGAAAATCTACTACTTCATCATATTCGTTATAAAAAATACCATTTTCTTGTTTCAAAATAGGTTCTTCCTCAAATGGTTCACTTTCTTCTTGTTCTTGAAAATATTCTTCATCGGAAATTACTTCAAATTTACCAGCGAAGAGATACTCATTCCCATAATCAAGATCAATTTCATATTCCAAGTAACAATCTCGCATATCAACAGCATATCTTCTTCTATTATGATTTAAAGCATCACGGAAATTAGCGACTTCGATATCATATTCCATCTCAAATGAAGGTTCGAAAGAATTATCATATCGAACGGTTTGATATTGATAATTAATATTCCCATCTTCATTTGTAGTTCTTTTATAATATTTAATACTGTGAGGGCTTTCAATAATTACATTGTAAAATCTTTTATTTTCTCTAATATCTCCAAATATTCTTCCTAATTCATAAGCAGTAGTAGGAACAGAATTAATAATGGGATAAGAAAATTTTATTTCAGCTCCGTCAGGAGACCTTCTTAAAAATAAATTTTTTTCAAAGGCAGGAGCAGTTTTACTTTTAAAATGATATTTAAGTCCTTCATCACTAGGACTTTCTTTTTTGAATGTTTCTAAATCAGTTTCAATATCTTCTGAATGATAACTTCTTTTTACTTTTTTTCCTTTAGCTTCTTTTGAATATTCAACACTTAAATTGTCTTTTTCGATAGTTCTTTTGATCATAAACTCCACCTAATCCCTCACACAATAAATCTTACTTGTAATTATACTATAACATTTTCTAATAAACAATATTTGGTCTTTAATTTTGATTAAAATCATATAAATTATTAGGTGATTGCATGTTAAAGTATTTAAAATATTTAGGTTATACCTTAATTTCAATAATAAGTGGAATATTTTTAATAAGTACTATTAGTTATTTAGGAATAATTAATTATACAATTAAAAAGGTCTTAATTATGGTGGTGGTGGGCTTTAGCGTTTTTATTCCAGCTTATCTTTTAGGAAAGTCTAGTAAAACTAAGGGATATATTGAGGGGGCTAAACTAGGATTATTGTTAGTAGTAGTATTTATTATTTTTAATGCCTTTTTTAAGGTTTATAAAATATATCAAATAATATATTATTTAATTATTGTTTGTGCTTCGATATTGGGAGGAATGATTGGAATTAGCAGATCGGAAAATAATAAATAATTATTTTTTCTCGATATTTAAGTGTTTGTAAGCTAAATCAGTTACCATTCTTCCTCTAGAAGTTCTTTTTAAAAAGCCAGTTTGTAAAAGATAAGGTTCATAAACATCTTCAATTGTACCTGCTTCTTCACCGATGGAACTAGCTAGGGCTTCTAAGCCGACAGGACCGCCATTAAATCTTTCAATAATGGCTATTAAAAGATTGTAATCAGTTTCGTCTAAGCCTTTGTCATCGACTTTCAACCTGGCCAAGGCTTTTTTCATGATATCTAAATCGATAGTACCAGTTCCTTCAACAAGAGCAAAATCTCTTACTCTTTTGAAAAGACGATTACAAATTCTAGGAGTCCCCCTACTCCTTTTAGCTAGTTCTCTAGCAGCCTCTTCAGTTATATTTGTTTTTAAAACTTTAGAAGTACGAAGTGCTATTTGATATAATTCTTCTTCGGTATAATAATTTAATTTAGAAATTATTCCAAAACGATCTCTTAGTGGTCCTGATAGATCACCGGCTCTAGTAGTAGCACCAACCAAAGTAAATGGTGGAAGTTCTATTTTGATATTTCTACTATTTCCATCGCTCCCAACAACTATATCTAAATAAAAATCTTCCATTGCTGGATAAAGAATTTCTTCAATGAATTTAGGTATTCTATGAATTTCGTCAATAAATAAGACATCATTGGGTTCAAGAGTAGATAATATAGCGGCAAGATCGCCACTTTTTTCAATAGAAGGACCACTAGCGGTTTTGATATTACTTCCTAGCTCATTAGCAATTATATAAGCCAAGGTGGTTTTTCCTAAACCAGGAGGACCATATAACAAAACATGATCGAGAGGTTCATTTCGCATAATAGCAGATTTTATAAAAACATTAATGTTATCCTTTACTTCGCCTTGACCAATGTATTCATTTAAATGCTGTGGTCTTATGTTGTAATCTTCAATAGTATCTTCTTCTAATAGTTCTTTAGTTATTATTCTTTTATCCATTTATATCACCTTTTTAAGAATAGCATACTTTTGTTCATATTTCAATAATATTAACTAAAATATTTATGATTTTGAGAAAATAAAATTAAAAAGAAAAAAGTTATTTTTTCAAACTTTTTTCTTTGACCATATCACAAATGATAGCCGCGGTTTTCTCAACTCCTAGTAAATCACTGTTGATACATAGATCATAATTAGCAGGATCACCCCAATTTTTACCTGTATAATGTTTGTAGTGATTAGCTCTTAATTTGTTAATTCTCTTAATCTCTTTAGAAGCTTTGATTTTAGGAACGTGATAAAGATTAGTAACTCTATTGATTTTATCTTCCAAAGGACTATAAATAAAGATATTAATAACATTAGGTTCCTCTTTTAAGATTTCATCGGCACATCTTCCAACAATAACACAAGACTGTTCTTTAGCGATTTTTTTGATTAATTTAGCTTCTTCAATAAATAAATTATCATCAACATCGAGATTGTAACTCAAATTACCACTAGGGATTAATTCTTTCTTTTGTTCATTTTCTTCAATGTATTCTTTAGATAGACCTGTTTCTTCAGATAATAATTTAGTAAAATCTTTATCATAGAATTTTAAGCCAAGGGTATCAGCGACGATTTGGCCAACATAACGGCCACCAGAGCCATATTCTCTAGAGATAGTAACAACGACAGGATTCTTTAGAACTTCTTTAGTTTTAGCACGAGTACTAATGGTAGTTGACTTAGAAGCTTTAATTCCTAAATGTTTCATCTCAATAATGATAGTTATTAAGGCAATGGTAAAGGCAATAGCATCAGACAAAGGTCCAGCATATAAGAAACCTTCAATTCCAAAATTAATAGCCATAATAATAGATAATGGTAATAAAAGAACGATCTGTCTAGATAAAGTTAAGATGGCAGACTTAACTGGTTTACCTATAGCTTGGAAGAAGATTCCTGATACAGTTTGAAAAGTGTTTAAAGCTGTTAACATAAGATAAATTTTAAAACATTTAATAGCAAATTCATTATATAAGGAACTTTCACTTCCAAAGATATTTACTATAACCATAGGACATAATTGGAAAATAGCAAAGGCTATTACCCCAACAGTACCAGCAGCAATAACAGAATATTTTAAGGCTTTTTTAACACGATCATATTTTCCAGCTCCATAGTTATAGCCAATAATTGGTTGAGCACCAGAAGCTATTCCAACCGTGATAGAAATTAAGATTTGGTTTACTTTCATAACAATACCCATAACGGCTAGAGGAATTTCGGCTCCATAATTAGAGGATGCTCCATAGGTTGCTAATAAGTTATTACTAACAGTCATAACAATAGTTATAGCCATTTGATTGATAAAACTAGAGATACCAAGACTAGCAAAATTCTTGATATATTGGGGTCTTAATTTAAAGCAATCCTTGGTAAGGGTAATACTTTTAAATCTTTTAAGATAAAGAATGCTTATTAAGAAGGAAACAAATTCTCCTATTACGGTAGCTATCGCGGCACCTTGAACTCCCATATTAAAAACAAAAATAAAGATAGGATCAAGGATAACGTTTAAGAAAACACCTGCTAGCATAGAGGCCATAGAATATTTAGGTGAGCCATCAGCTCTAATAATAGAATTTAAAGTTACAGAGATAATTGAAAATGGTAAGCCTAGAACTATAATATAACCATAATTTAAGGCATAATCACGAATAGAGTCTGTACACCCAAAAAGATTAATTGCATAAGGTAAAGCAAATAAGAAAACAATTAAAAAGATAATACCAGTAATAATACTAGTTATAATAGCATTACCGACACCAATACTGGCTTTTTCTTTATCACCTTCGCCTAATTTGATACTTAAATAACTAGCAGCACCATCACCTATTAAAAGAGAAAAAGCTAAAGATATTACAACAATAGGATAAATAACGTTAGTAGCACTATTACCTAAGTACCCTACTTTTCTTCCGATAAATATCTGATCGACAATATTGTATAAAGCATTTACCAGCAAGGAAATAACACAAGGAATAGAGAACTTTAACATCAATTTTCCAATAGGACTAGTACCTAAAATATTTTTTTCTTGACTATTCATATTTTCACTCCTTTTTTAGAAACTATTTAATTATAATAATTTTAGAAACGGTTGTCAAGAGAAAAAAAGTAAACTTTTAGTCTACTTTTTTAATGGTAAAGAGGTCTTTTAGAACTTATTTATACTTAATAGTTTTTAATATTTTTTGATAATAATTATCGCAAACTTGATAATTAGCTTTAATACCTATAGTATATTTTAAGAGATAGGTTTTTTTATTTTTGGTGGTAGAAAGATAATAAGTTTTTTCAAGATTATTATTGGTAGTTAGAGTAATCCAGGTGATGTTATTAGTTTTTTTAGAAGAAAACTTAGGAGAGAGATTGTTATTAGTGGCAATGGTAGTTAATAGATCTTGAGGTCTATCATAACCGGTAATTGCTCCTAATTCAAAAGTACAACTAGATAGCTCCTGAGTAGTACTAGAATTATTGCTATAATTATAATGGTTAAAATCATTTAAGTCGGTAGGAGTTAGGTTTTCTGGAAAGGTTATGTCGAAGATTTCAGAAAGATGTAAATTATAATTATAAGTTAAAGTGCTATTATGTTTGTTAGAAGTTTCATAGGCTTCTCCTCCAATAACACTAGGAGTTTGGGAGGTAGATATGGCTTTAGAGAATTTACTCCAAGTAGTATTAATATTAGTAAAAGAAAGCAGATAACCCAGTATAATTATAGAAAATATTTTGATAATTAAAGAGATAATAGCTTTATTACTGTCTACTCCCCCACTTTTAGAAATAGTTAGAGATAGATCTTTGGAGGAAAGATGAGGATTTTGGCTAGTAATTTTAGAAATGGTATTATGAGTATAAAGAAAATATAATTTATTAGTGATAAAGCCTAAGATAATTAAAACTAAGAAATAAAGAGGAAGGCAAAATTCAATAAGAAGAATATTAAGAATTTCTAGAAGAAGGCCGTTAAAAAACATTTTCCGATAGAAGTAATAAGTATCTCCTAAGAAGAGAGCTAAGACTGAGAATTTAGAATTTTTTAGAGCTTGGTAACGAGGACCAATAAATGTTTCTTCTAATTTTTGATAGTCTTGGTTATTATTATCTATATTCATATCTGATCAGTTCCTTTGTTATTCTATTTTTATGATTTAATGATAACAAAAAAATTCTAAAAAGGCAATATTTCTAGAATTTCTTTATTAGTTATTATCTTTTATGTCTTCTAATTTGACACTTACTAATTTGCTGACACCAGATTCTTGCATAGTGATACCATAAAGGATATTAGCAAATTCCATGGTTTTCTTTTTATGAGTTATAAGAATGAATTGAGTTTTATCACGGTATTTATTTAGGTATTTACCAAAAGATTCAACATTAGCATCATCAAGGGCGGCTTCTACTTCATCTAATAGGCAGAAAGGTACTGGTCTAACATTAAGAATAGCAAAGAGAAGAGAGATCGCTGTAAAGGTCTTTTCACCGCCAGATAATAGAGATAAGCTTTTAAGACTTTTACCAGACGGAACGGCCTGGATCTCAATACCAGTTTCTAAAAGATTATTAGGTTCAGTTAAAACTAAGGCAGCTTCACCACCACGGAATAATTCTTTGAAAGTTTTCTTAAACTCAATTTGAATTTGATTAAAGGTTTTAAGAAATTTATCTTCCATAATAGTATCCATTTCTTTAATTATTTCTAGAAGGGTATCTTCAGCTTGTAAAAGATCTTCTTTTTGACTAGTTAAAAAATTATATCTTTCGGAGACACGTTCATATTCTTCGATACTACCAACATTTACTTCACCAATTGCTCTTAATTTAGCCTTAAGATTAGAGACAATGTTTCTAGCTTCATCAGGATTTATTTCTAGTTTATATTTTAGTTTAGCATTCTCGAAGGTCATATTATATTCTTCACTTAAACTAAGAAGTAAGCCATCTAATTTAACATCATTACGACTAGCTTTTATTTCTAGATCTTTTAATTCTTTTTCTTTTTTATTAATATACATAATACTAGTTTTATTGTTATCTTCTATTTCAGCAATATTAGTAGTAGTTTTATCACGATCTAATTTTAAAATATCTATTTTTTTAAGTAATAGATCTCTTTGTTGTTTATAATCATAATATTTTTTTAGAAGTTTCTCTTCTTCACTGTTGCTGTTATTACCAAGAATATTCTCTAGATCTTGAAGTTCTCTTTGTAATTTAGTCTGCGACATTAGAAGATCATTAATAGAATTATTTTTAGTTCCAATTAACTCAGTTATTTCTTTTTGATTTATTCTTTCACTCGCTAGTTGTTCTTCTAGGTTGGTTATATCTTTAGTAATGGTAGATAATTCTTTTTCGAGATTAGTATTACCATTTCTTAGGGTTTCTAGTAATCTAGTATTTTTTTCTAATTCATATTTATCTTTAATGACATTAGTTCCTTTAGCTTGATTTCCTCCCGTTATAGAACCACCAACATTAACGACTTGGCCATCTAGAGTCACTATTTTATAGCGATGATTTAGGAGTTTACTAAAAAGATTGGCACTAGAGATAGAATTAGTTACGATAACATTACCTAATTGATTTAAAATTATATTGCGATATTTTTCTTGATAAGATACTAGCGTATCGGCAGTGCCTAAGTAATTGGGATTATCTTTTATGATAGATAAAGATTCGGGATCAATACTTCTTTCCTTTATTACAGATAAAGGAAAGAAAGTAGCTCTACCAATATTATTATCTTTTAGATAAGTTACTAGAGATTTGGCAATATCAGGAGTATCAACTACTAAATAATTGGTACTAGCACCAAGAGAAGTAGAAATAGCAAGGGAATATTCTTCTTGAACATCAATTAAATTACCAATAGTATTATGAATTCCCGTAAAACGAGGGTTATTTAAAATAGATTTAACAGCAACAGGAAGAGAATTATTACTAGAAAGAGAATTCTCTAAATAATCTATTTTATAATTTAGAGAAGCTATATCACGATTATTTTTATTAATAGTATTAAAGATATTAGTATATTTATTTTTAGCTTCTTTATATTTAAAAGAAAGACTTTCTAAATAATCATTACTATTTTGAAGCTTCTTATTATTAAACTCAAGATCATTTTTTAAACTAGAAATAGTATTAGTTAGTTTTAAATCTTCTTCTTTTAATTTTAAAATATTAGTATTTATTTTAGAAGTTTCTTCTTTATATTTATTTCTTTCTTTTAAAAGTCTAATGTCGGCATCGATTTGTTCAATAGTCTTTGTTAATTCTAGGAGTTGTGATTGATTTTCATTTAAGTTTTCTTCTAAATCTTTTAATTTAGATTTTTCTTTAATTAGATCAATATCATAAGTAGTACTATTTTTATTTAAGACAATTATTTCATCACTTAGGGTCGATATTTTATCTTTTAGTTCTTTAGTAGTTGTAGTTAAAAACTCGATATCGTTAGTTATTAAAGAAACTTCAATATCGGTTAGTTTATCTTTAGTTTCTAGATAGACTTTGGCGTTAGCACTTTGCTTTTTTAAGGGTTCAAGATTAGTTTCTAGTTCAAGAATAATGTCTTTAACTCTTTCTAAATTAGCATTAGTTCTTTCTAATTTTCGAATAGCTTCTTCTTTTCTTTTTTTATATTTTAAGACTCCAGCGGCTTCTTCAAAGATGACACGACGATCTTGAGGTTTAGTGGATAAGATTTCATCAATTTTACCTTGAGAGATAATATTAAAGCTTTCTTTAGAGGCTCCACTGTCAACTAGGATATCATTTATATCTTTAAGACGACATCTTTCATTATTAAGATAATATTCGTTTTCACCACTACGATAAACAATTCTTTTGATAGATACTTCACTATAATCAATAGGAAGAGTATGATCTTGATTATCAAAAACTAAGGTTACGGAAGCACTATTTAAAGGTTTGCGGCTTTTACTACCAGAGAAGATAATATCTGTACTATTGTCGCCACGAAGGGATTTCATCGATTGTTCTCCTAAAACCCAGCGAACGGCATCGACGACATTAGATTTACCACTACCATTAGGTCCAACAATGCCATTCAAGTTTTTATCAAAATTAATTTCTATTTTATCGGCAAAAGATTTAAATCCATATGCTTTAATACTTTTTAAATACATTTAATTCACCCTACTTACTACATGTAATTATATATAAATTATAGCTTATTTAAGAAATTATGGCAAGGTCTTTGGACGGAAGATGGTGCTTTTTTGAGGGAAACACTAGGAACTAGCAAATAAATTAGTTGGAAAGTTAGGAGTAAGTTAGAAGATTCCCGTTATGACGGTTTTAAGGTTTCTTAAATAATTTATAAAGAAGTTTACTTTAGGAACATCTTCTTCGACAGTTAAGTCGACGGTACTAGTTACCTTACCATCATTAATGATATCAACTTGTCCCACGACATCGCCAACTTTAAGAGGGGCTTTAAGACTATTTATTTGGTATTTATATTGAGGAGTAGGAGTGGTAGAAGTTTTTAGAGAAAGAATGTTAACATCAGTTTTAGGAACGATATTCACAATTTCAGTTTCGCCAAGGAAAACTTTTTTAGTGGCAACAACAGTATCAGTTTTAATTAATTTAGTTAAAGTATAAAGATTAAATCCATAATCAAGCATAGCAGTGGTTTCACTATTTCGAGTGGCAGAGGTAGGTTCATTCATGACAACAGTTATTAGACGCATGCCATTTCTTTTAGCGGTTGTGGTAATGCAATAGCCAGCGGTGGTAGTATAACCAGTCTTGAGGCCATCAACTCCTTGATAGAATCTAACTAAACGATTAGTATTAACAAGCCAGAAACTATTATCAGTTCCTGTTCTTAAATAATCTTCATAGGTTCCAGTATATTCTAAGATTTTTTCGTGTTTTACTAATTCTTGGGCAATCATAGCCATATCATAACTACTGGAATAGTGATTATCAGTATCAAGACCACAAGCATTAACAAAGTGAGTATTTTTAAGGCCTAATTCTTGGGCTTTATTATTCATCATTTTAACGAAGCCTTCTTCAGTGCCACCTAGTCTTTCAGCCATGGCAACGGCAGCATCATTTCCACTACCGATAGCTATTCCTTTTAAAAGATCGTTAACGGTCATTTTTTCACCAGGTTCTAGGAAGATTTGGCTACCGCCCATACTAGAAGCATAATCAGAAGCTGTTACTTCTTCTTCTAAGGTTAGAGAGCCATTATCTAAAGCTTCCATAATAAGAAGCATTGTCATCATCTTAGTCATGGAAGCCATAGGCAATTCTTCATGGCTATTTTTTTCGAAGAGAATGGTACCAGTACTAGCTTCAATCATAATGGCACTCTTGGCAGATGAGGCTAAGGAGATGGAAGAATCAGAATTAGAATCAGTAGTCGTTTCTTCTTTGGCATAAACTGTTAAAGTCAGAGTAAAGAAAAGACTTAGACTAAAAAAACAAAATATTATTTTTTTCAAAATTATCACCTATTAAAAAATATGTATAATTTTGACTATTATGCTAAGAGGAAGATGATGATTAGGAATTATGATAATTATCTAGAAATTCTTTAAAGTTTTGAGCAACTTTTGGTGGTAATATATCTTGAAGTTCTTCGATGGAGGCTTCTTGCATTTTGGAGATAGTATGATATTTTTTGAGAAGATCTCTTTTTCTTTTGTTCCCTATTCCTTCTATATTATCTAAAATACTGGTAATAGCCCCTTTACTGCGAATTTGTTTATGGTAACTTATGGTAAAGTTATGGACTTCATCCTGCATTCTAGTTAGAAGTAAGAATAAGTTACTGGACTTATCGAGAGGAATTAATTTATCTTGATAAAGCAGTTGATTGGTACTATGATGGTCGTCTTTTTTTAAGCCAGCGATGGGAATATTTAGAGCTAGACTAGAAATTACTTCTTCCGCTATGTGCATCTGTCCTTCTCCACCATCGACGATAATAAGATCAGGTTTAACTAAATTATCTTTTAAAACCCGAAAATATCTACGATAGATTACTTCTCGCATAGTACCATAATCATCATTTTTATCATTAGTTATTTTAAATTTACGATATTCATTTTTACAAGGCTTACCATCAATAAAGACAACCATTCCGGAAACATTAAAGTCGCCAAAGAGATTAGAGTTATCAAAAAGTTCAATTCGACTTAAATTAGGAAGCTCGAGAAGACTAGCTAGTTCTTTGATAGCTCCAATAGTTCTTTCTTCATCTTTTTTAACAAGGGATAATTGTTCGTTAAAATAATTATAGGCATTATCATAAGCTAAATCTAAGATCTTTTTTTTAGGTCCTTTTTGGGGAACTATGGTCTTGATTGAAAAAGCAGCTTCCAAAACATTATCTTGGATGATAGCGGGTATTAATAGTTCTTTAGGTCGGATCTGATGTTTATCATAGTAACTTGAAATATAATTTATTAATTCTTCAGAAATGGTATCGACTAAAGGAAAGATGGTCGATCTTTTATCTAGTAATTTACCGCCTCTTATAAAGAGCATAGTTATAGAAAGATAATTATTATCGGTATAATAATTAACAACATCTCTATTAATATTATCATCTAGTTCAACTTTTTGTTTTTCTAGAGTAATGGTTACATATTCTAGTAATTCTTTATATTCCATAGCTTTTTCAAATTGAAGAGTTTCAGAATATAAATTCATTTTGTCTTTGATCTTTTTAACAATATATTCGTTATTACCATTTAAAAAGGATATAATCTCGTTACGCATTTCTTTTATTTTTTCTTCAGGAACATTATTAGTACAATAACCAAGACATTCACCAATATGATAGTATAAGCATTCTTTTTTGGCCATGGTCTGGCATTTTCTTAAGGGATAAATTCTATTTAACATGTCGACGGTTTTACGAGCAGCGGTAACATTGGGATATGGACCAAATAGTTTGGTATTTTTACTTTTATGCATGTTAGCATTACGAATAACTATTAGGCGAGGAACTTTATCGTTGGTTAGGGAGATGTAAGGATAAGTTTTATCATCACGAAGAAAGATGTTATATTTAGGATTATATTTTTTGATAAGATTAATTTCTAAGAGAAGGCTCTCTAGTTCACTAGAAGTTAGAATATAATCAAAAATATCAATATCTCTTACTAAAAGGGCAGTTTTACCAGTTTTAGTTCCTGTAAAATAAGAAGTTAGACGGTTTTTAAGATTTTTAGATTTACCAACATAGATGACGGTTCCATCAGTATTTTTCATAAGGTAACAACCAGGAGTATGGGGAACTAGAGATAATTTTTCTTTGATTTTAAGGTTAGTAGTCATAAGATCCTCCTTAATAATTTTAATATTTGATATATAGATATTATAGCATGGATAAAAGAATTTGAATAAAAAAGATTATTAACAATAAGGCTATGTTAATAATCTTTAAAAGTAGAAAGTCTTTAATCTCTATTCTTACCAAAGATTTTTAAGAGATTTATAAAGATATTAATAAAATCTAGGTAAAGGTTAAAGGCCCCCATGATAGCAATATTTTCTTCAGGAATATTAGTTGTCATAAGGCGATCTATTTTTTGAATATCGTAAGATATATAAATCATAAAGACAATAATAGATACGATGCAAGCAAACATATTTAAGGCGCTGTTAGCCCAGAAAATATTTATTAATTCTAGGATAATTATACCAATTAAGGACATTAGTAAATAGATACCTATTTTTCTTAAATCAATCTTAAGACTTTTTCCCAACCAGGAGAATGCCCCTAAAATCAAGGATGTTACCAAGAAGACATAGATTATTGAAGTTAAATTGAAGATGGCAAAGATAGCCGAAAACGTCAATCCGGTTAAGGCACAATAACCAATGTATAGAGCTTTAACAGTATTTCCTGGTAATTTGTAAACTTTGACTCCTAGAACCATAGCGACAATTATCTCGGCGATAAAGATAACCCAGTAACTTCCATTAGAAAATATTAAACTAGCAAAAGAAGCATTATTGTAAGCTAATAAAAGAGTTAAATAGCCAACACCAAAAGTAACTAGTAATCCTATAAATAGCCACATAAAGACTTTGCTATAAATATTATTGTTATTCATTTTTCCCTCTCTTTCTTAGGTTAATTATAACATATTAGTTTTGGTAAAACAATGATTATTATCGAGGTTTACATCGACATAATATCAGGAGTTTAGAAGGAATTTAGGCTAGTTTTAAAAATGATTTTAGATGGTTGTCAAAATGAATATAATAAATTAAGAGCTTAAAAGTAGCCAAATAATTATTTGGTTAAAGTTCTAGCTCGGCCGTGATAGATATCTTTTTCCTGTTTTTCCAAGAGATCAGCAGTTGCGATTAACGATTGTAAAGCAGTGGGCTGAAAAGAATAAGTAGCTCCCCAGCATGCTGAATAACCAGCTTGTTCCCAATCTTGCTCACTTTGACTTAACTTTTTTTGAAATAATTCTTCAGGTATATCAGGCCAAATGATGACAAACTCATCTCCACCACGTCTAAAAATATTGTTATGGCGAAAATTATTTCTTAAGGAAGAAGCAATAGTTATTAATAATTTATCTACTTCTTCATGGCCATAATTATCATTTATATATTTTAAATTATTAGCATCTATAACTGCTACTCCAGTATTAGTAAAAGTTTTACCTATAGCTCCTTCAAGATATTCATTATAGTAAGCTTGAGTGGAAATTTTTAGTAAAGGATCAATTTTACTCCATTCTAAAAGTTTAGCATCTTTAAAATTTCTGATAATTGTAGATCTTAAAAAGGATTGAAAATCAGCAAAATCAGTAATATTATCTTTAGCCATCAGAATTTGAAGTCTTCTATTTTCTGAGAGTTCAATATCAATGACAATAGGAATGGACTCAAGAGGTAATTCTTGATTAGTAACAGTTATATGTCTTTTTAAATTAGTTAAAGTTATCTGCTTAGCTTCTAAATGTCCATTATGCGATTTAAAACATATTGATAGTACTCTTCGTTAAAAAAATTTTCAGGGACGGTTTCAATTAATTCTTGAAGAAATTTTACATCTTTTTGATCCGTTTTAATCTTTCTTTTCTAAAATTTTATGATAAATGAAAATATTAATTAATGATTTTGCTTGACTTTAGATAGTAATATTTTACTGATAGTTAAAGAAATTATTCCTAAGAATAGAATTACCAAAGAATATAGTGTTAATTCTTTCGAAAAGGTTTTAGTTATTACTTCTATAAATATTTTGTAATTATTTAAAAGTTCTAGTTCGGTTAGAAAATTAATAATAATTAGGAAAAGGAAATTTAAAATACTAGCAGTAATGGCAATTATTCCTAATTGTTTAAGGCTTGTTTGAATATTTTTATTAATTAGAATTATTAGAATCAAGAAAATAATTACTATGATTACTCCTAGATATCCATAATTCATATTAAATATTTGTCTAAAATTTATCATGGCCTATAATCACCCAAATCTATCTTATATATAGTATCAATGATGTAATTGATATGATTTTCTACATAATTTATAATTTCTTTTTTATCAGAGGCATCTAAATTGTAGTTTATCTCAGCTGTAACTTCATCAAGATTATTTTTTACTAATGATATAATTTGTTGAGGTGTATATTTATATTTAGAATCACCTGTTAGGTTATAATCATAAACACTATTTATTAAATCAGTTAAAATTTTATTAGCTTTCTCATTATTTATTAACTTTACAACGGTATCTTCATCTAAAGTAGTTAATAATAAAACAGTTTTAAATATTTCAGTTTTATTACCATTCTCATCGTAAATTAGTCCTGTTAGTAAGTTATTACTTATGTTGGACTTTATATTTTTTGTTTCTAATGCTCTTGATATCGATACATAAACACTAGTTATGGATAATGTTAGTACTGATATTATGCTTAATATTATTATTAAAGCCTTTTTCATTTCTTTCACCCACTTTATTAATTAGTATGAATATTTAACTTAATAATATTCACTTTTTGCTGTTGTGTATAGTATACTATAGTTTAACTTAATCTACAATATTTATCAAAAAATTTATATAATTTTTTATAAAAATATCTAGACATAGTTATAATTATGTGGTATCATTAATACTGTCGATGGACCCTTAGCTCAGTTGGTTAGAGCATCCGGCTCATAACCGGGCGGTCGTAGGTTCGAGTCCTACAGGGTCCACCACTAATTATTTTTTGCGGGTATGGCGGAATTGGCAGACGCGCTAGACTTAGAATCTAGTGTCCCTGACGTGCAGGTTCAAGTCCTGTTACCCGCACCATAATGGCGGATGTGGTGAAGGGGTTAACACATTGGATTGTGGTTCCAACATGCGTGGGTTCGAGTCCCACCATCCGTCCCATTATTTAGATATTTGACGACTAGTTGATAGTCGTTTTTTTGTATCTCAAAATATATATTTATTTAGATTATTAAAAACTATTGGGAGAAAGATATTAACTAGCAACATATTTATACGCAAATAATTTAGTTAGTGAAATACTGAAAGAGAGAAAAGATTGGATCTCACTATAAAATGGAAACAAGAAAAAAGAGATAAAACTAATTATCTCTTAAAGTTACATTCAAGGCCGTCGTTGTTTCGGCAATTATCTTGGTAAATATTTGCATTACTTCTTCGTCACTCAAGGTTCTAGTTGGATCAGAGAAAGTTAGAGTGAAGGCCAAGGATTTTTTGTTAGATCCTAACTTTTCATCTTGATAGATATCAAATAATTCGATATTTTTAAGTAAGCTTCCCCCACTCTTTTTAATTTGATTCTTAATAGTTTCAGAAGTTATATTTTGATCCGCTATCAAAGCTAAATCTTTAGAAATAGCTGGATATTTAGAAGCTTCTTGAAATTTTAGGGGCTTTATATCTTGATTATAAAGAGCGGTCATAGATAGTTCAGCAACATAGATTTCATCTTTTTTATAGGAAGGATGAGTGCGACCAATAATACCTATTTCTTGGTCGTCAAGAAGAATTTTAGCACTGATACCTGGATGTAATTCTTTGACAGTGGCTGTCTGGAATTTATAACGATCTTTAAATCCTAGGTAGTCTAATAAGTTTTCGATAATTCCTTTTACTAAGTAGAAATCTACTTTTACTTCTAGATGATGCCAAGGATTAGAAAGAAGGTTTCCTTTCATAAGAAGAGCTATCTTAGTATCTTCGGTATAGTTAGCATCATAAGTTTTGGCTATTTCATAAAGAAAGATATCTTTTAAGCCGCGAGCTGTGTTGTAATCATAGACGTTAATTAAAGAAGGAATAATTGTTGTTCTTAGGATTGATTTATCGTTACTCATAGGATTAGGAAGAATAGCATTGTCCTTAGTTTCATATTTAAAGACTTTAGCCATATCGGGACTTACTAGGGTATAAGTTTTGCATTCATTTAAACCAAGAGTTCTTAAACGTTTAGAAATTTGTTTACGAAAATGAACATCGCCTATATACTGGCCTTTTTTAGTAGCAACGTGAGGAAGAGTTGATTTTAGATTTTGATAGCCGTATAATCTACCAATCTCTTCGGCAATATCATTGACATTAGGATCGATATCAAGGCGACGTTTAGGAATGGTTATATGAAATTTATCGTCTTTTTGAACGTAAGGAAAGTCTAGGCGATCTAGTTCGGTAGCAATATCTGTATCTTGAAGATTCATTCCTAACAAATTATTTATTTCAGAACTGGTGATATCAACAGTTTTAGGAGTCTTATCAATAGTATCATGAACTAAAGTTCCTTCTAAGATTTGAGCATGAGCATACTTTTCTAGAAGATGACAGGCTCTATCAAGGGCTAGTTTAGTATATTCATAATTTAGGCCTTTACCATATCTAATGGAAGCTTCACTTTTAAGGTTTAATCTACTGGCAGTATATCTAATACTAATAGGATCGAAAATAGCACTTTCTATTAAGATGTTGTAAGTTTGATCATCTACTTCTGTATTTTCTCCACCCATTACTCCCGCAATGCAGACACTGGTGTTTTCATTAGCAATGACGATATCTTTAGAAGTTAAGATTCTTTTTTTATTGTCTAGAGTTATTACTTCTTCATCATCTTTGGCGTCACGAACAATAATTTTTGATCCTAATTTATCTTTATCAAAGAAATGAAGGGGTTGGCCAAATTCTAGCATGACGTAGTTAGAAATATCGACAACATTATTGATGGGACGCATACCAGCGGCGATTAATCTTCTTTTGATAAAATCAGGGGAGTCAGTAATTGTTACATTGGTAACCATTTTGGCTAGATAGTAAGGACATTTAGGAGTTCTGACATCCAATTGGAAGTGATCATTTATGTTATCTTTTATTTCTCGGTAATTTAATTTAGGAAGAGTTACTTTCTTGTTAAGAATACAGGCTATTTCGTAAGCAAAACCAATATGGTAGTAACAATCATTATTTCTATGTTTATGAATATCTAATTCATAAAGGGTGTCATTAGTTTTTAGGTAGTCGTTAGCATCGGTTCCAGGAAGAAGGTCGGTATCTAAGACTTCAATTCCTTTACTGTGAGTTTCAGGAGTTTTTTCTTCAAGTCCTAACTCGTAAAGGGCACAAAGCATACCGTTAGATTCTTCGCCACGGATAAGTCCTTTTTGGATTTTAACATTTCCAGGTAAAATGGCTCCAGGGAGTGCGACTAAAACTTTGATATCTTTTCTGACATTAGGAGCACCACAAACAATTTGAACAATACTAGTTCCAATATCAACTTTACAAATATGAAGATGATCACTATTAGGATGATCATAGCACTCTACTACTTTTCCTATCACAAGATTGTCGATGTGTTTAGTAATTACTTTTTCGACATTGATACCAGCAGTAGTTATTTTAACTGCTAGTTCGTGTAAGTCTTCGTTACTGATATCTATATAATCTTTTACCCATTCTAAGCTAATCATTATTTTTCCTCCACTCTATCAAAAATTTTAGATTCTCTTAAATCCATTTGATAAAAAACACGTAAGTCATTGATACCGTATTTTAACATAGCTAATCTTTCGGCTCCAAAGCCAAAGGCAAATCCAGACCATTCTTTAGGATCATAGCCACAGTTTCTTAAAACGTTAGGGTGAACCATCCCAGCACCACAAACGGTTATGTAGCCGGTATTCTTGCAGATATTACAACCTTTTTTCTTGCATTTAAAGCAAGAAATATCAACTTCAACAGAAGGCTCAGTAAATTGATAATAACTTGGTCTAAAACGTGTTTCAATGTCTTCTCCAAATAATTTTTTAACTATAACGTCGATAGTTCCTTTCAAATCACAAAGGCTTATATTTTTATCAACTAAAAGACCTTCTATTTGCATAAATTGATGACTATGAGTAGCATCATCATCATCTCTCCTAAAAGTTTTACCAGGGCAAATCATTCTAATAGGTGTTTGGCCATGACCTTTTAGCATAGTTCTTACTTGAACAGGAGAAGTTTGACTTCTTAAAAGAATTTCTTCACCTTTAAGATAAAAAGTATCTTGGGCATCACGAGCAGGATGTCCTTTGGGAATATTTAACATTTCAAAATTATATTTATCTTCTTCTATTTCAGGCCCATCAACAACATCATATCCCATTGACATGCATACTTCTTCTACATCTTCAATTAGTTTTTCTAAGATATTAGGACTACCAATAGTAAATTTGGTACTTGGTAGGGAAATATCTATTTTTTCTTGTTCTAATTTATGATTTAATTCTTGAGTATCTAGTTCTTCCTTTTTAGTATCGTATTGTTCTTGAAAGTGATTTCTAACTTTTGTTAGTAGCATTCCAGCAGTTTTCTTTTCTTCCTGAGGAATAGTCTTCATAAGACTAGAAAGTTCAGTTATTTTACCTTTTTTACCCATGTATGATACTCTTAAATCATTTAATTTTGCTAAAGTATCAGCTTGAGAAAGAGAAATATTTATTTCTTCTATTAATTTATTAATTTTTTCTTCGTTCATTATTGTCACCTCTCTATATATTTTCTAACATGTTTATCACTTGAGATTTAGTCATTGTTTTTTCATAATTTTCTATTTTGTGCTGAAATTCATTTTCATTTAATAGTAATTCTTCTAGGTCTTTGACTATTAACTCATTAATATTTTTTATGCCATATTTTATTAAAAAACGAATATTATTTAAGACTTGAACTCTATCATCTTCTAAGAACTTGAGGGTATAATCGTTGTAGCGTCTTTTTATTTCTTTTAATTCTGGATGCGATACGTATTGTAATAAATAATCTATGTTGTAATTCATTTTACCTCCTAAATAAAAAGGTGATACCTGATAAAAGGACGACTTAAGGCCGCGGTACCACCTTTTTTTATAATTACTTATACACTTAAAACTATAACGCGTTACCAATAAAACTAAAGGGTGAATTCACATGGTATTATTTATTAGCATTACACCAGCACTAACTCTCTTTAAAATAATATGTCTATGTTACTACTTCCTTGTCACTGTTTTATAATTTTAATTTAATTTTATTAAATTGTCATTAATTCTTCTTCTTTTATTTTTAATTTTTCATCAATTATTTTATTGTATTTATTTATTAAGTCTTGAACTCTTTCGTTGCCTCTTTTTTCTTCATCTTCAGGGAACTTGGCTTCTTTTAATTCAGCATTTGCTTCTTGTCTAATGTTTCTTAAGGCAATTTTAGCAGATTCGGCAATTTCTTTAACTTGCTTTACTAATTCCTTTCGACGATCTTCTGTTAAAGCGGGAATAACCAAGAAAATTGATTCTCCATTATTATTAGGAGTTAGGCCAATGTTAGCTTCAAAAATAGCTTTTTCAATGTCATTTAAACAACTTTTATCATAAGGCTTGATAGACAATTGTCTGGCTTCAGGGATAGTTATGTTAGCTAGTTGCTTGATAGGAGTTTGTACACCATAGTAAGAGACCATAATTCCATCTAAGATACTAGCATTAGCACGACCAGCACGGACATTTACAAATCTTTCCTCCATATTTTTTATTGTATGTTGCATTTTATTTTCAGTATTATTAATAATTGTTTCCATAAAACTCTCCTTTTTATAATTTTATTTTAGCATACTTTAAAATATTTGTAAATTGAGGCTACTTATTTTCTTCAAAGTTTTCTAAAGTTTTGATAAGGGCTATTTTACCATATTCATATGTTAATCCCCCTTGCTGGTAGGCAATATAAGGGGGTCTTATAGGTCCATCACAAGAAAGCTCTATTGATGATCCTTGAATAAAGGTTCCAGCGGCCATAATCACTTGATCATCGTAGCCTGGCATATCATCAGGGATAGGTTTAGAATTAGCATCAATAGGTGAAGCACTTTGAATGCCTTCACAATATTTTATTAATTTATCTTTATCGTTAAAAATTACATTTTGAACGATATCGGCACGAGGTTCATCATATTTTGGATCAACCTTATATCCTAATTTCTCTAAAACCTTACTGGTTAAAGTGGCTATTTTTAAGGATTGAGAAACAACATGAGGTGCCATAAATAGTCCTTGAAGAATACTTCTATTTAAACCTAAAGAAGGCCCTACTTCACTACCTTCACCAGGCAAAGTTAATCTTTCAGCAGCTAAAGAGACAAGCTCTTTCTTACCAACAATGTAACCACCATTAGGGGCTAGACCGCCACCTAAATTTTTAATAAGTGATCCAACCATAACATCGGCACCTACTTCAATTGGGCATTTGTCTTCAACAAACTCACAATAACAATTATCGATCATTATAATGATATTAGGAGCAATTTTTTTAATAAAAGTAATTACTTTTTCTAGTTTATCAATAGTAAGACTTTTTCTGGTAGAATAACCTTTACTTCTTTGGATCTCAATTAATTTTATTTTTTTAGTTGTTAATACTTCTTCTATTTTATTATAATCAAAATCATTATCTACTAAATCTATTTGATCATAATTGATATTGAAAGATTTAAGACTACTAGGATTATCTCTTAAGCCGATTACTTCATCTAGAGTATCATATGGCTTTCCCGTTATAGATAAAAGGGTATCACCTGGTCTTAAATAAGCAAATAGGGCAACGGTTAGAGCATGTGATCCAGAAATAAATTGACTTCTTACCAAAGCACTTTCACTTTTAAAAATGGAAGCATAGACTTTTTCAATGGTATCGCGTCCTAAATCATTGTACCCATAACCAGTTGTAGAATTAAAGCAACTCTCACTAACATTGTTTTCCCAGAAAGCTTCTAAAACTTTGAAACTATTTTTTTCACATTGCTCTTCTATCTTTTTATAAATAGTTTGTAATTCTCGTTCAGATGTAGCAACTAGTTCTCTGATATTATTCATTGTATCATTTCCTCCAATCCATATAATTCCCATCATTTTTACGATTATATAGGCGACTACTTTTTTGGAAGCTAGTAGTATGATAGATTTTTTTGGTTTTGGTCTTTGGTTTAGAAGTGGCTTTTGGAGAATTCAATGATAAAATTTTATTTGTATTTTTCATATGACAGTCCTCTTTCTTAATTTATTTTAATTCCACCATCGACTTTGATGATGCTGCTATTGATATAACTAGCACTAGGGCTAGCAAGAAATAAAGCAACGTTGGCTATTTCTTCTGGAGTAGCAAAGCGTTCTAAAAGAATTTTTGATAGTTCTTTATTTTTAAATTCTTTAGTTAAGGATTGGTTCATTTTTGTTTCTACCCATCCTGGACAAATAGCATTAACTCTGATCTTAGGAGCATATGCACAAGCTAAATTGTGAGTTAAATTATTTAATCCTGCTTTGGAGGCATCATAGTCTAAACTATAAGGATAGTAACTATCAATAGCATTAGTACTACTTATGTTAATAATTGAACTACCAGATGGCATATATTTAGAAGCATATTTGCTAACTAAGAAAGGTCCTATTAAATTGGTACTTAGTATTTTTTGAAAAGATATACTAGTTTTATCTTCAATTAGACTATCAAAAGCAATACCAGCATTATTGATTATAACATCAATTTTATGGTAGTTATCGATAATTTTATCAATCATATTTTTTACTTCTTGTTCATCACTAATATTGGCTTTTAAAAGCATACTATCAGTTTGATATTGGGAAAATAATTGTTCTTTTATTTTATTGGCTTCAATATCATTTTGTAAATAATTTATTATAATAGTAGCTTTTTCTTTGGCAAAACTCTTACAAAGAGCAGTCCCTATTCCACCAGTAGCACCTGTTATTAAAACTATCTTATTTTGAAGCATTAGCAATCTCCTTTTTACTTTTATATCTAGTCAAGAATTGATTTTTGTAATTCAAAAAGTTATCTTCTTTTATGGAAGTTCTAATATTTTCGGTGATTGAAATTAAAAATCTTAGATTATGAATGGATAATAACCTTTGACCAAGAGTTTCGTTGGCTATTATTAAATGGCGAATATAAGCTTTAGTATAGTGTTTGCAACATTCACAATCACAATTTTCATCAACGGGAGTAAAATCTTCTTTATATTTAGCATTTTTTAAATTAATCTTGCCATCTAAAGTGAAGGCATGACCATGTCTTGCTAATCTAGTTGGTAGAACACAATCAAACATATCTATACCACGCATTACTCCTTCAAAAATATCTTCTGGTTCCCCTACTCCCATTAAATATCGAGGTTTATTTTCCGGCAAATATGGTATAGAATAATCGATGGCTTTATACATATCTTCTTTAGATTCCCTATCATTAGCAACTCCACCAATACTGTAACCATCAAAATCTAATTTAACAGTTTCGATGGCAGAATATTTACGAAGTTCTTGAAAGTAACCACCCTGAACAATTCCGAATAAAGATTGGTTAGGATTATTAAAAGCTTCTTTACCTCTTTTAGCCCATCGTATGGTTCTCTCAACACTATTTTTCATATATTCATAACTAGCACTTGCAGGGGGACATTCGTCAAAACTCATGGCAATATCACTATCTAGTTGATTTTGAATGTAAATTGATTTTTCAGGAGTTAGAAAGAGACTTTCACCATTAATATGGCTTTTGAATTTTACTCCTTCTTCAGAAATATCTTTAGGTTTAGCTAAGGAAAAGACTTGAAAGCCACCACTATCAGTTAATATAGGGCCATTCCAATTCATAAATTTATGTAGTCCTCCAGCTTTGGCAACGATATCTTCGCTAGGTCTTAGCCAAAGATGATAAGTATTGGCTAAAATCACTCCAGATTTTATTTCTTTTAATTCTCTTACATCTAAAGTCTTTACAGTAGCTTGAGTTCCAACAGGCATAAACATTGGAGTTTCATAGGTTCCATAATTGGTTTTTAATGTTCCATATCTAGCTTGGCAATTTTTATCTTGGTGCAATAAATTGTATTTTATTTTCATGTATTTCACATCCTTGTCTTAATATTTTATAAAGTATTCAGAAGAAAAAGAGACAATATTTGGCTCTAAATCTCATTAATTAGTACCTTTGGATACAGTTATGATAAAGTTATCGTGTTCTTTAACAACAGTACCTTCTTTAATATTTTGAGCAAGAACAATGCCTTCATCTTGAGAATTATCTTCCCAATTGATATTGAAATCTAAGTTATATTGCTCAGCGAAAAATTGGGCTTGTTTATAATCTTTTCCGACAAAATTCAACATAGTTCCATCTTCAGTTTTTGTATTAAACAAGATTAATACAATTACAGAAATTATAATGACAATTATAACTCCTATTATAGTTTTAATTTTATTACTCATATTTTAAGCTCCTTTTAATTCTTTTTCTAAATCTATTTCTAATTTTGAAATATCATTAGGACTCATGAAAGCGTAGACACTACCTTTATGTTTTAAAAGTTTAGAATACTCATCTAAGTTTATGTGTTCACCATTTGATAGTTTGTTAATAATAATATCCGAAGTTATATCTGGATAATCTTCTTGTTTCTCCCTAGCGGGGTGAATGTCTAAGATATAAGTATGGTCAACTTGATTGAAGATTTTCACATAATCATCAGCAAATTCTTTAGTTCTAGTAAAAGTATGTGGTCCAAAAATAGCGACAATATTTTTATGAGGATATTTTTGATGGATGGCATCTATAGTGCTTTTTATTTCGTTAGGATGATGAGCATAGTCATCTATAATCACACTATCTCTAACTATGGTTTCAGTAAATCTTCTTTTAGCACCAGTAAAGCTCTGAAAATTATTATTAACGATAAGTGATGAAACTTTTTCTAAATAGGCTATAGTTATGACGGCAAGGCTATCTAACAATTGATGGGTTCCAAAAATTGGCAGATCAAAGTGACCATATTTTTCATTATTTGCTATGACATCAAAACTAATCCCTTCTTTAGTGTAATTTATATTTTTAGCATAAATATCATCATTTTCTTTTAAGCCATAATAAATTATATCTTTTCGTAATTTCATGGTTCTAGTATAGGGATCATCGCCATAGGCTATCACTAATTTTTCAGCATTATTAGCATAACTTTCATAAGCACTTATGACGTCATTTATGTCTTTGTAATAATCAACGTGATCTAAATCGATATTAGTAATAATAGCATAATATGGATGATATGCTAAAAAATGGCGTTGATATTCACAGGACTCTAGAGCAAAAAAGGCGTTTTTAGGATTAGCATACCCAGTACCATCACCTATTAAGTAATTAAGTCCTAGTTCTTTTTCTAAAACATGAGCAAGCATGGCAGTAGTTGTAGTCTTACCATGACAGCCAGCTACACAAATTGTTTTATATTTTTTGGTTAATTCCCCTACCATTTCGTTATAAAAGTATATTTTTAAGTTTAATTCTTTAGCCTGTTGAACTTCAGGATTATCATTTTTAATAGATGCTCCTTGAATTATTATTTGATCAGCTGTGACATTTTTAGAATTGTAAGAATTAAACGGTATGTTATTTTTTATAAGGCCAGACTCTGTAAAGAAATGTTTGTCAACATCGCTTCCATCTACAGAATAGCCTAATTGCTTTAAGATAATAGCTAAGGCACTCATTCCAGTACCTTTAATTCCAATAAAATGATACATAAAACTCCCACTTTCTTTACTATATTATAGCACTTTTTAAGGCTATTTCCACTATTTTTATGATTAGTTTAGAAATTTCAGAAGTAATGCTCTAAAATATTTACAAAAAAGTTGTAAATGTTTTAGAAAGGGAAACAATGCTAGACAAGAATATTTAGAAGAGAAATGTTTTAAAATAATAAGTAAGTGGTGAAGATAATTGTAATAAAAATAATCTTTATAAAGAGTTTAATTTTTACTTGGCGATTCAATAATTTGGTTATAAAATGTATTTAAATTATTTTTTAATATTTCTATTTCTTGAGAATTTAATATATTTGAAGCTATTTCAGTTTCTATATCCTTATTTCTATTTTTTATTAAAGCTCCCCAAAAGACCATTTTATTTTTACCTATAATATTTTTGTTGTAGTTATATAAACATTGAGTAGTATTTAAATAGTAAATAGTATTTTCATTAATGTTTTCTTGAACATAATTATATAATTCTGTTTTTTGATCAAAAACATTAATATTAATTTGAATTATTTTTAATTTAGTAGACGAATATTTTAAAACCAGCTTATCAAAGTAATCTCTAGAACCAATAAGACTATTTTTATTATAATAATTTAATCTTAAATTAATTAAATATTTATTGGAAATATGAATATCTAAAATACTGGATAATTTGTTATTATTTATATAAATTAAATTTTTATTAGTACTTAAACTAGATAATATCTCTTTATAATCAATAGTGGTTAGGGTACTTACTAATTTAGCTAGAATAGAAATATTTTCAAGAATAGTCTTTTCTAGAGAATATTCGTATACAAAGTTTATTTTTATATCTTTATCTAACATATTATTTCTCCTTTCAGGTTAAGGATACTATAATATGAGATTGGAAACAAATTACTAAAAATTATGTCTAGATGAAAAAATCCTCCAGAAATTTACTTTTTGGGGATTTTAATATTAACTATTAAACTCTTTTAGATAGTAATTTAGAACAAAATTACTTTTTTAATAATTTTATTATTTTTTTAATTAATTTTATCTTGAAGATAATTTTCTATCATATTAGAAGACATAGATAAAATATTATTTAGTTCTTGCATTTTAGATAAATATTCTTGATAAACAGGTTTAGAATTTAAAAGTTCTACTTTTTCAGCAATTAATTTATCAATATCTTTATATTTTTCGTCATGATGATATTCTAAATTGACAGATTTTTGCTGTAATTTTTTTATTTCGTTTATCAACTTATTAATTGATTTATCTTTTTGGAGAATGCTTTCTATATTTTTATAATTTTGATATTCTTTAGAACTTTTAACTTCTTTAAATAATTCTTCTATTTTATTATCAATCATTTACTACTTCTCCATCTAAGCTCCAAGTCTTGACAGCAGTTATTTTTACTTTAACAATATGCCCTATTAATTCTTTAGGAGCAGAAACATTGACTAATTTCATTGTTTCGGTATAGCCCATTAATTTACCTTCTTTCTCAGAAGGCCCTTCTAGAAGTACTTTAACTATCTTATCTTGGTATTTTAAATTATTTTCTAGGGCATACTTGTTAATTATTTGATTAAGTTTAGCTAAACGTTCTTTCTTGACTATCATAGGAGTTTTATCTTCAATTTTACTAGCGGGTGTGCCTTCTCTTTTAGAATAAATAAAAGTATAAGCTAAATCATATTTTAGAGTTTTGACTAAGTCTAAGGTATCTTGGAAATCAGCATCGGTCTCTCCAGGAAAGCCAACGATGATATCCGTACTAATAGCACAATTAGGTATTCTTTCTTTGATTTTATTGAATAGAGTTACATATTCTTCTTTGCTGTATCTTCTACCCATTAATTTTAAAATCCTGGTACTTCCTGATTGAAGTGGTAAATGAATATAAGGCATAATATTTTTATATTTACTTATCACATCTAACATATCATCTGTAAAATCCCAAGGATGAGAGGTAACAAATCTAACTCGAGGAATATTAGTCTTAGCAACATCTTCTAATAAATTGGCCATATTATAGTTTAGATCTAGATCTTTACCATAGGCATTAACATTTTGACCAAGTAAAGTAACTTCTTGATATCCTTGGTCTTTTAATTCTTGAACTTCTGATATTATATCTTCTGGGAGACGGCTTCTTTGTTTGCCCCTGGTGTAGGGAACTATACAGTAAGTACAAAATTTATCACAACCGTACATGATATTTACCCAAGCTTTATATTTAGAATCTCTTTTAGCAGGTATTCCTTCGATGATATCGCCTTCAACACTAAATACTTCGATGCTTTGTTTATGTTCTTTTAAAACAGTTTCTAAATAAATTGGTAGTTTGTGAATATTGTGAGTTCCTATTACTAAATCTACCCATTGGTATTTATTTTTTATTTCTTTAGTTATTACTTCTTCTTGGGCCATGCACCCTGCTAAGACGGTAATGATATTAGGATTACTTTCTTTTAAATGTTTAATTCTTCCTAACATCCCCATTACTTTATTGTGAGCATTTTCACGGATAGCACAAGTATTTAGGAGAATTAAATCGGCTTCTTCCATGTTGGGTATTTCTTTCATATCCATATCTTCCATAATAGCTTTAAAATTTTCGCTATCATGAACATTCATCTGACAGCCATAGGTAATAATATGGTAATTTTTTCCTTGAAGATATTCTTTTACAGTGGGGGTTATTTTATAATCATTTCTTTTTACCACAGTTTTGTTATTAGTTCTAATTCTAGCTTCTTTTAAATCTGGTAAATTCATGTTATCAACTTCTTTCTAATTTTAGGGTTATTAAGTTATTTTTCTTCTATTTCATCTACTCTTAAAACCGATAAGAAGGCCTCACTAGGAATTTCAACATGACCTATTTGTTTCATCTTTTTCTTACCTTCTTTTTGTTTTTCTAATAATTTTCTTTTTCTAGTAATGTCACCACCATAGCATTTAGCTAAAACATTTTTACGCATAGCTTTGATATCAGAGCGAGCGATTACTTTGCTTCCAATAACAGCCTGAATAGGGACTTCAAACATTTGACGGGGAATAATCTTTTTTAAATTATCTACGACTATTCTGGCTCTATTGTAGGCAAAATCTCTATGAACAATAATACTTAGAGCATCGACAGCTTCGCCATTTAGAAGAATATCCATTTTTACGAGATCACTTTCTTTATAGCCTATTAAATCATAATCAAAGGAAGCATAACCCTTGGTACTGGATTTTAATTTATTAAAAAAGTCGTAGACTATTTCCGAAAGAGGCATTTCATAGTGAATGTTAACTCTTGTTTTATCGATATAATTCATACCTATATAGGTTCCTCTTTTGTTTTGACATAATTCCATAATACTACCAACGTAAGAATTAGGAACAAAGATATTACATCTAACATAAGGCTCTTTTATGGATTTTATTTTTACCTTGTCGGGCATTTCACTGGGATTATCGATGTGGATAATAGAATTATCTGTTAAATTTATTTCATAGATAACAGAGGGAGCTGTGGCCACTAATTCAACATTGAATTCTCTTTCAATTCTTTCAATTATTATTTCCATGTGAAGCATGCCAAGGAAACCAGTTCGAAAACCAAAACCAAGAGTACTAGAGGTTTCTGGTTCGAAAGTTAAGGAAGCATCATTTAGTTTTAACTTTTCTAGAGCTTCTCTTAAACTAGGATATTTTTTAGAATCTATAGGATAGAGTCCACAAAAGACCATTGGTTTCATAGGTTTATAACCTTCTAGAGCATTAGTACAAGGGTCATTATCGAGAGTTATAGTATCTCCTACTCTAACATCTTCAATGCTTTTAATAGCAGCAGTTATATAGCCTACTTCGCCAGGATTTAATTTTTCGACAGGAACTACTTCAGGATTGTGGTAACCTAATTCAACGACATCGTAACTAGCTTTAGTAGTAAACATTCTAATGCGGTCTTTATTGGTAAGTGTTCCTGATACTACTCTTACTAAGGCAACAACACCCTTATAAGGATCAAAATAACTATCAAAGATAAGGCATTTTAATTTATCATCAACATGACTAGGAGCAGGAATTCTATCAATTATAGCATCAACTAGTTCAGGAATTCCCGTACCAGTTTTGGCACTAGTTAAAATTATTTCTTCTTTTTTAAAACCAAAAGTATCAACTAATTCTTGACTTCTTAATTCAACATCAGCATTGGGTAAATCTATTTTGTTAATTACTGGTATAATTTCAAGATTGTTTTCAAGAGCTAAATAGACATTAGCAAGAGTTTGAGCCTCGATACCTTGACTGGCATCGACAACTAAAATAGCACCTTCACAGGCGGCAAGACTTCTAGATACTTCATAAGAAAAATCTACGTGTCCTGGGGTATCTATTAGATTTAGCATATAACCTTTATAATTAAGCCTAACGGCATTAAGTTTAATAGTTATACCTCTTTCTCTTTCAATATCCATACTATCTAAGAGTTGATTTTGCATTTTTCTTTTATCAACAGTACCAGTATATTCCAGAATTCGATCGGCTAAAGTGCTTTTACCATGATCGATATGGGCGATTATACTGAAATTTCTAATTTTATCTAGAGCCATATTTATCACCTTTATTTTAATTTATTTAATAATTCTTATGTTAGTAAAATTATCTTTTAGAGAACTTCCATATACCATGTATTCTTTAAATAGTGTTACTATTTTGTCATATTCATAGCAGATATTCATACCATTTTGAATGATATAATATTTTTTATTTAAATACTTTATTTTATATATAGCATTATATAATTCAAAGGTAATTTCCTTATCTGTGCTTAATTTTTCTATAAAATTATTTAATTTGACTTCTTCCATAACCCACCTACGCAATAGGTATTATAACATATTCTTAAGTATTAATAAATATCTTTTGAAAAGGATTTTAAAGGTTTAAAAAAGAAACTATAGGTAATAGCTTCTTTAAGTACCACAACTGTTAGAATGACTTACATAGCTACAATTTGGGGCAACTTTACTTTTTTGAGCACAACTATATCTATAATAGCTACAATTACCGACATAGTCACATACTCTGTAAAATATAGTATTAGTTCTATTAGTTTGGAAATTTAATTCATAAGGATTATCATATATTCCAACTCGATATTCACTAACTTGTGATGAGCTACTGTACCATGATTTTTGGCTACAGCATATCGAATTATCATTTCCAGAGAAACAATTATTAAAGCCTGCGGTATCAATGTTAATACCACTTCCACTATCATAAAAGGTTGTGGTTATGGCATGAGGAGCTTCTGAAAAACTGCTATCGTATCTGGTACTTGTTATGTCCATAGTAGGACAAGTTTTATCTATTTTAACTACCATGGACTTTTGCGTACAATTACCGGCATAATCGCATATTTTAATTAAAACATTACTGTTTCTTTCAGCTGTCCATGTATCAGCATAACTTTCAGTACTATTATTACTTATGTAAGCCCAACTAGAACCTCCATCAGTACTCCAAGATAAACTACTAGGATTGATTCCTGTTCCTCTATCACTAAATTGATAGTTAGCAGTAAAAGTAGTATTTGTCCACTCGCCATTGTAAGGATTAACTAAAGTTAATTCAGGAGCAATATTATCTTCCCATCTAGCATAAATAGTTTGATTATTAGTTACATTAACTGTGCTACTAGCAGTAATTTTACTACCACCATCTAGA